>JAKBBN010000052.1 GCA_021808485.1 Planctomycetota bacterium | reverse complement strand
TGTCACCCACCGACCGCCGCACCATCAACACGCTGATGGCACCGCGATTCCAAACCCTCGAAAATGTCCCGTTAATAGCCGCATAGAGTATACGTCATTTCCCGCAGTCCTGGACCGGCCGGTGGGAGCCGTGGCCGGGGCAAACCGGCCGATTTTTCCCGCATGAAATGTCGAGTGATTTTGGCCGTCCGGACCGTTGATTCCAGGCGCAATTTATCGGATGATGATATCGAGCCTTTTTAAATAGATCGAAAGGAACTGTATTGAAAAAAACATTGGCTTGCCGTGGTTGCGGTATTGTCACTGGCCTTGACTGCGTGCCTTTATCCGGTCGGCTGTTGCCGTGCCCGCCTGACCTCCAAAGTGTTGACCATTTACCCGTTGGGGGATTCCATAACTTTTGGTTACAGCCGGGCCTATCCAACCCATTGGGTTCCCGGTGGTTATCGAGCCCCGCTGTATGCCATGCTTACGCAGGCGGGTTACACCGTGCATTTTGTCGGTTCCACAGCGCGCAATCCTTCGCGCACCCTGGTGAAAACGCACAATACACAACATGACGGCTGGCCGGGTTGGCGAATTGATCAGATCGCCGCCCACGTTCCGCGCTGGCTGCGTACCGGCGGATATCGGTTAAAGGGTCCCGCCTATCCTGATTTTATTCTGCTGCATATTGGTACTAATGATATTGCCCAGCACTTCGACCCGCGCTATCCCCGGAAAAATGAACGCGAATCCCAATTCATGGATGACCTGGATGCACGGATGACTCACTTGGTGAAGGAGCTCCTGACCTTGCGGCCGCATACACGCTTGCTGGTTGCGGAGATACTTCCGATGGGGCAGAAGGCGTCGCGGCGCCGTCCGGTTTCGGCAAATCGCGAAGTTCAACGGTTTAATGCCTTTATCAAAAGCAGGCTTGTGCCGGAGTTTCGGCGAAAGGGCTACCGTGTGATGGCGGTGAATCAATATGCCAACTTTTCCACCGCGGCGGGGCGGCCAAAATGGAGGCACCTCATGCCGGATAAGGTTCATCCGGATCCTTATGGCTACCGGCTTATGGCACGTACATGGTTCCGGGCGATCAGGCAATCGTTGTATCAATAATTCCGTCGGAAAATCCATGGAAGGGGAGTGCATCGGTTATTTTCGTCGGCCTCATTTGGTTAACTCGGCTGCCTGGATCGGCGCAATCGCCCCAACAACCCATTCTGGCCGGTTACGGCATGCCGGTCATCGCTTATTTCCCTTGCCGATTAAAATGCGTAGAATAAAGTATGCAGTTGGCGCTTGCGTGTCGCCGCAGCGATGATGTTTCACGATGCCGGAGCATTTCCATGTCCGCTATAAAGCTAGACTCGCCGTCGATTGAGAACCTGACAGGACGTCTGATCCGGGAACTGGGAGATACCGTGCTGACCCGGCACATGTTCGGTGCGTGGGGGCGGGAGTCTTGGCGACCGGCGGTCAATTTATACGAAACGCGCCAGGCCTTCCTGATTTGCGTGGATCTGGCCGGTGTTGACGAGCAGGATGTGGAGCTGCGACTGGAAACCGGGCGAATGGTTATTCGCGGTAAGCGGAATTGTCCCATGCCCAAAGGTGATGATCGCGCTATCGCCGTGCATCAGTTGGAAATAGACCATGGTCTGTTCAGCCGCTATGTGGAACTTCCGGACAATGTAAATGAACGGAAAATCTCGGCGATCTATGACGCCGGCTGGCTGTGGATCACGCTGCCGAAGAATCGTAAATAAATATTAAAACAGCCGGCTTGCGGCAGGAAAAAGATATTGCTTTGCCCCCACCGTGGGGCGTGGAAACGATAAATGCCCGAAGAAAAAAAAAGAAATGATAAAGCGGCCAAATTCCGGCCCAAACCTCAACCACCGCTGGATAAGTCTCCTGAATCATCCGCGGAAACGCCGGTGACAGCTCAAATAGCCGGTTCGCAAGACAAGGCCGGCGATGCGCCGAAAACCGCTTCCGTCACCGGTCCGCTGGTGCATCAGATTCGCGTGCCCGATGTACTGCCGATTTTGCCGGTGCGTGACGCGGTAGCATTTCCCGGCGCGGTGATTCCGCTGGGCATCGGCCGCGAAAAAAGCCGCAAACTGCTTGACGATGTCATGCCTGCGGACAAAATCGTCGGCGTGCTTACCCAGCGCGATGATTCGAAGGAAAATCCCGGCCCCAATGACCTGCACACCGTGGGGTCCATGGCCATTGTGTTGAAGATGCTGCGCGTGGGGGAGGGGCAGCAAAGCATCGTGGTGCACGGACTGGTGCGGTTTAAGGTGGTGGAATTTATCGCCCAGGAACCGTATCTGAAGGCGAAAATAGAATCGCTTGCCGATGTAACGCCTCCGGTTACCCCGGAATTCGAAATGCTTGTGCAAAGTGTGCGTACCGCGGCAAAAAAAGTCATTGAATTGTCGCCGAATATTCCGGATGAGGCCGCCGGTATTCTTAACGATATTGATTCTCCCGGCACGCTGGCGGATTTTCTGGCATCCAATCTGCAGGAGTCGACGGCCGAAAAGCAATCCATCCTGGAAGAACTGGATGTGGGCCGCCGATTGACGCGCATCCGGGAAAAGCTGGCCACGCGGATAGAAATTCTGGAACTTGAGGAGAATATTCAATCCCAGGTCCGGTCCAGCATTGATAAGAGCCAGCGGAATTATTTTCTGCAGGAACAGCTTAAGGCGATTCAAAAGGAACTTGGGCTGGATGACGGTCAAACGCAGGAGCTTGCCGACCTCAAGGCGCGGCTGGAAAAATCCGCCCTGCCCGCCGTGGTCAAAAAGGAAACAGATCGGGAGCTTTCGCGGCTTGCGGCGGTACCGCAGGCTTCACCGGAATATGGCGTTATCCGGGCGTTTCTGGAAACGGTCGCCGAGCTTCCGTGGAGTCATTCCACCCGCGATGATCTGGATATCAGCCGGGCACGGCGCATTCTGGATCGTGATCATTACGATCTGGAGAAAATAAAAAAGCGGATTCTGGAATTTTTATCCGTGCGGAAGCTTAATCCGGGCGGGCGGGGGCCGATTCTCTGTTTCTTAGGCCCGCCGGGTGTCGGCAAAACCAGCCTGGGGAAATCGATCGCCCAATCGCTGGGTCGTAAATTCATCCGCCTCAGCCTGGGCGGCGTGCGGGATGAAGCGGACATCCGCGGTCATCGGCGGACCTATGTAGGAGCCATGCCCGGCAGAATTATTCAGGAATTACGCAAAGCCGGGACAATTAATCCCGTCATGATGCTGGATGAGATAGATAAGCTTGGGGCGGATTTCCGCGGCGATCCCTCATCGGCATTGCTGGAGGTGCTGGACCCGGAGCAGAACAACAGTTTTCAGGATCATTACTTGGGAGTGCCTTTTGATCTCAGCCGGATTATTTTTATCTGTACGGCCAACTACATGGAGCCGGTACCCGCGGCCCTGCGCGACCGGATGGAAATCATTGAGATCCCCGGCTATACGCGGCAGGATAAAGTTCGGATCGCACGGCGATATCTGCTGCCGCGGCAACTCGCGGAAAACGGCCTTCTGCCGAAGAATTGCAGTTTGCCCGCCGCTACGCTGGAAATGCTGATTGACCGTTACACACGCGAGGCCGGCGTTCGCGGACTTGAGAGGGCGATAGGGTCGATCCTGCGCGGAGTGGCGGCGGAAATTGTCGGCAAACTGCCTGCTTCCATTCTCGGGCCGGAACTGAATACGGACAATTCGCCGGATGCCGTTGCCGGGAATGGCCGGCAGATAAATGGCAATTCGCCCGGCATGGGGGCTTCCACGCCGGACAAAAAAGAAATACCCGACGCGCGGACGGCGGGAGTGCAGTTGAATGGGCGGGCGGCCATGAATAAGGCTTTGGCCACCGTGCCGATCGTTCGCGTTTTGCCGCAGGATGTGGCGAAATATCTGGGGCCCACGGCTTTTGAAAGCGAAGTGGCTTTGCGCACTGCCGTGCCCGGAGTGGCCACCGGGCTGGCATATACGCCGGCAGGGGGCGACATTCTGTTTGTGGAAGCCACACGCATGCCCGGCAAAGGGCGGCTTCGTTTGACCGGGCAGATTGGCGCAGTGATGCGGGAATCGGCGCAAACGGCCTATTCATTGTTAAAAAACAACGCGGCGTCATACGGCGTGGATCCGCAAATATTTGCCGCCCTGGACGTGCATGTGCATGTGCCGGCGGGCGCCGTGCCCAAGGACGGACCGTCCGCGGGTGTGGCGATGTATACGGCGATGGCCTCTCTGTTCTTAGACCAGCCGGTCCGCAACGATGTGGCCATGACGGGTGAAATAACCTTGCGCGGGCTGGTATTGCCGATTGGCGGTGTTAAGGAAAAAGTGATCGCCGCACAACATGCCGGCATCAGAACCGTTTTGCTGCCGCACCGCAATGAGAAAAATCTTGAAGAAGTGAAAAAGCTTGTCGCCGGCCGCATCCAGTTCACATTTGCCGATACGGTGGACGATGTGCTCAAATGCGCCCTGGGGCCGGCGAATTCCCGCAAGCCGGCGGCGGCCGGCCGGCGTGCCGGAAATAGCGGCAAACAGAAGGGCCGTTGATGAATGCTGTTCCACCCATTCCTGTTTTGCCCGTTGGAGCAGGTACAACTGATCCGGTAATTCTGGATGTCGGCATCATGGCCTACCGAACGGCATGGGATTATCAACTGGCCGTGCACGCGGATGTTCAGTCCGGGCGTTATCCGGAGGGCGCACTGATCCTGCTGGAGCACCCGCCGGTTATCACTATTGGGCGGCATCCGGGGGCGGCAGCTCACCTTCTGGCTGATGCGGGGCGCCTGGCTGCAGGCGGGGTGGAAGTTGTGGAAACAGATCGGGGGGGAGATATTACATTTCACGGCCCCGGACAGCTTGTGGTCTATCCAATTATCCCGCTCAACCGTTACAACCTCCGCCTGCATGACTATATCCGCTTGCTTGAACGGGTTGTGGTCAAAACGCTGCACGAATTTTCAATTACCGGTCACTGTCAGGCGGGAGCGACCGGCGTTTGGGTAAACTCGCGGCAACTCACGAACGGTGAAACGGCAAAAATATGCGCACTGGGAATAAAGCTGCGCCGCTGGATTTCTTTGCATGGCATCGCATTGAACGTGACCACCGATCTATCATATTTCAGTCTGATCAATCCATGCGGTCTGGGGCGGCCCGTCACTTCCATGGCTTTGGAGATGGATACACCGCCCGACATCGCCGATGTGAAATTGCCGTTCACCCGGGCATTTAACCGGGAATTGCGATTGCTGATAAAACCGCGGTAAGTTGATCCAAGCCGCGGCGACATACTTGTGCACATCAGATAACGCTTGCACTTGGCTCGTTTCACCGCGGCGAATCCGCTATCAATATGGTTTGGCATACAAAATACATGCGGCCTGTTTGAGATTTCCACCAACCACTTTTAACATAACCCCATGTTCCACGCGGCCTTGAAAACCGGAAGTTTGATTGCACTGCTGCTGATGCTGCCTGCGGGATGTCGGCGGGCGTCGCCTCACGCAGCAGTTCCGACTGGACCCCGGATTGTCAGCACTGTGCCGGCCGCAACGCAGATACTCCTGCAAATCGGGGCTGGGACCGCCTTGGTTGGCGTATCCTCGTTTGACAAGCCGCTGCTTCCGTCGGCTTACCGGAAATTGCCCGCCGTGGGGGATTATTTGAATCTCGATGACGAACTGCTGCTGAATCTGCATCCGACGATTCTGATTATTCAGAAAAGCCCGCTACGTCTGGCGGGTTTGCCGGCGCTGGCGGCCGGCAACCATATCCGGCTGGTAAATGTATCGTTCAATACCATCGCTTCACTGGAAAAAATTACGCTGTTGCTCGGCAAGCTGGCGAATCGGCAGGCGGCGGCGGAGCAGGCTGTCACCAACCTGCGGTTGCGGTTAAGGACTTATGCCCGGCTGCGCCCGGCAAGACCATATCGTCCGCGCGTGCTGTTTTTAGTGGGTATCAGGCCGTTGCGGGCGGTCGGCCGCGGCAATTTCATGGACAGTATCATCCGTCTTGCCGGTGGAATAAATGTCGGCGCCAAGTTGGGCAGTGGATTCCCCGTTTTAACCCATGAATCCATGCTGGAACTTAACCCGCAAATTATTCTGCTGGCCCGGCCGGGCGCCCCGCCGGCCACCGGCCCGAAGGACCCGCGAATACAGGCATTTGCGGCCGCCGCGGATTTCGGCGAGCCTGCGCCGCGCGTGATGCTGATTACCAATCCACTTTGCGAAATGCCGACCTTGCGAATTGCCGGGGAAATTAAGCGGTTGCGCCGGCTGTTTGGCCGCACCGCGATCCGAGGCGTTAAATGATGTTTAACCTGAAACTTTTGCGGCTCGCACGGCCGATTGCGCCAGTGCTGATAGGCTTGGTGCTGGTGGCCGGCGCGCTGATCGGCGGCCTGGCCGTCGGCCCGGCAATGCCCGGAAAAACCTGGCCGGTGCTGGGATTCGGCCCCGCGGACATCATGCATCTTCGACTGGTGCGAGTTCTGGCCGCTGGCCTGGTGGGGGCCTCATTGGCGATTGCCGGCGTCCTGCTGCAGGGGTTGCTCCGCAATCCTCTTGCGGATCCTTATATTCTCGGTATTTCCAGCGGCGCAACCGCGGGTGTCATGGTCTGGATTCTTATCGGCAACATATTCGTGTCTGTGGTGATCGCACATCCCTGGATGGGGATTATTCTTACGTGCGGACAGGCCGGACCGGCTCTGGTCGGTGCTCTTGTCACCTGCGCCGCGGTTTACTTTCTTGGTCGGCGGAGCGGTATGTTGGACCCCGTTACGTTGCTGCTGGCCGGCGTTGTATTGGGCAGTATCAATACCGCCCTGATCATGCTGCTGAATAATCTGGCGCCTTACGGCGCCCGGACTGATATTTTGGATTATATCTTCGGCTATATCAGTGCGGCCACGCCGGCCGTGGAATTATGGCTTGTCGCCGGGTTGCTGCTGGTTTGCTGGGCGGCGGCAATGGGTATTTCCGGCGCGATGGATATCGCATCATTTTCCGATGTGGAAGCCGTCAGTATGGGGGTGAAACTCGCCCGGCTTCGTCTGATCAGTTTTCTTCTTTCCGCAATCCTCGCGGCAGGAGCCATTCTCCTGGCCGGCCCGGTAGGGTTTGTAGGACTCATCTGCCCGCATATCTGCCGGTCATGGTTCGGTCCGGATCATCGCAGGCTTCTGGTGAGCAGTCCGTTGCTGGGGGCGGCGTTTTTGATGGCCGCGGATTCATTCGTGCGCTGCACCGGAGCCTGGTTCAATGGTGAGCTGCCTGTCGGCGTGGTGACGGCATTATGCGGTGGACCATTCTTTCTTTATTTGTTACAGAGGCGCAGGCCATGGCATTGAAAACCACCGCGGCATCAACCGACGAATGCACCGTCCCTGCCCTTGCGGTGGATGGTCTGACTTTCAGCTTCAGCGGCAAGCCTGTGCTGGATGATATTTCCTGCAAAATTGCACCGGGGCGCGTGACGGCAATCATCGGCCCGAATGGCGCCGGGAAATCCACGCTGGCGCACCTGTTTGTTGGTTTTCTTAAGCCGGATCAGGGCGATATCCTGCTTCAAGGGCGTCCGCGGCGGATTTATACCACGGCTCAGACGGCGGCCAAAATTGCGTTTGTCCCGCAATTTTCGCAGGTCGGTTTCGGTTACAGTGTTCGCCAGATTGTCCAGATGGGACGATGGCCGGTGCGGCCGGCGGGAGTATGGCCTGAACGATTGTCCGCTGAAGATGCCGCCGCCGTCGATCGGGCGATGTGGCATTCGGATGTACAGCATCTGGCCCACCGCACTTTTTGGGAACTTTCGGGTGGTGAGCGGCAGCGCGTCGTTATTGCGCGGGCATTGGCCCAGGAATCGCCGATAATCATTCTCGATGAACCCACCACCGGTCTGGATTTATGGCATCAAATGGAAATTCTGGGATTGTTACGATCGCTTGCGTCCGGCAAACTGCGCACGATCGTTGTGGTTACGCACGATCTGAATATGGCTCTGCAGCATTGCGACGACGCCATACTGCTCAGCGACGGGAGACTCGCCGCGGCGGGTAATGTGCGACAGGTTCTGACGCCGGAAATGGTGAGGCTGGTTTATCGCGTCGCGGTTACGAAAATGGGCCAAATGCTTCATTTTTCGCAAGTCGCCCGTTGATTATCCGCCCGATTGTCGCCCTATAACCACCCCCCTGAAATTCAGCGATTTGCACTTATTAATTTCGCAAGCGAAAGCCGAAGAATTCAGTAAGCCCATTCGGATGATTCGGACACATATCAAAGCGTCCAGAAGCTCCGAAACCTGCCCGTAAGGGTCACGTTGGGCGCGTTTAGAAGTAGTTTTTGCGGTCTTAGTCATTTCGCAGGAGACAGTGTATGTCTGTTGAAGCAACCATCGCATCGTTGGAACGTAACACCCGGCTTGGCACTTCGCGCAATCTGTTGGCACACGGCGGTGCGGACGGCAATTCCATGGTGCTCGAGGGAATTTATCAGGAACGCGGGCATATTCCTCCGCACTATCACGATTGCGAGGAAGTGATTCTTTGTGCCCAAGGTGAAGGAATCCTTTTCATCGCGGAAGAACCACACACCTTCATCGCCGGTTCCACCATGGTAATTCCCGCCGGCGTTCCGCACTGTGTGTATAACACCGGAATCGGCCGGCTGCGATTACTGGCTTTCTTTCCCTCCAGCGATCCACACTTTCACTGGGTGCCAAGCCTGCGGCGTGTGACTGAAACTGGTGCGGCCGCATAAAACGATGAATCGGATTCGTCGTTCGATAATCCAGTCAATGGGCAGTAGAAGGGAGTGAGAGGCATGTCGCAGGTAAAGCACAAGTGCCGCAAGGGTGGGCTGCGGCGAAACGTCGTGAGCAGTGCCGTAATTTTCCCGCAAGTTGCGCAGGTTGTTTCCAGAGGAAAATGCGATCAATCCGCCGGCATAACGATTCCCGGCTCTCCATCCACACGGAAAAGGTCCGTTGTGCGGGGAGGCAATCCCGCGGGAGGCATTCCGTCCGTCGCGGGAGGTGGTCGGCAGAATATCGCGAGCGGGGGCAAGGCCCACAGTCGCTAAATAAAAAAAAGCGGGTTTTCGTTTTCTCTCGCCGCGGCATCGGTCCTTGCGATCAGGCCAGCCCGCGAACTGCCGCCGGTCTGAATAAAACAGTTCGGATTATTCAACGGTACCTACACCTTAATCGTTACTTTGCGCTCCAGCTTGCCGCGGTAGCGCTGACGGATCGGTTCGACAATCTGCGCTACAAATTCATCCACCTGTTCCGCGGACCGGCCGATGTATTGCCGGGCATTCATGACGCTGTTCATATCCACACTTGCAAATGCGGGGTCCGCTTTCAATCGGTCAATCAAGTCATTGGGCCGGCCCAGTTCCTTTACCTGCTGCGCAGCGGCAATGGCATGTTTGCGGATGCGCTCATGCAACTCCTGGCGGTCACCGCCGGATTTTACCGCATCCATTAGTACATTTTCCGTTGCCATAAATGGAAGTTCCGCATTCAGCCGTTGCTGAATGACATTGTGATTCACCACCATGCCTCCGGAAACCTTGAAAAGTATGTCCAGAATCGCATCCGCGGTTAAAAATGCCTCCGGTATCGACAGGCGTTTGTTGGATGAATCGGCGAGAGTCCGCGCAAACATTTGTTGCGCGGCGGTAAACAGCGGTTGGCTGACAATGCCCATCAGCCAGCGTGCCAGGCCGGTGACGCGTTCGCACAGCACGGGATTGCGCTTATAGGCCATGGCGGAAGAGCCAACTTGTTCATCTTCAAAAGGTTCATCCACTTCCTTAAATGCCGACAGCAGCCGGATGTCCTGCGCCATTTTATGCGCCGCCGCACCCACGGCAGCCAGTGATGCAATAATCTGAACATCCACAATGCGGGAGTAAGTTTGTCCTGAAACGGGGTGCACCCGCTTGAAGCCGAGCTTTTCGGCGACGGCAAATTCCAGCCGCCGCACTTTTTCCTGGTCCCCGGAGAACAGTTCAAGAAATGAAGCCTGTGTTCCCGTGGTGCCCTTGATGCCGCGAAGCATCAAGGTTTGAAGCCGCAATTCCAGATCCGCCAGCGCCAATACGAAATCATAGCACCATAACACGGCGCGCTTGCCCAGCGTGCTGGGCTGCGCCGGCTGGACATGCGTATAGGAAAGAACCGGAACATCCCGATTGGCCAATGCGAAGACCGCGAGGCGGTCAATCACCGCGGCAAGCTTATTGACGGCGATTTCAAGTGCGTCACGAAGCAGCAGCACGTCGGTGTTGTCGACAATATCCATTGACGTGGCGCCCAGATGCATGATGGCCTTTGCTGCCGGCGCCACCTTGGCGAAGGTGTATAAATGCGCCATGACATCGTGCCGCAGCCTTTGCTCCTGACGGGCGGCTTCGGCAAAATCAATATCATCAAGGTGGGCCCGCATCTGCGCCAATTGCTCATCCGTAACGGCGAGTCCCAGCTGTTGTTGCGATTCCGCCAGCGCCAGCCAGATGCGCCGCCACGTGGAAAATTTGCGCTGCGGCGAAAATACCTGCAGCATCTCCAGCGATGCGTTGCGCGTTACCAGCGGACTTTGATAAACCTGTTGAGCGGAGGCTTCTTCCATTCCATGCACCCGGATGCTGTTGTTCGCCGCCCTGCTACGAACGGCGAACGTTGCCGTGCGTGTGCGGACGATTCGAAGATGGTAACATAGATGGCGGTGACGATAAAGGTTGTTTTCGCAGGAGACAATTATGAATCATCAAGCGGAAAATTCGGCGCCTTCCGGCAGCGGTCTGCATATCGATGACGATTGGAAGAGCCAGGCGCAGGCCGAAAAAGAAAGGCTGGCGGAAAAAGTCGGTGATCTCCCCGGTTCCGCCGGCTCCACAACGCCGGAATCAATCGCGGCGGAAGGTGGGACGGGCCTGCCATCGGCGTCGTTTGAATTGCTTGTGGAGCAGTATGCCACGCAAATTCTCGTCGCCATGGGGCAGATGCCGGATGCCGGCGGCAAGCCGCGTCCGCGTGACCTTGGGCTGGCCCGGCTTTATATAG
The DNA here is from genome assembly GCA_021808485.1 of Planctomycetota bacterium. Lineage (GTDB taxonomy): Bacteria > Planctomycetota > Phycisphaerae > WQYP01 > WQYP01 > JAJYPG01. Next base: position 12,509 of record JAKBBN010000052.1, on the reverse strand, counting down.
ATATGCTGGGAGTAATTCAGGAAAAAACGAAAGGCAACCTTACGCCCCCGGAACAGGCGTTGATTGATTCCCTGCTGTACCAGATGCGAATGGCCTATGTTGCGGAGAAAAGCCGTCCGCCGCGGTGAATTGCGGTCCATGCAAAACGGCCGCCTGCCGGCGGTTTCAGGAAACGGGCAGGTTGGAGCGTTCACGACTTGTTGCGGCTGATGATGTGCGTGGAATCCAGTCCATCCATCCGATATTCGATTCCGCGCCAGGTAACCGTTCGGCCCAATGCCGAGCGTACCACAAAGAATGCGTTTACGAACTGAATCAGCGGCATTCCAAGAATAAAATAGTTGCGGGCCCGTCGCAATTCCCGCTGATGGTCAGGCAGCAGCCGCCGCCCGCCGCGCAGCAGCATGTAGCCCCGCATGCAGGTCAGCAGATAAATGAGTACGCATACGCCGATGGGTATCCATGAATCGGCACGGTGAAAATAAACCGCTTCAATGCTGATCACCACGGCGGAAAGCAGTGCGAAAACAAAAAGCAGCGATCCGGCCAATGCCGCCAGCCAGACGCGCGGCGCGCAAATTCGCGTAATCCGGTATTGTCGAACCGCAAATTCGTTCAGTGAATGCCAGTTATATGAGGCCGTGGATGCCACCAGGCACTGCGGCACAAAATGAATCCAGGTGCGGGCCCGCCGCCGGACGCAATAGGACAACGCGTAATCATCGCTCAGCGCGCCCTGCCATACGTCATGAACGCCGTAGTCAAAAAAGTCCTTGCGCCGCATGGCCATGGAGCCTCCCCAAACCATTGTGCGGCGGTAGGGGCCCAGCAGACTGCCGACCAGGCTGTTGATAACGCACAATGTGTCATTGGCGGAACTCGCACCGGTCGGAAGGTAAAATCGGTAGCCTGTGGACGCGCCGATATGCGGACCATAAGTTAACGGCGTAACCAGCGCGTGAAGCCAGTTCGGTGTAGGCCGTGCATCTGCGTCCATAAATGCCAGGATTTCATCCTGTTGCGTGGTCGCGGCTACCGCGGCAAGCTGATTATGTACTTTTTGCCCGCGATTGACCGCCTCTCCGGCGACTACCACTTTAACCCTGCCGTCGCCGCCGTCCCGCACAATCCGTTCCAGTAAATGGATGATCGGATCTTCCGCGGATTCCACACAGAAAATCAACCGATAGTTCGGATAGTTCTGACGGCACAACGCTTCAATATTGCCTTGTGTGCATGCATCGACGCCCTTTACCGGAAGTATAACGGCTACCGCCGGCCGCGACGCGGAGAGCGGCTGGGCCGCCACACGCGGCATACGCATGGAAAAAAACTGCGCCACCCGAATTCCCCAGATTTGCAGAATAATTTCCGCAGCCCAGAAAATTGTAATGACAATATCGGTGATTAAGTAGGGTTTTACCTGCATCGTGCAAGAATAATAACCGCATATGGCCGGACGGGAAATCCACCGGATTTTCGGCGGGCGGCGCACGATTTTACAGTGTGCCTGCGGTGCCCGGCTTGTACGCAATGTTCGCAGGTAACGTGAAACTCCCGCCTACCGCCTGTTATTGAATAGGTCCGAGCCAAGTTTGCACCCGACCCATCCCCACCATTTCGGCAAGCACCCGCATCACGGGACGGCTGGCGCGAACCTGGTGAACCGCAGCAGGCCCGGCGGCGTGGATCGCCAAGAGCAGTTTTTTGATCGGCTGTCGCATGGCCCGATCGCGACCTATTTTCCGACTAATCGTCTTGAGTTCAGCGATTGCCCCGCCGATATCCTTATGTTTTACAACGTGCGCAATCGCCGCGGCCAATGCTTTTTTTGCGTCCCGTATCATGACAATTTTTGTGGGATGCAGTTTAAGCATCTGGTTTAATGCGGACGCCAACTGCGTCGGATAGCCGGTCCAAAGCACCTTTCCGCGGCCGCTGATGATAAAAGTATCCGGAATGGCGCGCACGCCCCAAGCCGTTGCGGTGGGGTCCTGCCAAGCCGCCCCGGTGCAAACCTGCGGCCAGACAATTCCCTTGCTTTTCGCCACTGCCCGCATTTGCGAAACGTCGTTATCCAAGCTTATACCCAGGAACCCGACGCCATCCCGGCTGTATTTTTTGTAATCTTTGATGACTGTGGGAACTTCCAGCATGCATGGGTGGCACCATGTGGCCCAAAAATCCACCACCAACAGATGTCCTTTGAGCATCCGACCGGTAATCACCTGACCACCTGTTGTCCGCCAGAATACGTGAACATGATCTCCGGCGGTTAACGCATAAGCTCGCAGGCTGCACAAGTTAAGCAGCAAAAACAACAGAGCCACTTTCCACGCAGATCGTCGCATCGTCATGCCGAATCCTCCTTGTTTAATTTCAATGCCTTAACCGTACTGCTTTTCCGGTGCCGTGGCAAGCTAATCTACTGCGGATACCGGGGCGGGACCTTGTAAATTCTCCGGCGCAAAGCTCCCACCGGTCTGTTGTTTAACCGGTAATCCACGCCTAAAATCGCAATGATGTAGTAAACGGCACGCCGTTGCCGTCACCCCGGCGGTCGTAATGGAAGGAATTCAGACGAACATGGCGAACGCTGCGATTTTATCGATTGGCGATGAACTGGTTTCCGGGCTGACTGTGAATACCAACGCGGGATGGATTGCCGCACAACTTGCACAAATAGGTATTAGCGTTCAAGAACATGTGGCCGTGCCGGATTCTCTTCAGGCGGTGGCCGCAGCGATACGCCGATTTACCGGCCGGGTGTCGGTACTGCTGATCTCCGGCGGCTTGGGACCCACGGAAGATGATGTCACCCGGGCTGCCTTGGCGGATGCCGCGGGTCAGCCGCTTGAGCAGGACGCGGAAGCTTTGGCCGGAATTGAGGCGTTTTTTCGGCGTCTGAACCGGGTGATGGCCCCGAGTAACCGGCTGCAGGCGTTACGGCCCGCTACGGCAAAAACTTTACCGAATTCCTGTGGTACGGCGCCGGGTATTTGCATGCGCGTTGGCCGGACGGAAATTTTCGCCATGCCCGGCGTGCCAAAGGAAATGAAGGTGATGTTTGAACAGGCCGTGCTGCCGGAACTTCGTGCCAATGCTCCGGTCGCCGGGCGGGTTAGCCGCGTTATTAAGTTCAATACCTACGGCGTTGGAGAATCCGCAATCGGGCAAATTATTGCCGACCTGATGAAACGCGGCACAAACCCCACCGTCGGCACTACCGTGTATGATGGGTTGGTTTCCGTGCGGGTGTACGCATCCGGTTCAGCGCAAGAGGTGGAAACAATGATCTTGGAGAAAACAGCCCAGATTAACGAGCGGTTAGGCCCGCTGATCTTTTCAACCGGGGATGTTTCACTGTCAAACGTGGTGGGGGACCTGCTTACTGAAAAAAAACAGACCGTGGCAACGGCGGAAAGCTGCACCGGCGGTTTGCTGGCCCAACGGCTTACCGATATTCCCGGTTCCTCCCGGTATTTTCTCCGTGGGTGGATTCCCTATGCGAATAACGCAAAAATCGCGGATCTGCAGGTTGACAGCGATTTGCTTGACCGGCATGGTGCGGTCAGTGAGCCTGTCGCGGCGGTCCTGGCGGAAAATGCCGGACGGATCGCCGGCGCGGATTGGGGGATCGGTATTACTGGAATTGCCGGACCGGATGGCGGCACGCTGGATAAACCGGTCGGACTGGTATACATAGGATTGGCCAGCCGTTCGAGAGTGCAGGTGCGGCGGTGCCAATTCGCCGGCGACCGCAATGGCGTGAGGCTTCGCGCTGCGGATATGGCGATGTCGCTGCTTCGGCTGGCAATGCTGGACTTGGATGCTGATGCGGTTTTCAAAATTTGACACCTGCGGGGGCAATAGTTCCAGGCGAATTTTGGTTCGTGCCTTAAACGCGATGGGAATTCGGAATAAAAGCGAAGTTGGCGGCGCGGTATATGCTTTGACAATATTGTTATTCTTAAAGGAAAAATTTGGTCGTAAAAATAGATAACTATTACTTGTATGCGTATAAAATATATTAGTCCGAAAATTGTGATTCTCCTAAGTAAAAAATGAGTTTGGCGCGCCACTTGCATCCAACCATGGTTCCCTTGTACAATGATGGGCTATGGAACGCCAAGGCAGATTTTATTGCGTCTTACCCCCACCGTTATCTGTTTACACATTGTTGGTTCCAATCGCATAACATAAATTCGCGGATTTTGTGGCAAAAGGTGACTCTATGCGTATAACGCAAGTGCGTGACTATTCCAAGCGTGGCGATGCTCTTGAAATTCCCAACCTGATTCAAGTGCAGACCGCGGCGTACAAACGCTTCCTCCAGTCCGGCGTTGATCCGGACAAAAGGAAAAACGAAGGACTCGAATCGCTGCTGCGGGAAGTCTTTCCTATCGAGTCCTATGACCAGAGCATGAAGCTCGAATATATCAGCTATGAGTTGCTGCGTGCCCGTTATACTCCGGATGAGTGCCGGGCTTTGCGGCTGACCTACGGCATGCCCTTGAAGATAAGGGTCCGCTTCAGCCGCAAGGGCAAGGGAGATGTACAGGAAGAATCCATTTACCTCGGTGAAGTGCCGATCATGACCGGTGGCGGCGAGTTTATCATCAACGGCGCCGAGCGTGTCATTGTTTCGCAGTTGCACCGTTCGCCGGGCGTGGATTTCGTTATTGACTCTCAGGAGGGCGATCGTCCGCTGCATGCCTGCCGCGTGATTCCGGAACGCGGAAGTTGGATTGAGATTAACGTCACCAAGAAGGATGTGCTGGTGGTCCGTATCGACCAGTCCAGCAAAATTCCGGCCACCATTTTTCTCCGTGCCATGGATGAAAAATATGGCACGGATGAAGCAATGCTGAAGGCTTTTTACGAAACCCGCTCCATTCCCGTGGGGCAGTTGAAGCCTGAGCACTATGCCGTCGGCTCCATCATTGATACGGAAACCGGCGAAGAGCTTGTCAAGGCGGGCACCCAGATCGGGGACCGCGTCGCCAAGATTCAGGCCGGCAGCATCAAGAAACTGGAAATCATCGAAAAAGTGGTTGACCCGGTTATCCTCAACACATTGCAGGAAGATGATTCGCACAGCCATAAGGAAGCGCTGCGGAAGATTTACAGCCGTCTGCGGCCGGGAAATCCGCCGAATGACGACAAGGCCAAAACCCTTTTTGCCGAACGCTTCTTTGATGCCAACCGTTATCGTCTGGGCCGGGTCGGACGGTTCCGCATCAATCGCAAATTTGAGCAGAATGTTCCGGAAGATGTGATGACCCTGCGCGCGGAAGATATTCTGGGCAGCATTAAATACATCATGGAACTACGGGCCGGCAAAGGCTATGTGGATGATATTGACCATCTGGGCAACCGCCGGCTTCGCACCATTGACGAGTTGGCCCAGGAAGAACTGCGAAAGGGCTTCCTTAAGCTCCGCCGGACGATTCAGGAGCGGTTGTCGTCCAAATCGCAGGACGAAAACCCGAAGATTGTTGAACTGGTGAACTCCAAGAGCATCAGCGCTTCAATCGAATTTTTCTTCGGGCGCAGCGAACTTTCGCAGGTGGTGGATCAGACCAATCCGCTTTCCCAGCTCACCCATGAACGGCGGTTGTCCGCCCTTGGGCCCGGCGGCTTGAATCGCAAGCGGGCCGGCTTTGAAGTTCGCGATGTGCATATTTCACACTACGGCCGCATTTGTCCGATTGAAACGCCGGAAGGAACGAACATCGGGCTGATTGCATCCTTGTCCATTTACGCCGGTATTGATGAATACGGATTCCTGATCACGCCGTACCGCGTGGTGGACGGCGGAAAAGTAACCGGGCAGGTCAAATACCTGCGGGCGGACGAGGAAATGAAAGCCGTGCTGGCTCCGCCGGAATCGGTGGATCCCAAGACCATGAAAGTGCGTCAGGATCTGCTGCTGGCGCGGGTGAACGGCGACCTGCAGCAGGTTCGCGGTTCGGACATCAGCTACGTGGATATTTCGCCCAAGCAGGTGGTCGCGATTTCCGCGGCTTTAATTCCGTTCCTTGAACATGACGACGCCAACCGCGCCCTGATGGGATCCAACATGCAACGTCAGGCGGTCCCGCTGCTGATTACCGAGCCTCCGGTGGTCGGTACCGGTCTGGAAAAACATGTGCCTGTCAACAGCGGCATGGTGATCCGGGCGGAACGCAGCGGCGTGGTGACATTCGTGGATTCCACGCGAATCGTCATTGATAATTCCGATGAATACCAGCTGCGGAAAAACGCCGGTCTTAATGACAAGACCTGCCTGACCCAGAAGCCGCTGGTAAGCCTGAATCAGAAGGTGAAAAAAGGCCAGATTCTGGCCGACGGTCCCGCCTGCAGCAACGGCGAACTCGCCCTGGGTCGCAACGTGCTGGTGGCCTTCATGACTTACGACGGCTATAACTTTGAAGATGCCATCGTGGTCAGCGAACGGTTGATAAAGAAAGACACGTTCACCTCAATTCATATTGAGGAATTTGACGTTGAAATCCGGGAAACGAAACTCGGGCGCGAGGAATTCACCCGTGATATTCCAAACGTAAGCGAAAAGGCCCTGAAGAACCTGGATGAAGAAGGTGTGGTGCGCATCGGCACACGGGTCGGGCCGGGCGATATTCTGGTGGGCAAGGTTTCGCCCAAGAGCAAAACCGAGCTTTCCCCGGAAGAGAAGCTTCTCCATGCCATTTTCGGACGGGCCGGTGAAGATGTGAAAAACGATTCGCTGGAAGTGCCGGCTGGAACCGAAGGCATCGTCATTGGCGCCCAGCGGTTCAGCCGCCGGACGCATCTTTCCGATGAACAAAAGAAAAATCTGCAGAAAGAGGCCAAGGCATACGCGACGCAGATGGACGGCCAGATCGCGGCCCTGTTCCGCAAACTGACCGACGAAATCAACGGCATCACCGGGCAGATGATGGTAGATCCATCCACCCGCCAGAAGGTGGGCAAATCCGATCTCGATGAAGTCATCCTGGAGCAGGTTGAAAACTTCTCGGTGAACTGGATAAAGGGATCCGAAGAAAACCGGGAAAAAGCCGTGACGCTGTATGCCCGTTACAAATCCCGTCTGGCCGCTTTGCAGGAAGAAAAGTCGCGGAAACTCGAACACATGAAACGCGGCGACGACCTGCCGACCGGCGTACTGGAAATGGTGAAAGTTTACCTGGCCACCAAACGCCAGCTTTCCGTTGGCGATAAAATGGCCGGCCGGCACGGCAACAAGGGCGTGATCGCCCGTATTGTGCCGGAAGAAGATATGCCGTTCCTGGATGACGGCACACCGGTGGACATTGTTCTTAATCCGCTGGGCGTTCCATCGCGTATGAACGTCGGCCAGATTCTGGAAACACACCTGGGTTGGGCCGCGGCCATGCTTGGGTTCCAGGCCGTTACGCCGGTATTTGACGGCGCCAGTGAAGATGAAATTCACAAGGCCGTTGAAGAGGCCAACCAGCATGTGCGGAATCGCCGCAAGGAACTTGCGGACAAAAAACTGCCGCCTCCCGCCGATGAAAAGTTTGTGGAAATGCCGCAAAGCCTGAAGGTGACGCTGCACGACGGCCGCACCGGCGAACCGTTTGAACAGCGGGTGACCGTCGGCTATATGTACATGCTGAAATTGCACCACCTGGTGGACGATAAAATTCATGCCCGCTCCACCGGTCCATACAGTCTTATCACGCAGCAGCCTCTCGGCGGCAAGGCACGCACCGGCGGCCAGCGATTTGGTGAGATGGAAGTCTGGGCGCTGGAGGCCTATGGCGCAGCGTACGTGCTCCAGGAACTGCTCACGGTTAAATCCGATGATGTGGAAGGCCGCACCAAGATTTACGAAAGCATGGTCAAGGGCGTCAATTCGCTTGAAGCCGGTACGCCGGTCTCCTTTGACGTACTGTGCAATGAAATTCGCGGCTTGGGCCTGAACATCACCCTGGAGAAAAAGAAGGGCGTGTAACTTCCCCCGGCGTCGATGGCGGGCCGGCGCCGTGCGGATAGATGGTATGCCGGGCCTTAACCATCAGATGAGTTGACATAAATAGGCGCGCGTTTTTAGCGGAGCTTTTATCATGGCTGAACCTGTATATGATCGTATTAATGACTACGGCTCGGTGAAAATTGCCCTGGCCAGCCCCAATGACATTCGTTCATGGAGCTTTGGCGAGGTAAAAAAACCCGAGACAATCAACTACCGGACATATCGTCCGGAACGTGACGGCCTGTTCTGCGAACGCATTTTCGGCCCGGAGCGGGATTGGGAATGCGCCTGCGGCAAATACAAGGGCACGAAATACAAGGGCGTCATTTGCGATCGTTGCGGGGTGAAGGTGACCCACAGCCGCGTGCGCCGCAAGCGCATGGGCCACATCAGCCTTGCCGCGCCTATCGTGCATATCTGGTTTTTCAAGGCCATGCCAAGCCGGCTGGGCAATCTTCTGGATATGAAGACCAGTGACCTGGAAAAAGTGGTGTATTACCAGGAATACTGCGTCACCGATCCCGCCGGTACCCCGTTGAAACGCAAGCAGCTTCTTAATGAAGAGGACTACCGCGACGCCAGAATCAAGCATGGAATGGAATTCAAGGCGGAAATGGGCGCGGATGCGGTCCGTTCGCTGCTTAATTTCATGGATCTTGCGGAGGAGTCCAGAAAAATCCGCGAAGGGATTGACACCACACACAGCAAGCAGAAGATCAAGGACCTTACCAAACGGCTGCGCATTGTTGAAGCCATCCGTAAATCGCAGAACAAGCCCGACTGGATGATTTTTGAGGTCATCCCGGTGATCCCGCCGGATCTTCGCCCGCTGGTTCTACTAGAATCGGGAAATTTTGCTACCAGCGATCTGAACGACCTGTACCGTCGCATTATCAACCGCAATAACCGGTTGAAGAAGCTGATGGACCTTAATGCGCCGGAAGTCATTATCCGCAATGAAAAGCGCATGCTCCAACAGGCGGTGGATTCGCTGTTCGACAACGGCCGTTGCCGTCGGCCGGTGCTTGGATCATCCAATCGCCCGCTCAAATCACTGACGGATATGATCAAAGGCAAGCAGGGCCGGTTCCGTGAAAACCTGCTGGGCAAGCGCGTCGATTATTCGGCGCGGTCGGTGATTGTGATCGGTCCGGAACTTAAGCTCAACCAGTGCGGCATGCCCAAGAAGATCGCACTGGAACTGTTCCAGCCCTTTATTATCCGCAAACTCAAGGAACACGGCCTGGCGGATACGATCAAATCCGCCAAGAAAATGATCGAGCGCCGCGACCGGGAAATATGGGATATTCTTGAAGAAGTCATCAAAGGGCATCCCGTTCTCCTGAACCGCGCTCCGACGCTCCACCGCATGGGCATTCAGGCGTTTGAACCGGTGTTGATTGAAGGCAACGCCATTAAAATTCACCCGCTGGTGTGCAAAGGCTTTAACGCGGACTTTGACGGCGACCAGATGGCTGTGCACCTGCCGCTTTCCATTGAAGCGCAGGCCGAAGCGCATCTGCTCATGCTTTCCACGCATAACATTTTCTCTCCGGCCAATGGATCGCCCATCATCGGCCCGTCGCAGGACATTGTTCTGGGAATTTACTACATCACGGCGATGCGCCGGGGCGAAGCCGGTGAGCGCGAGGCCGGCAAGGAACTGGCGTTCCATAATTTCCAGGAAGCGCTGCTTGCCTATCAGGATCGCAAAATCGGCATCCACACCCCGATCCGTGTCCGTATTGACCGCGAATTGATGGTCGGCGGTCAGGGCAAATCTTTCGAACCGGTGCCCAGGAACCGCGTGATTGTCACCACGGTCGGGCGCTGCATGTTCAACGATATTCTTCCGCCGAAGATGCCGTTTTACAATTACACGCTTTCCAGCAAGGGCGGCAGCCGCGTGATTGCCGACTGCTACCAGATTCTGGGCCGGCCTTCCACCATCGATCTTTTGGACAACATGAAGGAACTCGGCTTTAAGATGTCCACGCTCGCCGGCCTGAGCTTCGGCATCACCGACCTGCGTATTCCGGTTCGCAAACAACAGATCATCGAAGAATCGCAGAAAAAGGCCGACCGTATCGAGAAAAATCTGAGCTTGGGCGCTTTGACCGAGCGCGAACGCTACAACCAGCTTCTGGATATCTGGGCGCACGCCCGCGAAGAAGTCACCAAAGAGATGATGCTGGAACTGGAGCACGATACACGCGACGCAAAAACGCTGGCGCCGCTGCCGCCGAAGGATGCGTCGGGTGTTTCCTACCTTAACCCGGTGTTCCTCATGGCGGATTCCGGCGCCCGCGGAAACGTGGATAATTTCCGGCAGCTGGCCGGCATGCGCGGCCTGATGAGCCGGCCGTCCGGTGAAATCATGGAAACGCCCATTAAAACCAATTTCCGTGAGGGTCTTTCCGTGCTGGAGTATTTCACCTCCACACACGGTGCGCGTAAAGGGTTGGCCGACACCGCACTCAAAACGGCGGATTCCGGCTACCTGACCCGCAAACTCGCGGACGTGGCGCAAAATGTCATCATCTCGCAGAATAACTGCGGTACACAGAAGGGCATCCGCAAGAGCGCCATCTACAAGGGCGATCAGATTGATGTTCCGCTGCGTGATATCCTGATCGGACGCTGTGCCGCCGATACCCTGATCAATCCCGTTACGGACGAAGTGATTGTCCGCGAAGGGCAGATCATAACGGAAAGCATCGCCCGGAAAATTGAATCGCTGAATCTTGAAACCGTTCGCGTCCGCAGCCCGCTGACCTGCGAAAGCCCGGTCGGCATGTGCGCCCGCTGTTACGGGGTGGACTTGTCCACGAATTCACTGGTGGAAGAAGGGCTGGCAGTGGGCATCATTGCCGCGCAGTCGATCGGCGAGCCGGGCACCCAGCTGACAATGCGTACGTTCCACACCGGCGGTTCGGCGACGCGTATTCTGGAAAAGAACGATGTTCGCGCCGGTGTTGCGGGCGTCGTGGAATACCATGACCTCAACGCGGTGGAAGTGTCCGACGCCGAAGGCAACAAGCACATCGTAGTGCTTAAGAAGAACGGTGAAATTTTAATCCGCGATACCAAAGGACGCGAACTTGAAAAATCACGCGTGCCCTATGGCGCCACTATTCTGGTCAAACAGGGCGAAAGCGTCCGCGGCGGACAGCAACTCTGCACGTGGGACCAGCACCGCACGCCCATTCTGGCGGAAAAGGCCGGCCGCGTGAAATTTGAAGACATTCAAGAAGGTGAAACCGCTCGCGCCGAGTCCGAAGGCAAAGGCGCCTCCAAGCGGCTTGTCATTGTGGAGCATCGCGGCGAACGTCATCCCCGAATCGTGATCGAGGATCCGGCGGACGGCAAGATTCTGGATTTCCATTATCTGCCGGCAAAGGCCCGAATTGACGTGTCTGAAGGACAGAATGTGTTCCCCGGAACCCTTCTGGCCCGTCAGCCGCGGGAAATCAAGGGTACTTCCGATATCACTTCCGGTCTGCCGCGTGTGACGGAAATCTTTGAGGCCCGCAAGCCCAAGGACACCGCCGTGATGGCGGAAATTTCCGGCGCAGTGGAGCTGAAATCGGACAAACGCCGCGGCAAAATGACCATTATCGTACGCGGCGCCGGTGATATTGAAAAAGAACACCATGTGCCGCAGGACCGGCAGTTGCGTGTGCATACGGGTGATACCGTGGATGCCGGCGATCCGCTGATTGACGGCCCGCTGGTACCGCATGATATCCTGCGAATCAAGGGTGAAGATGCCCTGCAGGAATATCTGCTGACCGAAGTGCAGAACGTGTACCGCACGCAGAATCAGCGCATCAGCGACAAGCATATCGAGGTAATCGTTTCCCAGATGCTGCGGAAAGTGAAAGTCGACAGTCCCGGCGACACATCCTTCCTTCCCGGCGAGGTGGTGGACAAGTTCAAATTCCGCCATGCCAATGAGGCGGTCATGAAACTGATGCGCGTGGATGAACCGGGCGACACTGAACTTGCCGCCGGCGCTCTGCTGACCCGTGAAGAGGTCAAGGAAATCGCGGCTGCCGTTGAGGCCAAAGGCGGCACGCCGCCGAAAACCAGGAAACCCAAGCCGGCCACCGGAAAAACACTGCTGCTGGGCATCACCAAAGCCAGTCTGCAGAGTGAATCGTTTGTTTCCGCGGCCAGTTTCCAGGAAACGACGAAAGTTCTCACGGAGGCCGCTTTGGCCAGTCGTGAGGACACACTGGTGGGCCTCAAGGAAAATGTGATCCTCGGCCACCTTATTCCGGCCGGCACTGCGTTTCGCAACTATCAGGAAATTAAAACGGCCCATCTGGGCGAACCGGCGCCGGAGCCGGAATCCCATATTTCCATGACTTTTGCTCCGGAGTCGCCGGCTGCGGAAGCCGTGGAATCCAAGGCCGGGCAGGCGACGGTGGGGGCCTGAAGAAGCCCATGATCGCCCGGAATCCGCTCCCTTGCGGCACTGACCCGGCCATAAACAAATGTGACA
>JAKBBN010000051.1 GCA_021808485.1 Planctomycetota bacterium | reverse complement strand
GTCTCTTTACGGGTAGCGCCCAGAACGGAGCCAACAACAACGGCCAAAAGACGCGCGGGCAGATGGTCCGCGAAATCACCCGTCTTATTGAAAATACCGTTGATCGCAACTCATGGGTCGCCAACGGCGGCACCTCCGGCAATATCCGGGAGCTTAACGGCCAGCTGGTCATCAACCAGACTCCGGACAATCAATCCAAAATTGAAAGTCTGCTGGAAAAACTTCGTGAAGCCCGCGCTATTGAAATTTCCATCAATACGCGATTCCTGATTGTTAATTCCAGCTTCCTTAACTTCTTTGGATTCTCCTGGAGTCTCGGATTCCCGGCCTTTGTGACCACAAATGGCGCCGGCGCTCCGACGGCCAACTCGGCGTCCGGTTCACTTTTCGGCGGCAGCACCGGCCCGATCACATTCGGAAACAACACGGCCACCCTGGCCGCGCCGCAGGCCACCGGCGTGGGCGATAACATCGCCAAGAATTTTACCGGCGGCGAATCAGCACTGAATTTCAGCGGCAGCATTCTGTCCAATTACCAGTTGAGTCTGCTGCTGCAGGCGACGCAGGAAAGCGAACATTCCACCACCCTTACCGCGCCGCGCGTGACGCTGTACAACGGTCAGGAATCTTATATCACCGTTACACAACAGCAGAACTTTGTATCCAGCGAAACCGGCGGACAAACGGTTACGGGCGGCGTTGGCGCCATCGCCACTACCTCGCCGACATTGAACGTATCCACCTTGTCCACCGGCGTGGTGCTTCAGGTTCAGGCCACTGTCTCCGCGGATCGGCGCTACGTGGAAATGACGATTCAGCCGTCCCTGGCCACACTCCTTGGGCTGACAACATTTAATATTACCGGTCAGAACATTACCGGCGGCGGCTCTCCGGCCGCTCTGGGCTTCGTGCAGTTGCCGGATGTGCAGCTCACGCAGGTGGCCACCACCGTATCCGTGCCGGATGGCGGAACGCTGCTGCTCGGCGGTCAACGCCTTGCCGGTGAAATTGAAGTCGAGGCCGGCGTGCCTGTCCTTTCCCAGATTCCAATTATCAATCGGCTTTTCACCAATCGCTCTTATGTACGCGATACCGGCATCCTCCTGATTCTGGTCCGCCCGCGGATCATTATTCAGAAGGAATGGGAACGCAAACAGTTCGGCCGCAACTATTAATTTAAAATCCGAAAAAGCAGGCACAATGCAAAAAAGGCTCCCCGCGGCGGGAGCCTTTTTTGCATTGTTGAAAATCGATGGGAATGCCCCCAGGCGTATGGCTCTTTTCTGAAAATCCGCCGTTGATTCCCCGCTTGCCGGCAATTGTCGGGCCATTATCAATATGGCGTCCGGTGCGGTCCAGGACCGGCTAAATGTCGCCGAAATACTACTGCACCACCAGGGTCCAGGTTTTGTCCGGGTTGTAACGGGTCATATGCCGGGCAATCGCCGCTGTATCCGGGCCGAAGTCTTTCTGATAAACCCGCCCCTGCTGATTCACGATAAACGTCATAATTCCGGACGAACCATACCTGGCCGGGTAGGCAACCAGGGCAAAGCCGGCAATCATGTTTCCATTGATAATGTAATTGTACTTTCCGCCTGGCGCCGCCGTTCCCTGCTTGGTAAGGATATGAAAATAATAGCCGTTAAACGGCCGCGGCCCCTTATGTGCCCCGGGTGTGTAGCCCTCGGCCGCCGCCTGGGCCGCAAGCGGACCAAATGGGCTTTCGGGTTGACCGGCGGCAGACGGCCAGTACAAACCGTTCTGCTTTCCCCGCTGGCTGACCAGCCGTTGGGCGTATTGCAGCACATCGCTCCCATCGTGATAACCGGCGGCATACTGCCTTTGCGCCTGCACGTAGGCGGCGCAAACCTTGATCGTCTCCAGCTCATTGGCCCCGATACGCCGGGCCAGGATCTCCTGGATACCCGCCGACGTATCAAAAAACCATCGACCGTCGGCCATCCGTATGATCGGAATCGGGAAGGGCCAGGCTCTATCGCCGATGTACACGGTGGCGGCATCCGCCGCGGTTTGTTTGACGCTGAATTTCTGCCGGGCATGTGCCGCAAATGCCTCAAAATGCCGGTGATCTTCCACTTTATCGCCGGAAACCAGCTGTTTTATCGCGGGGCCGAAAATCCGATGCAGTTGCTTATGATCCTGTGCCTTAACCGCCGCGAGCAGGGCGGCGCCGGCCGATTGCGCGGATGCAAAGACCAATTGCCCGGCCGCGGGTACATCGCGTGCGGGCTGCGAAGCGGCAATTCCCGCTGCCGCCTGCAGCCCGTCGCCGGACTTCACCGGCTGGCTTTGGCAGCCGGGCAACCCGGCCGCCATTGCCGCCACAAAAACCGTCATTGCCGCCGCACGTGCTGTTCTTACAGATGCAAATTTCATGAATATCTCCGAATTACGCATGATTCATGTCAAACTACGCGATGGGTCTGTTCGATGGTGCGACGGCATGTCAGTGCCGCTTGCGGGCCATTGATTGGTGCCCGCGATGGCTGTCCTGCCTGACCTGCCGGCCGCTGCCGCGAATCGCAAATGCCTGCTGTCTATTCCGCCCACGCGGCCGGCTGTTCCTGAACTGGCGCGGATTACCCCCCGGACGACGGTTGTTTTGCCGGCCGAACTTGGCGGCATTCTGATTCCAACTTTGCCGTCCGCGGTTCGCCGCACGATGAACTGTCGCCGCGGAGCGATATTGACCGCCGAAAACCGTTTGCCGCGGGGGCTGAAATCGGTTTTGCCGCTGTGGCGCCCGGCCGAAAGCCGCCGGATTTCTCCGCACCCGCTGATTTTGCTGCGGCTGCCATCCCCGATATTGCCGCAGTGCGCCGCGCGGCAGGTTTTCCGGGCGCACGGCGGGCAACGGTTGCCGCGAATCGCGCGCCCACCGGCGTCCCGGTGCGGGGCGCGGGCGGAATTGACGTTGATTATTCCGGAACTGATGGAACCGGCGGATCCAGTGCCCCTGATTATCCCTCCGCCAATGCCGCTGCCAGCCGGCGCCCGTGGTGATCCAGTGATTCCGCCAGCTGCAATCATTATCCAGCCAGGCGCCGATGCCAAACCCGACGCTGAATGTGATCCAGCCGCCCGGTGCGAAGCCCGCGCGGCGGACATACACGGCGGATGGGTCATATTGCGGCACATACAGCACGGCAGGATTGGCAGGTTCAATCCAAATCACGCCGTTCTGCGTGATCACCTGTTGCTGCGGAGTACTTTGCAGCGTGCCGGCCGCGATGGCTTCGGCACGCAATCGCTGGATGGAGGCCATCACGTCCGCCTGCTGATTCAAAAAGGCCACGCCAAGGGCCTCTGTCCAGTTCAGATTGGCATTCATATATGCCAGCACGGTTGGATAATGTACCAGGGCTTTTACGGATGCATCCCATGGCTGCATGTCAATAAGCAACTGGCTTGGCATCGGGTTGTAGGCAAGCCATTGCGCGGCCTGCTGAACCTGCTGCGGATAGGTGGATGCGGGCAGTAGTTCGGCCAGTAATGGGTCCGGATACAGGGCAATCGGTGCATCAATCTGATCCAGTTGTTGTGCGTCGAATTGGGCGATAACCTGTGGTGTGGCCTGCACGGGGGGCGCTGCTTGTACGGGCGGGTTTGCCGTCGTGTAGGTCGGATAAGCGGGCTGGTAAACTGGCTGGCCGGTCGCCTGGTATGGTGATTGGTACGCTGATTGGTACGCCGGTTGATATGCGGATTGGTAGGCCGGTTGATAGCCACCATAGGGGCTGTAAGCCTGTGTCAGTAGGACACATCCGCCCAGTGAAATCATTGCCATGCACGCGATACATCCCGCGATGCCGCGTATCCATCGCCCTGTTGTTGCCGAACGGTCAATCGCGGTGTGGCGTGCGGTCATGGTTTGACCCCTGAAAAACAGCGTTGCATACAGTCATCAAACGCGGCTGCACCACCATTATATCGCCGACGTGTGGATTTGCTCATAAAAAGCAAAGCCTATCCGGGCGGGCTGTCTGCCGACGCGGTCCAAGGCTCACGGTCGCCGGGGGTCGGCCTGTCGGCATGACCATGGCCTCGCCCGCCGCCAATTGATCCACTGGCGTTGGCGTAACTGCCAAGGTGTTCTATCATGCTGGTTATGACAAACCGGATTCATGTATTGGGCCGGAAATTTTCAGGCTGTTGGTGCCGCGGCATCGTTGCACAGAACCGCCTTGGCCTGCCCGCAACTGTGGATTGCGGATTAAAGGCTGCCGTGCTCGTCATTCTGCTGGTATCTGCCGGCTGCACTGTAACGCGAAAACGCGTGGTGCCTGTCATGCCTGCAGGACGCGCACCGGCCTCCGAGCCGGCCGGCAAGGCGCTGCCGTTAACCAATTCGCGGGAAAAAAAATCCGGGCCGGCCACGCTTTATAATGCCGCGGCGGAAGTCCAGATATTGCGTCTGCGCATGCCGCTGGGAAGATTCACCGCAAATAAAAAAATCTGGCGAATTCTTTCGCCGGTCAACGCCCGCAATCGAACGGTTAATCTGCTTAAAGCCAATGGATTTCGCTGCGGCACGGCCTCGTTCAAGCAATGGCGCAAAATTGCCCCATGGCTAAACAAACCGGGCACCACGTCCCAGCGCATTTATTGTCAGATTGCCGGCACGCGTCCGGTCTCAATTACCGTCAGGGCTGATGTCCGGCGCGAATTGCTGGCCTATGTGGATTCGCACAACTCTTTAACGCTGCGAACCTACCGCAATTGTGACAACAACATGCTGCTTGCCGCACACCTGCTGTCCGGTTCGCCGGATACGGTTATCCAGCTTGAACCGGCCGTGCTCTTGGGAACCGTGACGTTTACCCGCGGCCCGCATACGCTCGGCCTGATTCAGGGTTCGCGGCCGGTGGAGCATCCGTTTCCACGCATGCAGATGACTGTTCGTATTGCGCCGCAGCACTTTGTGGTGATTGCCGCCGCCGACGCCCGCGGCGCGCCGGCATCGGTGGGAAGTGCGTTTCTTTCCGAAACCCGCCGGGTGCCGCCGCGCGAAACGGTACTCCTGTTCATCCCGATGAACGGCGTTAAGTAGGCGGTTTCAGGCGAGATTCTGAACCGGTAAACGCCTGTGCTGGCATGATGCGGTTAAAAAATCGGACGTGAACGGAAACATGTATGTCACAGGGCCGCACGATTGTGCAATGTGCGGACAAACGCATGGCGCCGACGGGTTTGCCTGAAGTGCGCAGGAATCCCTTTTTGATGCGGCAACCTGTGGGCTTTGTCGTCATCCAAGAAAAAGATCGGAACCGCATTCGGCGTTTTGCCAACCCGCCGTTTCCTCGGTTGTCATTCGCACGATTTTCACGGACCGCATGCGACTTGTTGCGGTCAGTCCGGAATCATCGTCGCGCATGGAGATCGTCGTTGTGTACCGTTCATCGGTCGGGGACAGATCTTGCAGTGCGGCCTCCGCTGGAGCGGACAGATGAATATGTGTGGATTTTGCACGGCCCGGAGAAGCGGGATTCAGGCGGTTTACAGAACCTAATTTATGCGCGATCATGGCAGGCTCCTTATTTTCCCACTGCTTGCCCACGCGGTTGGCGATAAAACCTGTTTCCTTTCGATTACTGATTATAGCATTCACGCTGACGATCTCCAAATAAAACAGTAGAAAGTTTTTGGCGGACGCAAAACATCCGGTCGGGCATTCTTTATCCGCCATGCCAATTCGACAACCGATGGTCTTCCGCAGCCTTTTATCATCCGGGCGGTCGGGAAATCAACGATTATCTAACAATCCAGAGCCTGACAACAGGCTTTAACTTCAGCGTGAACCAAAAAGTGCATATCCTCTCCCGTTCGGCAGGGATCCGGTACGGCAACGCCGCTCCGCTGCTCACTTTTCTTTATCGTCCAAATGCCGCCATTTGCTTGAGGCCGGTCGGCAATAATGGGCCGGCTGCGGGTTGAAACGGTTAAACGCAGTCCGATCCGCGTAAAAATCCCATTATTGCCCGCTTTTAGGTATTATGCGGGTTGTGAAGAGTCCATTGATTATTCTGGGTTGTACGGCAAGCGGCAAATCGGAACTTGCCGAGTACCTTGCCGAACATTGGCGCGGCCCATCCGGCCGGCCGGCAGCGATCATGGCCGTTGATTCCATGCAGGTCTATAGGGGTATGGATATCGGCACAGCTAAACCTCCGCCGGAAATTCGCGAGCGTATCCGCCATGAAATGATTGATGTGGTCAATCCGGGGGAGTCATTTTCCGCTGCCCGCTTTGCCCAAATGGCCCGGCCGATTATGGAAAGTTATCAATCCAGCCGGACGCCGCTGATCCTCGTGACCGGTACAATTCTTTATCTGCGGGCTTTATTGGAAGGGTTGTTTGAAGGCCCGCCGGCTGATGCTCAAATCCGTGCACAACTTGCGCATCTGGCTGCCCAACACTCCGGTCCCGTGCTGCACCAGGAATTGGCGCGTGTCGATCCGGTTTCCGCGGCCCGCATCCATCCCGGTGATCAGCGCCGGGTCATTCGCGCCCTTGAAGTCTTCAAACTCACCGGCCGGACCATCAGTGATCTGCAAACGCAATGGAAAAGTCAGCAACCGGTGATAGATGCCGGAATGATAGGCATTGTCTGGGAAAAGCCGGATTTAAACACGCGGATTAACCGCCGGGTCAAGGCCATGATCGATCAGGGATTGCTGCGGGAAGTACAACAGCTTGCCGCGGCGCCGGGAGGACTGTCGGATCAGGCCGCCCAAGCCGTGGGATATCGCGAAATCCTTGCGTTTCACGCCGGTCGCCAATCACTGCCGGATGCCATTGAGCAGATCAAAATCAATACGCGGCGACTGGCCAAACTGCAGCGCACGTGGCTCAAGCGGTTCGTTAATGTGCATTGGATTGCCGCGGACGACACCACGTCCATACCGCAAATAGCGCAACCCATTCTTGCGGAATTAAACCGTGCGGCCGCCGATCAGGGAGGTTCGCCGGCATCATCTGTCCAGGTATGCAATCAGATGCCGGATCAATTTACCAAGGAGTAATACCCCATGCGCATTTTGGCGATCGATGTCGGTTCATCATCCATTAAAGCTGCGTTGTTCAAGGGCGATAAGTGCCGCCGGATGGTGCATGTGCCCATTGTTTCCACGTGGCATGGCGACGCCGTCGAGATACCGGCCGAAGGGCTTTTAACCGCCTTTAAGGATACCGTGCACCAAGTGATGGACGGCCATAAAAAGCTCGATGCCGTGGCCATTGACACATTTTGCCCGGGTCTGGTGGCGTTGGACCGTCGCGGCCGATCCATCGCCGGGTGCATTACCCATCAGGACCGGCGCAGCGAAAAGCAGGCCGCCGTTCTGTTGGAGCGGATCGGTGCCGAGCGCCACCTTGCTTTAACCGGGAACCTGCCGTTTCCCGGCGGCATGGCTTCCACCTCACTGCTCTGGCTGCGCGATAACCAGCCGGATGTATTCAAACGCATCGACCGCATCGGTCAACC
Organism: Planctomycetota bacterium; assembly: GCA_021808485.1. Classification (GTDB taxonomy): domain Bacteria; phylum Planctomycetota; class Phycisphaerae; order WQYP01; family WQYP01; genus JAJYPG01. The sequence continues at coordinate 16,449 of JAKBBN010000051.1, read as the reverse complement.
GACTACACTGCTTGTTCACATGCTCACCGGCCATTGGGTCATTGACCCGTCCCAGGCGGCTTTTCTGGGGCTGTATGATGCGGTTCATTTAAGCGGCTGGCAGGATGAACTTCTGGAAATTACCGGCGTTAATTCCCGTCAATTGCCGGAAATTAAATTCGCCGACGAACCTGCCGGCGGCATTTCCGCCGCTGCGGCCCGGTTGCTTTCATTGCCGGAGGGTTGTCCCGTTTATTCGGGCATCGTGGATACAAGCGCCGCCGTGCTGGGCACGGATTGCCGTCCCGGCCGGCTTGTGCACAGTGCCGGCTCGACGGACGTTCTGGCTATTTGCCTGCCCCGGCCCAAACCGGCGGCGGATATCCTTACCCGTCCGCTGGGCACCGGCCGGCTGGCCCCCAAAACATGGCTGGCTGTCAGCACAATTGCCGCCGGCGGATCCAGCATAAAATGGGCGCACGCCAATTTGTTTGCGGACATGCCGCGCAAAGGTTTCGCTAAAATGCTGCGGAATTTGTCCGGTCGTCTGGCTTCTAAACCCTTGACGGATGACACCGGCCATGCCGTGGAATTCCTGCCCTATCTGGCCGGCGACCGAACCAGCCTCCAGATGCAGCGCGCAGCTTTTTCCAATTTGACGCTTGGCTCCACACGGCAGCAAATGCTCGAGGCCATGCTGATCGCTTTGGCTCGCGCCAGCCGACAGCGGTTTCTACGCCTTTCGGACATTCATCAACCGCAACGCGAAATCTTTACCATGGGCGGCCGACAGGAACTGGCTGATCTTATGCACTGCCACTGGCCCGGAAAATGGAAGTTTACCCCCCTGGCCGATGAAGCCATCGGCGGCTTGCGTAAATTGGCCGGCGGCTGATGCCGGTTGCAGAGCAAATAATATCCGTCGTACTTTACGCCGGCTGTTATTTAAAGCCTTCCGGTCCGCCGGAGGCAAAGTATTTTTCATGGATCGCCTGTGCCATGTCAATGCCGTGAATGTTGGCCAATGTGCAGAGCCAGGCGAATACATCCGCAAATTCTTCCCGTTTATTCGCTTGGTCCTGTCCTTGTATGGCGGTGGCCAGTTCGCCGATTTCCTCAATAAACCAGACAAACGTAGCCGCGGATCCGCGCTCAATATCCCGTTGGGAATATTTCTCCCGGATATGGTTCTGAAACGCCGCAATGGTCAGATCTATGTTCGCGGTTGATTCGCTCTTCGTATTCATTTTTCTGTTTCCTGCCTGATTCAGTGTGCCGCTTGCGCGTGTTACACGGTGGCGGCTTTTTGCCCGCCGTATTTAATTTGTCTCAAGGCCGTATATACCGCAATGCCCGCGGCGGTGGATACATTCAGACACCTTTCGCCGGAACACATCGGAATCTTAACCGTGCCGGCGGCATGGCGCCGGACAAAATCCTGTGGTAATCCGCTGGATTCACTGCCGAAAATAAGCCAGTCATCCGCGGTGAATTCGGCATTCCACAAGTCTGTCCGGCCGCGGGATGTGAACAGATGAAAGCCGCCGGCCAACTGCTGTTCAAATGCCGGCAGATCATCATGAATCACGGGGTTGAGCTTTTGCCAGTAATCCATTCCGGAGCGGCGCAATCTGGCGTCGGAAAGAAAGAAACCCAGCGGCCGCACCAAGTGCAGTTGGGCTCCGGTAACACTGCAAAGCCGGGCGATATTTCCCGTATTCTGCGGAATATCCGGCTGCACCAGTACCACGCGCAGCCGGTGCCGCGGCAAGCCGCCAACCGCCGGCTCGGGAGAAACGGATTCGCAATCCGCGGTCATGGCGGCACATCCCGGTTCCCCTTGGGTTCCTTGGGGCCTACCACAACCGTTCTGGCCAGCAGATCGCCAAGCCGCTGACGCTGCACGCTGACAAATATCAAAATTAGCAGCACCATGAACAACATTTCCGGAATTCGGAATAAATTACGCATGATCACCGCAACAAATCCCGGTTTGCCGCCGTCTTCCGATACAACGCGGAGTGAAAACAGAAACTTGCCGAGGGACCGACCGAACAACAATTCCCCAAGGGTAACATGAAATTCATAGATGCCCAGGAAAATCAGCAGTTGGCCATGCAGAAACAGATCCTCCGGTGCAAAGATAATCGTGCGAATCTGCTGCATGATCGGCGTCCACGACGCGGCGCTGTACAACCCGTAAATAACCATGATCACGACGGCGCCCACACCCATGTCCACCAACGCCGCGCCAAAACGCAGGTACAACCGGGCAACGGAATATTGTTCAGTCAGCGATCGCGTATCCACCGACGTTTTTCGCTGCCAAAGCGACAGGATCATCAATAGAATCAATCCCATGATGATCATGCGCTCATAATTCTGCGGCCCCATATTCGGCTTGTTGACCGGCACAATCGGCCATGACGTACCGATCATGCGTCCGCTTTCGGCCAGCTTAATGCCGTGCAGGACACCGGCGTTTCGCGCCACCACGTATATCCGGTTGCCGCATCCCGCAGCCGCGGGAAGGTCCGAGTTGTTTTCCAGATTGGCGGCCAGCAATGCGGTCGGCTGTTGCCATGGATTGAATCGTTGCGTGCTGCCTTTCTTCTCCGCTTGAACCATTCCGCCGAAGATTCTTACCTCGCGCGAATCGCTGACGGGGAGGCTCCACAGCACCACCACCCGGTCTTTAAGCACCGTTAACATGAGATTTAACGTCCGCTGCGGCAGCGGAATGAGAATTGGGTGATTCAAAACGGCAACGGCGGCGGCACTTTCCGGCCCATGTGGAAATGGCAGATCATAAATTTCTGCATTTTGCCGCCCCCGCTCGGCGATCCATAGCGAATTCCCGGCGGCCGCCAGCCCCGGCCAGACGGCGGGTTTCTGCGGATCAGGCGGCCCGCCCAATCCGTCAATGGCCATCATCCGATATCCGCCCCCATTGGAAATCGCCAGATACCATCCGGCGGTCACAGGTTTCACCGGAAGATCGGCGGCGGCCAATTCCTTCCGACCGCTTTTTGTGACCGTCGCGTTTGCGGCCGGTTTGTCCGTCGGCCGTGTGGCGGCAGGTGCAGGCAAAGTCGTTGGTGCGACCTTTGAAATGCCAGAATCGCGGGCGGGCGGCTTGGCCAATCGAGCAGGTTTTGCCTGTGCAGGGCCGCGGGGCGCCGCGGCCGCCTGCGGCGACTCGCCGAAGGCCAACACAGCCAGATGTCCCTCAAATTCCGCCGCGGCTACCGGAAACAATGATGCCGGCAGCGCCGAAAGCAGGGCGTGTGCCTGTGGGCCGTATTTCTGAACTGTACCGCCAAAAAACAGCAGCCGGATACGTGATTTGGCTAAGATGGCGGCATCCGCCGAAGAGGAAAAGAAATCGGCTTCTCCGGGCTGGCGGCGCGATAAACCGTTCGCCAGACCATTTGCCGGATTGGTTGGTCCGGATTTTACCGAGGCTGCGGCACACAACGGCGTGCCCAGGAAAAGTTTGTTGGATACTTGTGTCCATGGAGCGGACGGTTTATCCCCGGTTTTGTGCAGCAAAAGAGTAAAACCCGACCGGCGGGGCGGACCGGTAATGGCGGATGGTTCCACAAGCCAAAGGCTTTTGCCGTCGCTGCATAATATCAGGTGTGCGGCGTGCGGCGATTGCCCGCTGGTTTTTGCCGGAATCGTGCTGGGTGTTGAGTGGGCAATAGCAGCGCTGATGCGCATCGTTGACGGCAGGAGCAAGCCCAATACCGCAATAAATATTAGTTTTATCAATTTTCCTTTCGTCATACCGCTATTGTACGGGCTTATTGCATTTCCGGCATCCGCCTCGTTCCGGTCAAACAGCATTCGTCGCAACCGCTGCCCCATACTATCCGCCGCGATTGCCGTCATTCGGATGAAAATGATAAGTGCTTGGCGAAACGGCTATTTACCGCCCGGTTGATACGCACGTTTTACGAGGGCGGCAAAAGCGCCCATTTGGCGATAATCTCCGTCCCACGTGGTGTACATGTATCCGATAACACCGCGCACCGGCTTGGCCGCGGCAATCCATGAGGCCGTCTGGCTGAGCGGAGCATCATAATATGCCGCGATAATCTGGCGGTTGCCCAATCGGGCGAAAAATTGCAATGATTTTCTTTTGTGTCCACCGTTCCAATTCATGACTATCGTCCGCCGGCCCAGCCCCTTCCATGAGCCGGCATAGGAACCGTGTACTAGGTAGTAGTGACCGTGGGCGTTGTGGTATGGATCGAACATGTCACTCCACGTGTAAATCTTGGCTCCATGTAGCAAGCGGCGGCAATACCGCGTGGTATTCGCCAAAATGCCGCCGGGTGTGGCATGCAGCCGCTGGCACGATAAATCCCAGTTTAGAACACGATTTTCATCAATCTCCATCATGTAATGACCGCTGTGAAAGGCCGCCCGCACACTTTGTGCGTTCGCCGCCAGCAGTTTGCGAAATTGCCGTGATGCCATGCATGCGGCTACCTGCCCATGATAAAAAATCGGCGGAAAGTACCAGGAAACACGTACGATCGTGCCGTTGGCTATCGGGCGGGTGAAATGGATCCGGATCGGTTTGTGCCATGCGGTATACTCGCCCGGCCACGGCCGGTTTCCCAGTTTGCGATCCACGATCGGCTGGTAATCCCTTCCGGATTTGTAACCGGCGACGCTCGTCGGAGCGCCGGGACGGCTGAGGACATTTACCAACCCGGCCGGCGACAGGCTCCACTGCTTCCACTGCAGTGTGCCGCGGGCGGAACCCCACACTCCAAAGTAAATCGTTACATGACGGTGATTCAGCGTGTCGAAAACCACATCATTGCGCGTCCAGTTTTGGCTGCGGCGGACCGACAACGCTTCATATTGCAGCCCCCGGCCGGAGTGCTCCGCCAGAACCGCAATTCGCGGCCGTCCGGTGAATTGGGTTGTGCGAATAAATACGCGAATGTGATATTCGCGAAATGGATGCAGTGTGCGCTCGAAGACGAGCCGGGCGTTACCCGGCGGATTATGCAAAGTTGCCGTGCCATTCCGCAGCTGAATATCGCTGTCTTTCCATGTCGGCCTGCGGCCAAGGCTTATTTTCGGGTCTGGCTGCGGAGTTGCAATCTGATTTTCCACAACAAACGGGGCATCGCGAACCGGCAGGCCCTCGGCAAGGGATGGATTGTCATACAGAATGTCGTTGGAATAACCAATGGGGAACAGACTCGGCACCAGAACAAGGCCGAGGCGGGCGGCTAATTTCCGCACGCGCACCACGTTGCGCTGGTATTGCTGCGCAATTGATCCAAGATTATTCAGATGCGCCAGCTTGCTGTCCGAAAGAAGAATGTGGGAATAACCCTCCGCTCGCGCCCGGCTCCAGATGCGGCGGATCCGCTGCACGTTGGCGTTTACCAGAAGATTCGTGGAATAATACAACCACAATTGCGGCTTTTCGGGTGTAGATTTGGGGTTCAATGTCGCCGAATGCCCGGGCTTAATGGCGGTAAGACTACTCATGATCGCAACCAAGCAGATTGCCGCCGGATGCAAACCCGGTCGGCGACGGCTGTTCATCAAGGTTGTTTGCTGCGGCGTCATAATAGGTACTCCTGTAATCGCCCTTACCCGGCTGAAATTTGATCATTACGGACCGGTGCGGGAATCAAGCTCGGTAAACGTTGCCTGGGCGGCTTTTACACCGTTGATTGCGGCGGGAAACCCGGCGTACAACGCCATTTGCATCGTCAACTCCACGATCTGCCCGCGCGACAGGCCGGCGTTGAGCCCCGCACGGATATGCGATCGCAATTCATCGCCGCTATGGCCAAGCGCCACCATGGCGGCTATCGTGGCGATCTGCCGGGATTTGATATCCAGCATCCGGCGGCTGTAAACCTCGCCAAAGCCAAAATCAATAACCCATCGTTTTAACTCCGGGGCAATATCGTCGAGCTTATTGAGCACGGCGAGGCCATAGTCGCCATGAATTTTGCGCAATGTGCGCTCACCGGTGCGGCGCCGGTCCGACATCGGACTCCTACGCCGATGGGTGACGGTTGATTTTAATGCCGTGGACTTTTTCAATTTCTACTCCTGTATTACATTAAGAAGCGGCACAATATGCGGAAAATCGGTGCGGGGTAATCGCGAAAAATGAAATTCGCGAATATTGCCGCAAATTGCTTTTGATTCACCGGCCTGCCGTCACGTATAATAACCCAACGGTTTACCGAGCGGAAATTTCGCCGGCCGTTTGGATATGCGATCGTTGCGGCCACCCGGTGCACAGAATCGCGGTAACCCAGGAGATTGTGACCCATGGCGGGAATGACCATCACGGAAAAAATATTTGCAAAAAATGCCGGTAAGGCCAAAGTCAGTCCGGGGGACAATGTCTGGGTGTCGGTGGACATCTTAATGACGCACGACGTCTGCGGTCCGGGTACCATCGGCATTTTTCATGAAAAGTTCGGCCGCAATGCAAAAGTATGGGATAAGAACCGCGTGGTGATCATTCCGGATCATTATATTTTCACCGCGGATGATAAATGCCATCGCAATGTGCAGATCTTGCGGGATTTTGTGCGCGAGCAGGGGCTTCCATATTATTATGATCCGGAATTTGTGAAAAACGAGCCGCGCATGCCCAACCCTTATCTTGACCCCACAAAAACGCGCTACAAGGGGGTTTGTCACAAGGCTTTGCCGGAAGAGGGGCATGTGCGTCCCGGCGAAATTTTACTGGGCACGGACAGCCACACCTGCACCGCCGGCGCCTTTGGCCAGTTTGCCACGGGAGTGGGCAATACCGATGCGGCCTTCACGTTGGGCACGGGCAAGACATGGCTGAAAACCCCGCCTACCATGAAATTTGCTTTTCGCGGTGAAATTCCCCCTTACCTGACGGCCAAGGATTTGATCCTTGCGGTGATCGGTGAAATTGGCGTGGCCGGAGCCACCTACAAAACCATGTATTTTGCCGGCGAAGGTATCACCTCGCTGACGCTGGAAGACCGCATGACGCTTACCAACATGGCCATTGAAGCCGGCGGCAAGAACGGTGTATGCGATGTGGATGAAAAAACCCTGCAATATGTCCGCCACCGCAGCCATGTAAAAAACTGGGAAGTATTCAAGGATGATCCGGATGCCCGGTACTGCTATGAAAAGGAATGGGACCTGGCTTCCTTCGAGCCGTTGGTGGCTAAACCCCATTCACCGGATAACCGTGATACCGCCATGAACTGCCGCCATGTGAATATCGACCAGGCGTACATCGGCAGCTGCACCGGCGGAAAAATAACGGATATGATTTTCGCCGCCAGCATTCTTAAGGGAAATGTCGTTAAAGTGCCGACCTTTGTGGTGCCCGGATCCACCGAGGTTCATGCGGATATGAAACGCCTGAATTTGATGGGCGCGGAAAAAGGTCCGAACGAAAAAAGCATCGAAGATATTCTTCTGGATGCCGGTTGCCGCGTGGGGCCAAGCGGTTGCAGTGCCTGTCTCGGCGGGCCGTCGGATACCTTCGGCCGGCTTGCGGGAACGGAAGTCTGCATCAGTACAACGAATCGGAATTTCCCCGGCCGCATGGGGTCCATGCAGGCTTCCGTTTATCTGGCCAGTCCGCTCACGGTGGCCGCCAGTGCATTGACCGGGCATATCACGGATCCACGGGATTATGTCGTCAAGCCGATTCAAACGGGTATGGCCGGCGTGTTGTAAATTGACGCCCGCCGCGTCCGGACCGGCCGGCGGGCGCCTGATCTGTTGGCTGTCATGGGGCATCAGCGGTCATCAGCCCACGCCGCCCTCTTCGCTGCGGCCGAACAGCAGTTCCATCAGCGGGCGGTCGGCCTGATCAAAAAAGAGATACACATGGTCGCCGGCTTCCAGCACGGTTTTGCCCCGCGGCGCCACCAGATTGCCGTCGCGCACTATCAGCATGACCGCGGCGGATGACGGCAGGGCAAGGTCCGCCAGGGTTGCCCCGCAAACCGCCACGGATTTTTCAATCAGGAATGACCGCATTTCACTTTTAAGCGGGCGCGGGGAATTGATTTCCAGCACCGCTTCCGGCGCCGGTTTTTCATCCGATGCCAGCCCCATCCGCCGCGTGACCCAGCGAATGGTGGATCCGGGGAACAACGTGTTGATGACCACCACAAAAAACACGATGTTAAATATCTTCTCCGCGCCCGGCAGGTGCGCCATGAGAGGAAATGTGGCCAGGATCACGGGCACCGCGCCGCGCAGACCCACCCAGCCCACAAACGCCGTTTCCTTTATGGGAAATCGCAGCGGCAGCAGGCACGCCGCCACCGCCAGCGGACGTGCAATCAACGCCAGCAGCACGGCAATGGCCAGTCCCACCCACGCCACATGCAGCAACTCCGATGGCAGCACCATCACTCCCAGCATGAGGAACATGCTGATCTGGGCAAGCCAGCCCAGCGCCGCGTGCACCCGCGTAAGACCGCTGCGGTACGGCAGTGAAGGAGAATTCAGAAATACGCCCGTCAAATAGACCGCCAAAAATCCGCTGCCGTTAATCAGCGTGGCGCCAGAATACGATACCATCGCCGCCGCAAGCGTGAACACCGGCGCCAGGCCGGATGTACTCAGCGTAGCCTTGCGCAACACATAGCGCGCCGCCAAACCGATAATAATGCCGCCCGCCGCGCCGATGATCAGTTGAATCGGAATGTTCACCAGCAGCCAGCCGACGGATTCCTTGTGGTTTTCGATAATGGCGATTACCAGCGTGGTAAGCATGACCGCGGTGGGATCATTAAAGCAGGATTCAATTTCGATCAAACGGCTTAGTCGCGGGCGCAAATTCACTTTTCCGGCCCGCAGAACGGAAAAAACGGCCGCCGCGTCCGTGCTGGAAACGATAGCCCCGATCAGCATTGATTCGTGCATGCTTAAGCCGCAAAACAGGGCCACCAGGGCGGTGAGTGCGGCGGACAGCACCACTCCAAGAGTAGCCAGCAATGCGGCGGGCCATAGCACCGTGCGCACCTCCGCGGGGGAGGTATTGAATCCGCCTTCAAAAAGGATAAGGATCAGTGCAATTGTGCCGAGTCGATAGGCAAAGTGATAATTATGAAACCAGATGCCGCCAAAACCCTGGGTACCGCCCAGCATTCCCAGCACCAGCAGAAGCAGTACCGTCGGAACGCCCAGCCGGTTCATCGCGCGGCTGGATAGTACCGCAATCAGAATCAGGACGCCGAAAATTATCAGCAGCACCGCCGTGGCCGCTGGTTCCAAAAGTGTTGACGCCGCAGCAGTCAAAAATTGTGTCAGGATTGCGAACATGAATGGTATGGTACTACCGGCTGTGCGGAAACCCAAACCAATGATTCGCGAGTCGGCAAAACGATTCCGCCATGGGCTGGCAACCGTAGCCGTTTAAAAATGGCGATGGATTGGTCCACCCTCCGGCAATGCGGTAAATCATTTGGTGCCGCCAAGATTGGCCATGGCATGATGTGTTAAACCGGCGGCGAAATATCCGGGAGTCGGCTTTCCCGGCCGGCGATGGACTGGCAGCCGACTTCGGCACGCTGAATGCGTGCGGGGTGGAAAAAGCTGCCCGGCGCAACCGCCGCCCGCAAATCTCCACGGCAAATGGCCGTTGAATCCAAAATTCTGCCTGTGGGATTGTAGGCGAAGCGCTATTTCCTCGGCATTTGCTCCCGAAGTAAACTTGGGAAAAGTTTATTTATGTGTATGATATTGCCCAACTCCATCGGCATCCGGATTGATCGCGATACGGCACATGTCGCAAAACATATCACAGGAGAAGCCCATGAGCACCATTCGTGTCCTGGCTGGCACCCGCAAGGGCGCGTTTATTCTTACGGCGGACGCGGCCCGCCGAAAATGGAAAGTGGATGGGCCGTTTTTTGCCGGCTGGGAAATTTATCATCTCAAAGGTTCGCCGACGGCGCCGAATCGGATTTATGCCTCGCAGTCCAGCGGGTGGTTTGGCCAGATCATTCAACGTTCAGATGATGGGGGCAAAACATGGCATCCACCCGGCAGCAGTCCGGCGGAACTTAAGTCGCCGGAGGGCTTTCCGCGCGGAGAAAGCAATAAATTTGTATATGCCGGCCGGCCGGGCACGCACAAATGGTATGACGGAACGCAGCACCCGTGGGAATTCAAGCGCATTTGGCACTTGGAGCCGGCGCTGGATAATCCGGATGTGGTATATGCCGGTGCGGAGGATGCCGCACTGTTCAAAAGCATCGATGGCGGCGCCACCTGGCAGGAACTGCCCGCGCTGCGGCAGGCCAAGGGGCACCTGTGGCAGCCGGGCGCCGGCGGAATGGCGGTGCACACCATTCTGCTGGATCCGGTGAATGTCGGCCGCATGTTTGTGGCCATATCCGCGGCAGGAGTATTTCGTTCAGATGATGACGGCAGTACCTGGAGACCGGCAAACCGCGGCCTGAAATCCCCCCATACGCTGCCGGACCCGGATGCCGAGGTCGGGCACTGCGTGCACCGCATCGCGATGCACCGGTCACGGCCGGAGGTGCTGTTTATGCAGAAGCACTGGGATGTGATGCGCAGCGACGACGCCGGCGATAACTGGCGGGAAATAAGCGGCAATCTGCCGACGGATTTCGGCTTCCCCATTGATGTTCACGCCCACGAACCCCGGACGGTTTACGTGGTGCCGATAAAAAGCGATTCCGAGCATTTTCCACCGGATGGGGCGCTGCGTGTGTATCGCAGCCGCACCGGCGGCGACAACTGGGAAGCACTGACCAACGGTCTGCCGCAGCAGAACTGCTATGTGAATGTGCTGCGCGAAGCCATGTGCGTGGATACGCTTGATCCATGCGGGATTTATTTTGGCACCACCGGCGGCCAAGTGTATGCATCCGCTGATGGCGGCGATTCATGGAATTGCATCGTGCATGATTTGCCGGCGGTTCTGTCCGTTGAAGTGCAGAGTGTGTCATGATCCGCGTGTTATTGCCGTATCATCTGCGGACGCTGGCGCAGGTGGATGGCGAAATTCAGCTGGATGTTCCCGAACCGGTGACACTTGCCGCGGTGCTCAACGCGCTGGAGTCGCGCCATCCGGAGTTGCGCGGCACCATTCGCAGCCATGAGCAGCGGCAGCGGCGGGCGTTCATCCGTTTTTTTGCCTGCAAAGAGGATTTATCCAATGAACCGCCGGATGTGCAACTGCCCCCGCCCGTGGTCGCGGGGCGCGAACCGCTGTTAATTGTGGGTGCAATTGCCGGGGGGTAGGCGCGGGAACGGCGGTGGATCGCCGCGAATTCAGGTCTGCTTACCCGATTCTTTTTCCGTCGCCGCTCGCGGCACCGGCGGCACCGGGTCCACGCCGCCGCGAAAGAACGGGTTGCACCGCATAATGCGCCAAAATGCCAGCCAAAAACCGTAAACTGGGCCATGACGCTCGATGGCTTCAATTGCGTAATGGCTGCAAGTCGGATAATGCCGGCATTGCCTGCCAATCAACGGGGAAAGCGTTATCTGATACACCTTGATGGGGAAAATCAGGAGCCATTGCAGGGTTTTGTAAAGCAGCCGATCCAACGTCGCCGGAATGCGCATAATGCGCTGTGCGACGGATGGCTTGTTGCGGGCGGTTTCCGAACGTGACGCTGCCGTTGTTGAACTGTCGACTGACATCAAATGCCGCTCCGTTACAGCAGCAGGGTTCGCAACCGCCGCTGGTATTCCATAACCGTCAATATTTTATGCGGCCGGATCACCAGCAGAATATCCAGCCCCGGTGGAAATTCATACTGTGCCTGCCGGTATCCCTCGCGGATTCGGCGGCGAATGGCGTTTCGCATCACCGCATTGCCGCACTTGCGGCCGATGGAAATGCCCAGGCGCGAAGGTGCATTGTCCCCGCGGCGCAACAGGCAGGCCATGATGGGTTGATGGTGCCGCCGCTGGCCGTTGTTGTACGCGGCGTCAATGGATGTTTTGCCCTTCAGCCGTTGATGCCGTGACAGGGTGAGTCTTGGGCGTTGCAATCCGCCTTTGGGCAGCCCGGAGGCGGGCGGCTGATGGGGCGCCGGCCCGTTTACCGGTGGATCAGCGGATGATGACGCGGCGGAAATCACCTGTTTTCTCTCCTGAATAAGCGAAGCGACATTTGAAGCGGCCCGCGCCGGCGATGGCTGTTCCCGGCGGATCACGCGGGTTAAATGGAACCGGTGCGGTGAAGGTGGACAATCCAGTCCGGCGTATCAGACAGGTATTGCTGCATCTGTCGCCCGCGAACGCGATAGTAAAGCGCGGTTAAACCGCATTCAATCAAGCCGCCCAGAAATACGGTGCCGTAGGCGGCGTACGCAATAAGCGGCACAATGGAGGTGACCACACTGGACGTGCCGGCGCCGGCCCCGCCAAGCAGCTGGCTCAGTCCGGTACTTTGCTGGGAAATTTGTTTGCCCTCAGCGCCAAAATGGAGCTCCAGCATCCACCAGCTGCTGATGACGATAAACATGGCGCCCAGCGCAAGCTGGTTTTTATACAGGGTGTTGAAAATCTGCGGGTTCAAGCGGCGGATGCGCCCCTCGCCAATGCCCTCCATGATACCGGCCGCGGTCATCCATGCCCCCATAATGAAGCCGGTCAGACTGAATCCACCCATAAATGCCAGCATGACGGAAGGCACGCCCATCACAATCAGGCCGATCATTTGCCGATGTGCCACGCGGGCCGCCCGTAAAATCTGGCTGGATCGCAGGCGAGCTTCTCCGATTTGGGCGTGATGCTCCTGTGTCAACGGGCCGCCGTCAGGCGCGGTCAGGGGCGATTCTTTTGCGAATATTGAAAATTTGGCCATGGGCACACTCTTTCTACCGTTAATTTACCCAATCGTCGTGGCCGCGGATAGGCGCCGGCATATAGCTATACGATTATGACACCGGCACGATACGGCATTTTACCGAGGCAAAATACCATGAAAATTATTATCTCCAACATTTGGCGCTAAACCGTGCTGCCGCTACTATAATTCGCTTGGTTTGGCGCATCCGCGGGCCTGTGTAATGACCTGCCGGTGAAAAACGCCTTTTTTTTGCGTGGAGACTGGTTAAAAATGTCCAAAATTCGCGTTGGTATTAATGGTTTCGGAAGAATCGGACGCCTGGTGTTCCGCGCCGGTATTCACGATCCACATATTGAATTTGTCGCCATTAACGATCTGGTTCCGCCGGATAATCTGGCCTATCTGCTGAAACATGATTCCACCCATGGCCGGTTCAAAGGTGAAGTTACGGCCAAGGAAGACGGCCTGACGGTGAACGGCCATTTTGTCAAAACCTTTGCCCTGCGTGATCCGGCGCAATTGCCTTGGAAGGACCTGAAGGTTGATTATGTCGTGGAATCCACCGGTCTTTTCACGGACGTCGCGGGCGCCGGCAAGCATCTTGCCGCCGGGGCCAAGCGGGTCATTATTTCCGCACCCGCCAAAGACAAGGAAATTTCCACATTTGTGCTGGGTGTGAATGAATCCTCCTTTGACAGTGCGAAGGATACCATTGTGTCCAATGCCAGTTGCACCACCAACTGCCTTGCACCGCTGCTCAAAGTCATTAACGATACTTTCGGCGTTGAAGAAGCGCTTATGACCACCGTCCATGCGGCTACGGCCACGCAGCCCACCGTGGACGGTCCATCCAAGAAGGATTGGCGCGGCGGCCGCGGCGCCGGTCAGAATGTCATACCCGCCGCCACCGGTGCAGCCAAAGCCGCCACGCTTGTGATTCCCGAACTGAAGGGTAAAGTCACCGGTATGGCTTTCCGCGTACCGACGCCGGATGTGTCCGTTGTGGACCTGACGGTTCGTACTAAACAGGAAACATCACTGGCGGCTATCAACGCCGCGGTGAAGCAGGCCTCCGAAGGCACGCTGAAAGGTATTCTTGGTTACACCGATGAAGAAGTTGTATCCAGCGACTTTATCAGCGATTCGCGCTCCAGCATTTATGACGCCAAGGCCGGTATTGAACTTAACAGCCGGTTCTTTAAGCTCATCAGCTGGTATGACAACGAATGGGGTTATTCCAACCGCGTGGTGGACCTCGTGAAGTTCATCGGTAAAAAAGATGGATTGCTGTAAGCCCATCCCATTGCCGCAAGCTTAAGTTCAGCACAACCGCAGGGGCCGCCTCTGCGGTTGTTTTTATTCCCGCACCCGCCGATCGCCGTTTGTCCGTAGTGCCCGCGGCCAACCGGGCGGGTAGAATTACCTGCAGGAGCGTAACCCATGCGGTGGATTTGGATTGACCGATTTGAAGTCTTTGAACCCGGCCGCCGCGCCGTGGCGATAAAAAACGTCAGTCTTGCCGAGGAACACTTGCATGACCATTTCCCCGGTTTTCCCGTCATGCCCGCGACCCTCATGATTGAAGGCATGGCCCAGACCAGCGGCATTCTGGTGGGGGCCGCACGCGAATTTAAGGAAAAGGTGATTCTCGCCAAGATTGGTAAAGCGGCGTTTCAGCGGCTGGTGCGGCCCGGGGAACAGATTGTGTATGATGCCGTCATCAGTCAGGTGAATGAAATGGGGGCATCCATAAGCGGCGCCATCCGCGTGCGTTCCACCAACGCCGAAGGGCAGGCCGCCGAATTGCCGGTGGGTGAGGTGGAGATGATGTTTTCCCACATAGATCAAAACATGAAAGGCATGAAATTTCCGGAATTCAACTTCGTGTTCAACAGTGAATTCATGAGCCTGTTTGAGACCTATCGGCGGAATTTTGATCTTCGCCTGGATGGCCCGCCGGGGACCGCGGCGTCTGTCGGACAGGTTCCCGCACCCGAAGGTCCTTGATTTTTGCATTCCCGTCAATCTATCCCGCCCGGCGCCGGGCGGATTGTAAGAAGCCGGCTCCATGAAACATCCGATTGTCAGATTCTTTTCCAGCGGACTTTGGATATTCGTTCTCTTCGGCGCTCTGACCGTCGGCCTGATTGTCAAAGATATCGTCCTGCCCCTTGAACGCGGCGATTTTTCCCGCACCGTCGGCGACGGTGTGCATACCGCCACGTACGGTTTTAATCTGCATCCATGCCTGGTGCCGCCGCGACTTATTCACGGGTCGGGTAATGTGAAAAACGGGCTCCCCGCTCTTATTCACCCCAAACTCCTGTCCATTGCCCGTGCCGCGCGCATCAACGATGCACGGCGCGATGCGGGCGGATTCATACAGGACCCCGACCGGGTGATCGGCGTGGTAATTCATGGCGTGGCACGCGCGTATCCCCTGCCCATGTTGAACTGGCATGCGCTGGTGAATGACCGTATCGCCGGCGTGCCAATATTGGTTACCTATGATGGATTTTGCGATTCCGCCGCCGTCTACAGCCGAAAAGTAAACGGCAAAACCGTTACCTTTGGCTACAGCGGGCTGGTTTATAACGCCAATCTGCTGCTTTATAGCCATGCGAAAAAACGCACAGGCGAAAGCCTCTGGAGCCAGATTTCCGGAAAGGCCATTACCGGGCCGGCGGCCGCGGCAGGGTTGCGGCTTACGCCGTTGCCATGCCAGGTGGTTAGCTGGGGTGTCTGGAGACGTATGTATCCGCATACCTTGATGTTGGCGGGTAACCGTCGCCTGTGGGCCGCGTACCGCAAGGCGCCCTATGCATCTTCCTATCTGCAGCCCGGCGATCTGCGATTTCCGATTCAACCGTTGTGGCATCCTGCCGGAGCCGCACAACAACTCAATCTCAAAAGCCGCCTTCTGGCGATTTGGCTGCAAGGCCGCTGGCATGTCATCTTTTTCCATACTTTGTTTGCCAAACCGTTGCCGGATCAACTCGTGCATTTAACCATCGGCGGCCGACAGGTGGTGCTGCAATGCTGGAAGGGAATTCAGTGGGAAACCGCCACGGTTCTTGCGCCGCAAAAAGCACCGGTGGACTACAGCCTGCTGTTTGCCTGGTATGCCCAGCATCCACGATCAATCCGTGCGGCGCTGGCGCATAAAACCGCGTCTAAATAGCGGGCAGGGGAGTGTGCCTTCACGCGGTGGCATCAGCTGAGCGCAAACGCGCCGGGCGACCAACTGAAAACTGGATCGCCTTGTCAGTAAAGCCGCGTTCCGCATTGTTCCCGCTGATAATTCGGAGGCTGCCGCTTAAGTCCTCACGGATCCGGTTGGCCAGTCGGTGCGCAAGTTGACGGCCACCGCGGATCCGCCGGTAAAAAAGTCCGATTTTCCGGGCGGACCGGGTTTAATTTCGGGGCGTGGTCGGCATCGCCGAATCCTCCCGAATTTTGCGTAAAATTCCGGTAAACCGTTGACTTTCACCTGCCTACCAGATACTGTTTGGTTTGCTTTCTGGAGAGATGGCCGAGCGGCTTAAGGCGCCGGTTTGCTAAACCGGTGTACGGGCTTAAACCTGTACCGCGGGTTCAAATCCCGCTCTCTCCGTTTCTTCCGTGGCCGG
>JAKBBN010000050.1 GCA_021808485.1 Planctomycetota bacterium | reverse complement strand
CGTGCTTTTCCGGCGGAATGTGCGGCTCGATCAACAACCATTGCTCATCCGTGAGGTCACTGGGGTATGAATTCCTTTTCATTCCTTACCTATCGGCATTTTATGAACTTCTCAAACAGGCTCTAAGACCCACGGCCGGCATATCCATGCCGACGAATGCGCGAAGATGGGGCTGAAGGTCCTTGAAATTGAGAAAGACCAAACCCTGCAGGACTTAATCCTGACGGTGCACCATTGTTATATGCACGCCCTGATGAATACCGGTGCCTTTAAGATCATCGAAAATCACTCGGGCGCCAGGCTGGTCAAGCAACAGGTTATGGCGGTCGCGCCAAGCCCCTTCCATACCCCACCACTTCGGCAGGATGTGGGCAGCCCGCCCGCCGGATAAATTGGCGCGGCCAGCTAAATGCGGACGCACATTATCGCCCGGCCTCGGCGCTACAGCTTATTTATGGCCAACCCTGCTACGCTTACGCAAAAATCCGTGGATGATTTCTGGCTCTCCGTCGGCTCACCCTTAATCACCCAAACCGCCGGACGCCCCATCCCGACGGACGGACAGCTTTTATTGGAATATCTGACCAATGACCTGGTATACACCTGTGTGAACTGGAATGCCGGTGCGGCGGCGCGCGTGCCCATCCGCCTGTACGCCCGCAATCGCCCCGGTGATGCGCCGATCCGGCGATTCGCCGCGCGCAAAGTGACCCGGGCCGAATTCCGCCGGCTTAAAAACAATCCAAATTTAGCCCGCACGCTGGCCGGGGCCGGCGAAGTGCGGGAAATACTGGATCATCCCCTGCTTACCCTGCTGGAACGGGACAATGACGGTCTGAACGGATTCCAACTGCGGCTGATCACCGGCATTTACATGGAAGTGTTCGGCGGCGCCTACTGGCTGCTGGAACAGGGCGCCTTTGACCCGGTGGAAAAAATAAAGGTTCTGCCCACGCAGCGCGTCATCCCGCTGCGCACCAACGATCTTGCGGTGGTCGGGTACCGTTATTTCCCGCAGATCAACGGGCCGTCCGTGGACCTGCCCCGCACGGATGTGCTGGACTTCCGCTTTCCGGCGGTGGAAGACCCGTATGGCGGGCGGCACGCCCCGTTGCGGTCCGCATTCATGCAGGCGGAACTTGCCGCCAAATATACCCTGTATGAAAACTCATTGATGGACAATCGCGCCAGAATTGACGGCACATTCATCCCCAAGGACCAGATCAGCCGGCGCGAGGCGGAACGCGCGGAAATGCTGTGGAATCAAAAGTTCGCCCGGCAGGGCAACGGCCGCGTGCTGGTGGCGGAACAGGCCGGCGCGTTTATTCCCGCGCGGTATCCGCCGGCGGACCTTGGCCCGCTGGAAATAAGCCGTGAAACGCTGCGGCGGATGGCGAATGCCTTCGGCGTGCCGGAGGCGTTTTTATCCAAGGATGCCACGTTTGCCAACATGCAGGCCGGCATGACGCTTTACGCCCGGCAAACCATTCTGCCACGCGTGCTTATCCTGGAGCAAAAACTTAATGAAATGCTCTCGCCGCTGTATGGTCCGCGGCTGTTTTTGGCGGCGGACAACCCGGTGCCGGAAGATGAGGCGTTTAAGCTGCAAAAAACCCAAATCGCCATCAATGCCGGCGTATTAAGCCGGGAGGAAATTCGCGCGGCCCTAGGCTTTTCCGCGGGCCGGCGGCAAGCCGCGGCGGAGGCGGATGGGGATGCGGAGGCGGCGGCACAGGCGGTAACCGAACCGCAACAGGGGCCGGCGGCGGCGAATGGAATGGAGAATGGAACAGATGATTCGCAAAGCGTTTGACGGCCGGACCGTGGAACTGCAGGCCGGCCGACGGGAAATTGTGGCCTGCATATCCACCGGCGCACTGGACCGGCAGAATGAGGTGGTGCTGCCGCAGGGGCTGGTGCGTAAAAATTACGCGGGCATGACGGTGTTTTACGACCACAACACGGCCTTGCCGGTGGGCGCGGCGCAATGGGTAAAACAGCAGGACGGGCGGATTGTTTCCAAGTTCCGCTGTACGGATAAGACGGCCTTCGCCCGGGATATTTTTGCGCTGGCGCAGGACGGCATTTTAAACAGCTACAGCATAGGGTTCATGCCGCTGGAAGCCTCCGCGCCCACGGCGGCGGAAATCGCCCGGCACCCGGAATGGGAGGCGGCGCGTTGCATTTACCGGAAATGGGAACTGCTGGAATTCAGCATTGTGGGGATTGCGGCGAATCCGCAAGCCACGATGCTGGCGATCAGCAAAAAACTATCGCCGGAAAGTCTGCGGTTGTTGGGGCTCCGCGGCGCGGCCGAAGGGCCGCCGACCGGATTGCAAGCGGCGCCGGCCGCGGCGGGTGCGGACAGTGCGGCTTCCGCAGCGCCGACGGCGGCTGAAATTGCCGCCTGCACCGGCGGACGCCGGCTGTTACCGGCGGAAATTATAAAGCTGGCGGCGGCGCACTGGCTGAATGCGGATGCACGGGGGTTGGTGGACGCGGCGATTTACCGGGCCTTTGCCCGCCGGGCGGGCCGGATTGAATGAGCTGCGCCGGGCGATATCTATCGGCCGTGACGATCAATCCGGAAATGGGGAAACGGTGAGTTATCTGGGCGGAATAAATCACCGTTGTTGGCTAATCTTGCTTTGCGTAACGAACTTCAATTAATTTTTGTCCGCAGGCCATTGCGGGATCTATCCCGCCGGCGCCGTGCGGTTTTGCCGCGGCTTCAGCGGAGCGTGGTGGAATCCGCGACACCCAAGTTGCGGTAAATGGCCAGCGTGGCATCCGAATGGTTAAGGGTGTAAAAATGCAGACCGCGGACGTTGTTATCCAGCAGATCGCGGCACTGTTCCGTGGCCCAGTGCACGCCGACGCGTTTGACGGCGTCCGGGTCATTTCCACAGCGCTGAATAGCGCGAAGCAGCGTGGCGGGGTAATGCGCCCCCAGGGCGAGTTCCGCCATACGGGTGATGCCGGCGGCGGAGGTGATGGGCATGATGCCGGCGATGATGGGCACATGAATTCCCGCCAGGGTGCAGCGGTCGCGGAAATCGTAAAAGTCATGATTATCAAAGAAAAGCTGGGTGCAGATGTAATCCGCCCCGGCATCCACTTTGGCCTTGAGGTAATCCATTTCGCGCAGCCGGTTGGGGGTGGCGGGGTGGCCTTCGGGAAAGCCGGCGACGCCCATGCCGAAGCCGCGCGGGTCGAATCCGGGCGGATGATCCGCAGTGCGGGCGTTAAATTCACGGATGAAGGAAACAAGATCAGCGGCGTGCTGGAAATCATCATCTTCCCGGCGCCAGCCGGCGGTGTTTTTGGGGGCATCGCCGCCAAGGGCCAGGATGTTGCCCACGCTGGCGGCGGCATAACGGGTGAGGATATCGGCGATATCCGCGCGTTTATGGCAGACGCAGGTAAGGTGGGGCACGGGGTCCAGGGTGGTGCGCTGCTTAATTTTAACCACCAGGTCATGGGTAAGGCGGCGCGTGGATCCGCCGGCGCCATAGGTCACGGAGACAAAGGAGGGCTTGAGCGATTCGAGCTGGGCGATATGGGTGAAGAGGGCGTCGGCGGCCTGGTCATTTTTCGGGGGAAAAAATTCAAAGCTGAACGTGGTGGCGTGGCGCTGGAAGATGTCCGAGATATGCATAGCATTCATCCTTTAATCCGGATTAACTGATGATAGCTGGAAATCCCGCCGAATGCAACGCCCCGGCGGGCCGGCGGGCGCCGGCGGTGCGGGCCGGCGGTGCGGGCGGCTATAATTCGCCGATGAACAGTGTAACGCAGGCGAAAACAGACATCACGATGCGGCGGACGGACGGCACAAGCGGCGGAAAGCTTGCGGTGCTGGCGTGGTCGCATTTTTTGAATGACGGGGCGGCTTTTTATCTGCCGGGGATACTGCCGGCGGTGCTCGCGGCCCTGCACCAGCCGCTGACGATGATCGGGGTGATCACGGCGGCGATGTACGTCGGTCAGGCACTCCAGCCGGTGACGGGCATATTGGCGGATCATGCGGGAGGGCGGCGGTTTGTGTTAGGCGGGCTGCTGGCATGTTCACTGGCCGGGGCGATGGTGGGCCTGGCGGGGAATGTATGGATGCTGATCGCGCTGCTGCTGATTTCCGGCCTAGGATCCACCGTATTCCATCCGCAGGCGCTGGCCGCGGTGCGCAGCGTAACGCAGAAGCGGCCGGCGATGGGAATGGCGACATTTCTGGTGGGCGGGGAACTGGGGCGTGGGGCTTGGCCGTTGATCACCAGCCTTATTGTGGTGCGAATGGGCCTGCATGCGTTGTGGATCATCGCGTTGCCCACGCTGGCCTCCATTCCGGTGCTGCTGTGGCAGATTCCGCGGCTGGCGCCGCGGCATGCGGCGGCGGGGAAAATCCGCTGGCGGGAACACCGGCGGCCGTTTGCGGTGCTGGTCGGTTTTTCGGCATTCCGCGGACTGGTGGTATTCGGGTCGATTGTGTTCATACCCATCATGTGGAAATTACGTGGTGGAGGGCTGGTGACGGGGGCATCCATTATCAGCACATTGCTGATCACGGGGGTGCTGGGGCAGTTGGGGGGCGGCACATTGGCGGACCGGTTCGGCCGGAGGCATGTGGTGCTGGGAAGTTCCATGATGCTGATTGTTTTGGTTCCGCTGCTGGTGCTGGTGCATGGCGCGCTGCTGTGGGTGGTGGCGGGCATTACGGGCATTGCGATGTTTTCAACCTTCGCCTCCACGCTGCTGGTGGGGCAGGATATATTTCCGGAAAACCGCGGGCTTGGTTCCGGCATTGCCCTGGGGTTTTCCAACGCATTGGGGGCGATGGGCCTGATTCCGCTGGGCGTGGTGCTGCGTCACAGCAACATCTACGTGGTGTTCGCCATTTTAACCGCCGGGGCGGCGGGCATGCTGGCCACGGCGCTGCTTTTCAGCCGCAAAGTTCATCCGGCAATGCAGTAAACGACGCGGCGGGCGCCGCGGGTCGCAGGCAATCAAGCGGAACATAATATTTAACATAACGCCGGCCGTCAGTGTAAAGGCGGCCGCGCCCATCCGGCACGAGCACGGTGACCCGGGCGGTGATGCGGTTGATAATTCCGCGATACACGCGGGCATGCCGATTGAACTCCACCGCACTGCCGACATGCAGGGCGTGGTCGCGGCAGGCGCGCTGTGCGGCGGTAAGCAGGCCATGGCGGGATTCGGTATGGCCGAAGATATTGGAAACAAGCGATTTGAAGGGCGGTTTTGCACAACTGGATTTGCCGTGGGACAGCAGTTCAAGCAGGTGGATGATTTCATGTTCCAGGATGCGCTGCAGGGCGCTGACACGGTCCGGGCAGGGCAGGCCGCCGATGCGGACGCTTTCCGCCGGGTCATGGAAATTGGTTCTCAGCAGGTGGCCGGAAACGGCGATTTCGTATTCGCAGCGGAATTTGCCGGGGAAGACTTTAAAGCGACGGGTAATGGTTTTCCCGCCGGCACTGGTCATGTTTGCCGAGACGCGGAAATGCAGGGGAGCATCGGATTTCGGCGGCAGGGTGCGGGCAAACCAGCCGTGAAAAAAAAGCGTGTCATACAGCTTAAAGGCAAAGGCAATGTCCGCGGGGGAAAGTGCGGCAATATCGGCATTGGCGCAGGCATCGGACACCTGCATCAGCAAGTTGCGGATCATGCCGGATTTATGGGCGATGGCATCCGGGGAATAAAACAGGTGCAGCGGATCCGGCGGCGGGGAGACGGCGTTGAGATTTAACGGTGCGGCCGGCGCAGCGGGATTAACCGGCGGGGCCGGCGGATGGGGATGATCAAAACGTTCCGGATTGCGCGGATAGGGGAAACTGCCTTTGATTGACACATCCATGCGACGAAGTCCTGATTGAGGAACAGGGAGTCAGTCCGGAAATTCAGCCATTGGCGGCGGGGATTCGGAAACATCATCGGCGACGGGCGGATGGGCGTCTGGCGGATCGGCGGCAGCCATTTTCGCGGCAATTGGCGCCGGACAAATGCTGCAGGTTTCATCCGCCTGGTTGTAGACGACCACTACCTCGCCGGCGTGCAATTGGCGCAGAACCTGGCGGACCATGTCTTCAAGTGAAATGTCCCGGTGGCCGTGGATGGCCCCCTGACGGGTGACATAATCCTCAATAAGGGATTGAAGGGTGGCGGGGCGCAAATGCTGGAAGGGAATAATCATAGCGGCTCGGCAAGGGGTGAAAATGCCGGCGAAACATCGGCGGCGACCGGCGGATGGGCGGGATCGGTTACGGCGTCAATCCATCCACCGCCAAGAAGCCGCAGGCCGTCATAACAGACAACCGCCTGACCCGGTGTAATGGCGGCGACGGGATGATCAAATTCCAGCTGCATTTCGTGGCTGGCTCCAAGGGTGACAAGGGCCGGCGCCGGCGGGGAATTATAGCGTACTTTGGCCATCACACGGAGGGGGGAATTGGGGCGGGGAGCGAGCCAATTCACCTGCCCGGCGGTGAGGCGGCGATGCAGGAGTTCATGGCGCGGGCCGACGCGGACGGTATTGGCTTGGGCATCAATTCCGGTGACATATATGGGATAGCCGAAGGCGACACCCACGCCGCGGCGCTGGCCGAGGGTGAAATTCTGGTGGCCGGAATGGCGGCCGACGACCGTGCCGGCGGCATCGACAATGTTGCCGGGCTTGAGGGCATTGGGCGATCGCTTTTGCAGGAGATGCACATAATTGTTGTCCGGAACAAAACAGATTTCCTGGGAGTCGGGCTTGTCATGGACGGGAAGCCCGAGGCGGCGGGCCATTTCCCGGACTTCGGATTTTGGATAATCCCCGATGGGCAGGAGCATGCGGGGCAGTTCCTCCGGCGGAACACCGAAGAGGACATAGCTTTGATCCTTGGACAGGTCCGCACCGCGCCATAATTCCACATCACCGCAGGCATTGCGATGAATGCGGGCGTAATGACCGGTGGCGACATAATCCGCACCCAGGGCGCGGGCATAGCGGGCGAGCTTGCCGAATTTCAGATATTCATTGCAGCGGACGCACGGATTGGGCGTGCGGCCGGCGTTGTATTCGCTGACGAAGTAATCAATGATGCCGCCGAAATCACGCTGGAAATTAAGGGCATAAAAGGGGATATCAAGCAAACCGGCGACATAGCGCGCATCGGCGGCGTCGCCGACGGAGCAGCAGCCCTGGTGGTGCGGCTTGCCGGCGGCGGGCGACGGTGGAGGCGATTTAAGCGGGGCGCAGGCGACGGGGGTATCATCATCCGCACCGGCCGGATCGTTGCCGAGGCGCATGAACACGCCGACGCAGCGATAGCCCTGCTGTTTAAGCAGAGCCGCAGCCACGGAGCTGTCCACACCGCCGGACATGGCGACGACCACTGTTTTTCCATTTGCAGCCACGGGGCAACCTTTCCAACGCCGCCGACCGATAACTAAACGCGGCAGCGGACTACCTGAGCGGATGATTATAGCGTTTTGTTAAAATCGATTCAGCGGGAAAAGCGCATTTATCCGCGGGCCGGCGGCTATGCGGCGGCGCGGGGCGCAAGGGAGCGGTGACGGCCGGGCGGGAATCAACTGATTTCCGAGGTAATCGCCGGCGGTTGTTGCAGGGTTTTAAGCACCGGGCAGGCATCGACGGCTTTTTTAACGCGATCGTGAAGCTGCGGCGGAAGCTGGGAAAGCACATTGCGGAGTTGCACGGTCATATCACCCAAACGGGAGGGATTGGAAACGTAGGTTTTGTTAACGGTCGCTTCAACACCGGTCAAGGGGCAGCCGTTGCGGCTTGCGGTAAGCAGGGCGAGCATCATTTCACAGGCGGCCAATGCTGCGGGGACTAGGTCGGTGGGTCCGGGACCGGTGCCGCCGCCGCCATCTTTGGGGGGCAGGTCAATGCGAAAGGACCAGTTGGGGCCTTGGACATCAATGGCGAAGGGGGCAACCTGTTTAAGGTTAATGGTAGTAGACATCAGGGATTCTCCGTATGGGCAGATAGCGTTAACACAACTATTTTATAATATTCCAATATTAGCACATAGGCAAATTATTTAATATTGTGAAAACCGGCTCGCAATGCTTTTATAGGGCGTTTCCGGACAGTTATTTTTATCTGCTGAAAATTATTATATTATAGGACTGGATGAAGGTGCAACATCTATGGGGTAGTGGTGTTGTACCATTGCTTTGAGAGGATTGATTTCTTATCATATTCTTCACAAGCAGCGGGGGGAGAATTGGCCTTGCAGATTATCGGGCCGAGAATCCCGATGTGTGGGTGGTTGAGCGGGAGGCACGAGGATCGTGCATTTAGGATCCTTTTTAGCATGGAAGGCCAGGACAAACTATGACACAACTTATGACTTCGGTTAAGCCTTTGCCAAGCCAACAACCTTCCGTCAGTCCGGCGCGCAAACATGTGGATGTTCCCGCGGGTTTATGGCTGGGCTGCCCGGACTGCGGCGAAATGATTTACCGCAAGGAAATGGAAGCGAACCTTCACACCTGCCCGCGTTGCCGCCACCACTTCCGGGTAAGCGCGCTGCAACGCGTGAACATGCTGGTGGATACAGGCACGTTTGAAGAAACCGACAAGCGGATGACTTCCAGCGATCCGATTTTGTTTAACGCGCGGAAAAGCTACAAACAGCAGCTGCTGGAGGCGCAAAAAGCATCCGGCTGCGGCGACGCGGTAATTACGGGCAAAGGCTTTATTAAAGGCCGGCCGATGGTGCTGGCGGCGATGGACTTTTTCTTTCTGGCCGGGTCCATGGGATCCGTGGTGGGTGAAAAAATAACCCGCGCTATTGAACTGGCCACTGCGGAACGTGTGCCGCTGGTTATCGTGTCCTGCTCCGGCGGAGCGCGCATGCAGGAAAGCACCGCAAGCCTGATGCAGATGGCCAAGACATCGGCCGCACTGGCGCGGCTGCATAAAGCGGGCGGACTGTTCGTAAGCGTCCTGGCGGATCCGACCACCGGCGGGACAACGGCAAGCTTTGCGATGCTGGGCGATCTGATTTATGCCGAACCAAAGGCGATGATCGGATTTGCCGGCCCCCGCACGATAGCCAACACCATCAAGGTGGAATTGCCGGAAGGATTCCAGCGTGCGGAATTCCTGGTGGAAAAAGGATTCGTGGACCGGATTGTGCCGCGCGGGGAACTGCGATCAACACTGGCCCGGGCGTTTGACTTTTTCGGCCGATGAACCGCGGGCGCCGGGCAACCGCCGGCCGCGATTCCGATTCGTGAACCCCCTACCCCCCTGTTTTTTAAATGCAATTGACTGCGTTGGCGCCGATTGACGGCTTGGGTTAAGGCGCAAAAAAAGGCGGCAGCTTTTTAGGGCTGCCGCACAGAAGAAATCAATTCATGAGGGCCTTTGACTTACCATGACGAAGGCACCGTCACCGTTCGCGGCGTGAAATTCGGCGACCAGTGGAGCTGCCAGAGTTTGGCCAGCGGCACCGTGTGGGCCGAGCCATCCGTATACACCACGTTCACATTGTTCACATGCCGGTTGATGCAGAAGATGCCCATTTCATCGGTATTGGAAAGTGTGGAGTTTCCAAGATTAAGATTCGAGGGCACCGGGTCGAGTGACTGCGGAGCGGCATCCGCCCAGATGGCATCGGCAAACAACGGCTGGTCCGGCAGAAGTGCGCCCTGGTGGGCCCGCGGATCAAAGGAAGGCAGGTTGCCCTGCACCACCATGCCCTTGCCGCGATCGGTAAAGGTTCCGTCGGTGACGATCATGCCATCGACGGAATAACCGCCATGGAAGGAGACGGAGCCGGCGGCGTAAATATCGCCGTTGATGGCGGTTTGCCCCTGGAAATCAACATTGCCCAGGCTGACAATATTTATATTGACCGCGCCGCCGCCGGAGGGGAATTGCCCGGAGATATCCACATTACCGGTTACCAGCAGAGTGCCGGCGCCGATGATGATGATCTGGCCCGAGGGCGTAAAATTCCCATTGACGATTTGAATGGGATGTATGGAGAAATCCAGCGTGACATTGCCGGAGCTGCCGGCGTTATTGCCGGGGACGAAGCTGCCGGGCGCGCGGCCGCTGTTGCCGCAACCGCCGCCGCCGCCGGCACTGCCGCCACGGCCGGAACCGGTGCCGCTTCCAGAGGGGGTCACCGCCCACGGAGAATCCGCGGCGACCATTTGTTCGAATATTTCGGTAACGTCCGGCGGTTCGAGGCCTTGAACGTTTTGTTCAATGGAGCCGCTGACGTTGGAATTGCCCTTCATGGCCACGGCGCCGCCGGAGACCACGTTTCCGTTGACGGCTGAACCGCCGACGCCGCTTACCGAGCTGGCGGAATAAACACTGCCGATAAATTGATCATTACCGCCCAGGGTGGCGCTGCCCATGGAGGCCAGGGCGCCGATGCCGCCGCCGGGCGTGGCATCTTTATTCAGGCCGTAACTGGCAACGGCATTTTCCAGCCAGGGGTAGCCCGGTGAATAGGGCGGGCCGGACATGTTGATGGAGCCCCACGCCAGATCCGCCGTACCGACGCCGCCGGAGGGCACGGTGGCATCCGGACAGACGGCGTTCTCCGCCATTTTGGTGTCATAGGCCTTGAGTTCCTGATACCAGTTACCGGACGGTGTGAAATAATCCGACGGCATGGCGCTGCGATAGTGGGCGGCATATTCGTTGGCGGCGAGGGCCAACTGATGCAGATTCGAAAGGCACGCCGTGGTGCGGGCCATTTCCCGTGCGCGGGCCAGTCCGCCGATAAGCAGACTCACAAGCACAGCCACAATTCCCAGCGCCACCAACAGTTCGGTAAGGCTGAAACCGGCGCCCCGCCGATGGTGCTCCGGGAGAACGCCCCCACCGAGGCATTGCAATGGCCGGCGCGCCTTGAACTTTCCAACTTCCAGTTTCGTTGACATGAACGAACTCCTGCCCCTACGGCTGAAATGACCACCTTCGCGGCCTGTTCGCAGAATTGCATCGACCGTAATCCGGCCGACGATCTCGCAGCGCTGTACAGGCCATGAACAGCGTGCGATGGGCGTGGAGATTGCGCACACCACAATCCCCCGACAGTTTCTGTTTTCGGCGATTTTTACGGGGACGATGAGCGATTTTCAGCCCGTGTTGCGGCCGGAAAATACGGACCTTGCGATGGGTCTTAAAATAACGGCGAGGCGATTTTCCCGGCCGGGAAAATCAGGTTATCCGACACGGCGGATATAAATAAACAAAATTCCGCCGGTTTTAAACCGGGGCAATCAAGCGGAAGAAAAACGCGCCGGGTTATCGGCGGGCGTGCGAAAATAAGGCGGCGCGGCGAATGGAGGCGATATGGGACCGCCGGCGCGGCGGGGTTCGGCGGCGCGCGGCCCTATTCTTCGGATTTAATTTCCCACGCGGCCATGGCCTGGGCGAGTTCCACCTTCAGGCGTTCATATTTTTCATTGACGGCTTTGAGCCTGGCGGGCTGACCGGCCACGGCGGGATCGGCAAAGGACTGTTCGCAGTCCCGCAGATCCGATTCATGGCGGGCGATGAGTTTTTCGATATCGGCAATGGAAAGGCGCTGGAGCGCCGGCGATACCGCGTGGGCGCGGCTCGCCGCATGCGGCTTAGGCGGCGCGGCGTTTTTCGCGGGCTGCCGGCGCGGCTCGCCGCGCTTGTCCACCCGCGCGGCCTTGCGGGATTCCTGGGCGAGTCGCTTTTTTTTGTCTTCCAGATGGTTCAGGTAATCGCTGTAGCCGCCCTTGACGAGTTCCCAGCCGGCCCGGCCATTTTCACCCGGCTGAACGGCCAGAATCTGATCGCACACGGCATCAAGAAAATAGCGGTCATGGGAGACGACAATCAGCGTGCCGTCAAAACTTTCCAGTGCGCTTTCCACCACCTGGCAGGTATCCATATCCAGGTGATTGGTGGGTTCGTCCAGCAGGATGGTGTTTCCGGGTTTCAGCAGCAGTTTCGCCATGGCGACGCGTGATTTTTCGCCGCCGGACAGGGTGCCGATCGTTTTTTCAATGGTATCGCCGCTGAACACGAACAGTGCGGCAATATCGCGGATATCCTGCGGGGATGCCATGGGGCGAGCCGCGTGGAGTTCCTGCATGACGGTATTGTCCGGCGTGAGGTCTTGGTGTTCCTGGCGGAAATATTGCAGGCTTACGGCGTGGCCCCAATGGATTTCACCGGAATCGGCCGGGGCCAATCCGGCGAGGATATTCAGCAGGGTGGATTTGCCCGAGCCGTTGGGCCCCACGACGCCCAGCCGCGTGCCGCGCGGCAGATTGAATTCCAGATTGTTCAGCAGAACCCGCGGTCCGTAGGCTTTGCAAAGCCCCTCCAGGCGGAGCACCTCCTGGCCGCTGTGTTTCTGCACTTCCAGGTTAAGAATCATGCGGGATTTATCATTGCGGACGGCGGATACGGCGGTTTCGGTTTTAAACCGTTCCAGCAGGGTTTTGCGGCCGCGGGCCTGCCTGGCGCGCTGGCCGGCGGAAAAGCGGCGGATGTATTCCTCCTGTTTGGCGATGTAGGCCTGCTGCTGGTCATACACGCGGGCCTGGGCAAGCCGGCGTTCGGCGCGCTGCGCCATGTAGGCGGAATAATTGCCGCTGTATTCTTCAATTTGATGATGCCGCAGATCAATGATGCGGGTGGCCACGGAATCCAGAAAGTAGCGGTCATGGCTGATGATGAGCATGGCGGCATCGGTCATGTCATTGATGGTTTGCTCCAGCCAGGCGAGCATCGGCATATCCAAGTGATTGGTGGGTTCGTCCAGCAGGAGCAGGTCCGGGCTTTCCAGCAGCATGCAGGCCAACTGGGCGCGCGATTTTTGTCCGCCGGAGAGTGCGGAAATGTTCAGGTCCATCTCCGCATCCTTGAAGCCCAGCTGATGCAGCACGGTATCCACGCGCCGCTGCATATCCCATCCGCCCATATGCTGAAAGTGCGTTTGCAGGGTGTCAAACCGCTCCAGCGCCGCGTCATGTTCCGGGCCGGAGGCGTGGTGGGCGAGTTGTTCGGCGGCGGCTTCCATGTCGCGTTCTATCCGCCGGAGATGTTCAAACACCAGTTCCACCTGGTGGCGGAGCGTCTGCTGCGGGTCCAGCCGCGGCTGCTGGGATACGTAACTCATATCGGCGCTGCGTGCGATGGCGACGCTGCCGTGGTCCGGCTCTTCAAGGCCGGCGATGATTTTCATGAGCGTGGTTTTTCCGGCGCCGTTGGGCCCGACAAGCCCGACGCGCTCCCCCTTTTGCACCTGCAGGGAAATTCCATCCAGAACCACGCGTCCGGAGTAAGCCTTTTCAATGTTTTCAACGGTCAATACAGCCACAGTTAATCCTTACCAATCGCGGAAATACCGCAATCCCGTATTGTAGCGGAATTGCGGAAATTGTGGACGGCGTCGCAAGGCGGTTTTCAACGCAAGCCGCCCGCCGCGGCCGGGGGACCATTGCCGCGAAAGCACATTGTTTTTGGTTGCGGAGGGTGGGAGGCGGCCTTCGACATTTTTTGATATTCCGGTATAATTTTTTGCTCATGAATGGTTCGCCATTTCCGCATCAGCGGCGATAGGCGCCCCCAGAATTGTCACCGCATATTCCACGGCATGAATCAGCGCGAAATCCGGCGACGCAACCAGGGCCAAACGGAAACAAGCCGGCGAAAGTGAACGGATATGACGGATAGGTCACGAACTTCAGCCCGGCAGAAGAAGGCGATTTTCATCGCCAACATCGCCCTGGATTACAACCGGGAAATTCTGCTTGGCGCGATGTCTTGGGCGAATGAGCATCCGGATATCCGGCTGTACTTTTCCGATAATGATCCGCCGTCGGAATTTTTGCGGATATTGCGCACCGGATACGACGGGGTTATTCTGGGGGCCTGTGATCCGGCATTGGAGCTTCCGTCCAAGCTGGCGCGGCTGGGTCTGCCGGCGGTGGATACTTCCGGCGAGGTTTTTCCACCGCCGTTGCCGCGCGTCATTACCAATGACGAGAAAGTGGGAAAGATGGCGGCGGAATATTTTATCAGCCGGGGATTTGACCGGTTCACATTTATCGGGTTTGAATCCTTCCACTGGTCCAAGCAGAGGGAAAAAGGATTCGATGCGGTGCTGACCGCGCAGGGGTTGAAGGCGGAGAAGCATCATTTTTTGAATTTGTCCGGCCTGTCGCGAATTGCCGAGGCGGAACGTTTCTGCACGGCGCTTTCGCGGCACACGGATTCGCCGATTGCGCTGTTTTGCGGCAATGACGGCATCGCCGCGATAATGGTGGAAACATGCCTGCAGGCCAAGCTGCGGGTGCCCGAACAAATCGCCATATTGGGGGTTGATGACGACCATTTGTACACGCGAATCCGAAGGCCGAATATTTCCAGCGTACAGTTGCGGCCGCAGCAGATCGGGCACAAAGGCATGGCGTTGCTTGGAACCATGCTGCAGACGGGGTCGCGGCTTGCGGCCGAAGTGTGCACAGTGCCGCCGGGTGAAATTATTACCCGGCATTCCAGCGATGTAATTGCGGTGAACGACGAATTAATTCGCGAAGCCATCGCCTATATCCGCAACCATCTGGCGGAGGGCGTCAACGTGAAGGCGCTGGTTTACGGGTTGTCCGTATCGCGAACGAAACTGGAAAAGCGTTTTGCGGAGTTGCTGCTTCGATCGCCGGCGGAGGAAATCCGCCGTCAACGGCTGGAGATCGCCAAGCACCTGCTGGCGTCGACAACCATGCGGATCGGGGAGGTTGCGTCGAAAAGCGGATTTAAATCGCGGCAGTTGTTCGGCGAATTTTTCCTTCGCTTTGCCGGCACGACGCCGAAGAAATTTCGCGAAGGCGCGCGGCAGGATGGCTGAAACATAATTGGCCTCGGGCGGTCAATAAAAATCCCTGCAAGCGGACGCCGCCGCTTGCAGGGATGAATTTATGCAGACCATCATGATGACCGGCGGGCAAAACAGCCCGATGCCGCAGCCGGAAAACAGGCCCTCAGGCCGGTTTGAAGCCACGCCGCGCACGGCGGCAGCCGACGAGCAGCGCCAGGCTTCCGAGGGTGAAAACCGCCAGCGATGCGGGCTCCGGCACGGCGGTAACGGGCGTTGCGACAACCTGAAATTCCGCGCTATCGGTGAAGACATCCGTGGGATCATTGGTTGCGGAAACCGCGGCCGCGGCCGGATTGGTTCCCCAATTCGCGCCGGTCCAATAGGTGGGCGTGGTGCCCGTGGCGGTGTAACCATACGTCGCCAACTGGGAAGAGGCCGAGCCGGCGCCGGATGATGCTCCGTCACCTACGGTAAGGCCCAGCGCGCTGTAACCGTTGTTGGTGCCGATGGAATAGGCATACAGCGTGTTGGCGGCCAGAGTGACGGGCGCCGTGACGGTATAGGTGATCCAGGCGCCGTTGGAGCCGGCGGTGGCAACCGTTCCGGTGCCGGTATACAGCATGGAGGCTGCGCCCGGCGTGAAAATATTGAGCGTGATGGTGTTGCCGGAGGCAAAACCGCCGCTCTGCTCCCATTGATCCCAAACCGAAACCGAATTGAGTTGATACCCGCCGGAATTGTTACCGGTGGTAAAGGTTTGGCCCACAAATTGATTGTTGTAATAATTCAGGCTGCCGCCGCTGGAATTGCCGTTGCCGTCCAGCGGATTGGACGCGACGACAATCTGGCCGGCGGAAAGAGGCGACAATGTGGGGCCGACGTTGTTGACAACATCCGCCCGAACCGCCGAAGTTGCAAGCAGGCCTGCTGCGCAAATTGCCGCTGACTGAAACAGATGACGACACTTCATAAGAGCTCCTTCCGGGCGTTGGCCCATTGACAATATTCCCGCAGCCGAAACAATCGACGACGGATTTCCGATTTCAATCCAGCGCGGATCAATGAATCAGTTTTCCGCAAACAAACGGCGGCAACCGGGCGTTTGGCGCAGCGCCAAACGGTTTAAGCGGCCGACACGCGGCGGAATTTTATCTTCGGCCCCAGTTGGCGGACCATTGAAGCGACCAAAGATCAGACTCATTCACATGTTCCACGTGACCATCGCAAAATGCGACATTAATTCCCTTCAAATGCCGGTCGAGATAAAAATTGGCGATCATACCGGGCGTGCCGCCCGGACTCTGGAACTGACTGGACATATTGGCCATGCTTTGACCGGAATCCGTGGGCGGAATCGCATTTGTCCAGAGAGGAAACGCATCCATCCAGTCGCAGTCCGCCATCAGCGGGGCATTGCCGTTTTGTTGCATCGGCTGCCAGAAATAGGATGAATCCCCCTGGCCTTTTCCGGGAGCATAACCGGGCAACCCCTCAAGAATGTAGCTATGCAGCCCCTGGCCTTTGACTTCCCCGTAGACCCATCCATTAAGGCCATAACTCCCCATCCACCCGTATTGCGACGGGCCGGATCCCTGGCCGTTATTCCACACGCGCCAATCAAATGACACCGACCCCGGCCCCCACGACCCGGGAATATTGGAATTTGCGACGGAGATGGGACAGGTAAGAATCGCCAGAACGGATGCCGGCTCAATTTCGTAACCTGTCGTGCCGTATCGTGCCACGGGTTGCGAAGTCAGAAACGGGGCCAGCAGGCATGGCCAGCTGCCGTTGTACTGCTGATAGGTTCCCGCCATCCAGGGAAAGTCCCAGTTGTATGGAATGCTATCGCCGCGATAGGACGTTTTGTAGGCGTCAAATGCGGTGGCCAATTGACGAAGGTTGGACATGCAGGCGGTGCTGAGCGCAAGCTTTTTGGCCTTGGCAAGGGCCGGCAGCAGCAGGGCGATGAGCAGGGCGATGATGCTGATCACCACCAAAAGCTCAACGAGGGTAAAACCCGCATGTTTGTTGTGTTTCATGGACCGCCTTATGAATTCGCATAACCGATGGATTTTTCTACAGACTCAACTGAAGCGTTCTGCATAGAGTTTAAATTCAAACGGAGGGGAAACAAGATACAAAATTCCCAAAAAAAGTCGTTTTTTTTATCTTTTTAACGACACATCGGCATGTGATCATCTTTTAAGGCGATAATTCGCTGCGGCGCAGCGGCAGGCCGCGGACGACGGGGTGCTTTGAAAGGCTGCAGAAGCGGTTGGACTGCTTAACCACAGGCAGGAATGCCTGTGTAAGCGTGTCAGATCGCGGGAAGGTGATAAACGCTGAAACGGTAAATTGACGGCGGTTGATTGCCGGCCGTGGAATCAACCAACAGGCGTAGAAACCGCACCTTGGCGGCGGCGAATCTTATTTGAAATTGAGCTTTACCCTGCGGCTTAAAAGCCGCCACGGTTCGCCATATGTGCCCGTTTTCCGAGCTTTGCAGGCGGCCGGTTATTATCCGCCCGCCAAATTGGTGGATATAAACCGTGTTGCAGATTACCGCGTGGGGAAAATGAATTTCCAGCCATTGTCCGGCCGCAGCGCCATGGCCCGCGTTCCATCGCCGGCCCGGTTCTCCGCTGATCGCCATTGCCGGGGCATATTGATCGCTCCATTCGCTGGATGCCGCGGCGGAGGCGTGGCGGGCTAAATCCACGTAATGAATCGTGGGGCCGGAGACCGGGGTAACTGAAAAATGACGGTATTCCACATGATTCCAGCCGCTGCCGATACCGGCCATTCCGGATTGGCGCACAGGAGAATTATTCCAGGCGACCTTGCGGCCGTCCACCAGGGCGACGGTCCGCATGCCGCTGAATTGCAGCGCGATCGCGTGCCATACCCCGGATGACAGGTGAATGGATCCGCGGCCGACGGCGCTGGAACCGGACCAGAGTGTCCAACGACCCGACGCATGCAGGTTAAAGCGACAGCCATGCACATGCGCGTGCCAGCCCGCGGAATCAACCCGCCCCAGCACCGAGGCGAAAGAATGTTGCGGCAATTTTACGCGGACGGACACCTGATAATTGCGCCATTTCCGTGAACCGACGAGCGAAAGCGGAAATCCCTGGCCGGGCATCCAGCCGACGCCGACATGGGTAACGGCCTGCCGAAGGCAGCGGCGACCATCAGCCGGATCGCGGGCTATTTCAAAGGCACCGTGCTGATCGGCAAAATATTTGGGCGATGTTCCCAGTCCGCCATGACGGAATCGGCGGACAAACGGCATGGGAAAAGGCCGGGCGGGCGGGTCAAAATGGCGCCCCTTCAACTGTCCGGTGGTGGTGGTGATTGAATACACGCCATGCGGAGCAAGCGTGAGGATCAAGACATGGTGAACCGGCGTTATTTTCCCGGTCAAAACCATCTGCCGGGCCCGTGTGCTGCTCCAGATTTGGACCGGGGCGTTTGACAGCCCGCCGGAAAGCCGCAGGCGAATTTGCTGCGGCCGGCTGGCGGAAGCAGTTTCGGCCACGATGCTGTAGTTGCCGGTGGATGATGATTTAAAGCTGCAATAGGTTCCGCCGGCCGGCAGTTTGCCGCAGCCCTGTCCGCGGAGATATTTCCATCCGACGGGCACGAACTGGGTGAAATGAGCCAGCGTCCAGAGGGCCGGCATGAGATCATAATGGCCGGACCAGGGTGTGCGGGCGAGCATAGGCCCCTGTCCGCCGCAGGGCAGGGCGGGGTACCACGCGCCGATCAACGGCCAGATGGTATCCGAACTGA
Source organism: Planctomycetota bacterium (assembly GCA_021808485.1). Classification (GTDB taxonomy): domain Bacteria; phylum Planctomycetota; class Phycisphaerae; order WQYP01; family WQYP01; genus JAJYPG01. The sequence continues at coordinate 5,344 of JAKBBN010000050.1, read as the reverse complement.
TATGAAACTTGATATGGTTGAGCAGGAATTCATGCGCCATGAATTCCGCGTTTTTCCAGTTTCCCGGCCGGGAAAAATCTTCACTGGCCCACAAGGGACGCCCGGTTTTTACGGCGTCGGCGGCGAATGTCATGTTGATGGGGCCCCATGTAAGCGGATAGTGCGCGCCGATGGCGTAGACGGCTTTCATTAACGCCGGGTCTTTAAGCATGTGGGCCGCCACGGACCAGGCGTCGTTGCCGCCGTCGTCCGCGGCGACGATTTTTACGCGCTGCAGACCGGCGGCATTTAACGTTTGCCGCAATAGTTTGATGTACCGTACCGAATAAGGATGCTCATTCCAGATTCCACAGTAGTCAATGCGCAAATGGTGATACTTCCATGCGCCCTGAATAAACCGGCAGACATATTCGGCGTTTTTTCGGGTAAACAGCGTATGATCACCCACCCAGTAAGGCGCCCCCCACTGCAATGCCCAAAGCTTGATATGCGGGTTGCGCTTTTTGGCTTCGCGCATCAGCCACCATTCGTAGCCGCGGTTAAAATCCGCCGGCACGGGATGGCTGAATTCGTAAGGCGTTCGGGCAAAGGAAGGTTCCGCGCCGTCCGTTGAATCCACATCGCCGCCGATTTCCACCTTTAATATCTGGAAGCCGGCGCCAAAATGCGGTTTGAACAGATAATCAAGGATGGCGCTCCGCTGCCTGCGGGGATAGTCATACAGCAGGCGGCTGGACGCCCCGGCGCTCAATCCGCCGATGCCCTGAAACACGCGGCCGGTCTGCAAACCATTTAGGCGGATGGTGAAGGGTGCGGCGGCCGGCGCCACGGCGGAAGCCGCAGCCGTAAGGCTCCAAGCCCGCAACAGCACAAGCATTACCACGGCGCAACCCAGCCATAAGCCGGCGCGGCCCCGGGCGCAACGGATCACGGCCGGCGGGTTGCCGGACCATCCTTTGTTCATTTTCCGCTCCACAAAACGCGCCATACCGGTAAACGCAGGACAATCCACGGAATTATGCCCGGGCAAAAAAGGGAATACCATGGCCGATTGCACGTCGTATATGGACAATTCAACGATCCGGATGGATCATACGCGCGGGGAATTCGCAGTTCACGGCGACTTAAGAAATCAGCTTGGCCAAGGGAAATAGAGCGCCTGGGGCGCGCCGGACCATCGCGCCTGTCGCGGAACAACCAACCCTGATCACGGTTGGCCGCCGGATTATCCGGGCTGCGGCCACAGTCGGGTTTTACTGCCCCTGCCAGCGCTGTTGCGGGCCGCGGCCATGGCCATGGTCATGCCCGTTGCCGCGGCCGCGGCCGTGATTGCCGTGCATTTGCCGCTGCCATACGCGTCCCTGCCATTGGGGGGCGTTGATCGGCGGATGGGGAAGCTCCCGCGGCGACGGCCCCTGCCAAAAACGTGCGTCGCCCGGCGGCCGGCCCGGGTAGTAGCGCCAATGGTGATCATTGCCGCGGTAATAATAAACGCGGCGACCAGGGTCAAAAAAGAATTGCAGACCGACCGCGGGGGCCGAAACGGTGGCGTAACCCATGGGCGGCGGCGGCAGATAAACCGGCCGCGGCCCGCTCCAGAATACCGCACCGGTCGGCGGCGGTCCGGGGCAGAATCGCCAGCCATACGTGGGGTAGTAGCAATAATAGGCGCCGGCGGATGCATCATAATAATATTCATTGGCATAAGGGGCGGGCGCGGCATATGAAACCGGCTGGGATTGCCAAAAACCACCGGTGTAATACGCGCCGCAGCCCGCGAGGCCGCCGAAACCGGCGGCCAGCGCCGCCACCGCGATCAGCCGTTTTGGTATCCATGCATTCATATACCGTCCTTTCAAAACAATTACCGGACCGATTATATCTATTATCGATCATTCCCGGCCAAGGGGTACAATCAAACTTGTGCCGGCGGGCGACGGGCGATCGACCGGCCGGTTACCCATTTTGAGCGATTGGTTCAAGGGATAGACTTTCAAGGTCGGCGGCGTGCGGCCTGCCGTAACGGCCGCGCACCACCCAATAGGCGCCCAGCATATTCCAGCAGATCGGCAGAAAACGGATTGCCTGGGCGAGTGCGAAGGCCTGGCTGGCGGTATCCACGCCGCGGGTCACAAAAAAGTGCAGCAGAATGGCATCCATCACGCCGATGCCCTGGGGCGGAACAATGGGCAGGCTTGCCGCCAATGCCGCAATGGGAATGTACGCCATAAAACAGCCCAGCGGCGCATGCATGCCAAAGGCGCGGCCGGCCAAAAAACCGGCCAGCGGCAACACGGCCTGCGAAAGCCCGCTGATCAACAAACCGGCCGCAATTGTTCCCATATGGCCGCGATAGGCCCGCAGCGTGCGGTCGGCATGTTTTACGAATTCCGGCAGCGGCAGTTTATCCAGCAGCCATTCCAGCCCCGTGGCGCGGCGCATTCTATCGGAAAGATATACCGCCGAACCGACCGCCGCGGCGGCAAGAATGCCGCCGGTAAGAATCAGCACGTTGCGCAGCACCGGATCGCTTTGCGCTGCGCCGGCGCCGGAATGCATCAATGCCAGTTGCAGCGCCGCGGCAATTCCGCCCACCAGCACTAGGCCGATCAGCCCGATCATCCGATCCAGCAGGACGGTGACGGCGCTGCGGGTTTTTTGTCCGGTAACGCGGCCGGTGTAGATAATTTTTACCACATCGCCGCTGGTGGTGCCCGGTAGAAAGGTGGAATAAAACTGGCCGACGAATGTCAGCTCCAGGCAACGCCGATAGGTAAGGTGCATACCCTGCACCCCCATGAGCATCCGCCAGCGCCAGGCGGTAAGAATAAACGGCAGCCCAAGCAGCAAAAACGCCCCCAGCAGCGGCCACGGCCGGGCGTGTACAAGCAAATAGCGCAGGCCGCGGCGAATTTGCACCGGGTGGCCGTGAGCAGCCATGAATTTAAGTGGAATCGGCAGGGTCGGCGGGAAATAAAGCGGGGAACGGTCCGCATAGCCGCGGAGGGTGCGCCCGGAGGGCAGGCGGACGGAGATGCGCTGGTGGCGAAAAACGACCATGGGCATGGCATGGCGCCAGCGGGCGATGGGCAGCACGGCGGGCTGGGTAAGGGTGGTGTTCCGCAGTTGCATGCCGGCGGGCAGCACCGCCCGGTCCGTCCAAGAAATGTGGATAATGACATACCACAATCCGGCGACCGCGATAAGAATTTTGACGGCCGTGAACAGCAGTTTGCGCAGAATATGATGATGCCGTGGGGATTGAGTCATGCGTAACCATTGAAATGTCCGGCCCCCGCCCGGGGGTTGCGGGAAAGCGCGATTCGGGGATTAAATGCCCAGGTCCGCGCGGGTCAGAATGGATTCAAAAACAAAGCCGGCCTTTTCAATATTTTCGCGAGCCCCTTCCAGCCGGTCGATCACGGCGACGATTTTATCCACATGGCCGCCGGCCTGAACGATCACTTTCGCCGCTTCCAGCACCTGTCCGCCGGTGGTGGCGATATCCTCCACAAGCAGCACGGTATCCCCGGGCAGAATCTGCCCTTCAATGAGTTTGCCGGTGCCGTAATCTTTTTTTGAATTGCGTACGATAAAAAACGGCAGGCCGCAGGCCAGGCTCGCCGCCGCCGCCAGAGCCACGCCGCCGAGTTCCGCGCCGGCGATGCGCACGGCCAGCGGTCCGCGGCGTTCCGCCATTCTGGCGCCGAGTGCGGAAAGAATGTCCGGCTGGGTTTCAAACAGGTATTTGTCCATGTAATACTTGGATTTTTTTCCGGACCGCAACGTGAAGTCCCCCTCCAGATACGATGTTTCCTTGATGCGGCGGGCCAGCGATTGCTTGTCCATCATACGGCATAGTCTCCTGAAAAATTCGTTTTGCGCGCGGGGATTGCGGCAGCCATGACAACGGTTACTCCACCAGTGCTCCCGCCCCCTGCCGGCGCAGCCGCTGATAGCGCAAATCCAGCAGTTTTTCCGCATCCAGCGATTTGAGTTCACGCAGGGTGCGGTCAATGTATCGTTCCAGCGCCACGGCGGCCTGCCGCGGATTGCGATGCGCGCCGCCCAGCGGCTCCGCGATCACCTCATCAATTACGCCAAGCTCCCGCAAATGACGGCTGGTAAGTTTGAGCGCCTCGGCGGCGTCGGGGGCGTTGGCGGACCCTTTCCACAATATTCCGCTGCACCCTTCCGGCGAAATCACGCTGTACCAGGCGTATTGAAGCATGGCCAGGCGATCCCCCACGCCGATTCCCAGGGCCCCGCCCGATCCGCCCTCACCGATGACAATGCAGACGACGGGCACGGGCAGAACGGACATTTCCCGCAAATTTACCGCAATGGCCTCGGCAACGCTGCGCTCTTCCGACCCCAGCCCCGGATAGGCGCCGGGGGTGTCAATAAGCGTCACAATCGGGAGGCCGAATTTTGCAGCGGTCTGCATTTTAAGCAACGCCTTGCGATATCCTTCCGGATGGGCGCACCCGAAATTGCAGGCGATTTTTTCACGCGTATCACGCCCTTTGCAGTGCCCCACCAGCATTATTTTGTGGCTGCCGATGCGGCCGGTGCCGGTGACCATGGCTTTGTCATCGCCATGCCGCCGATCGCCGGAAAGTTCCTCAAAATCCTTGACCATCAGGTCGATATAATCACGGGTTTGCGGGCGCGAGGGGTGCCGGGCGACCTGCACGGTTTCCCACGCGGTAAGATTGTCGTAGGTCTTTTTTAACAGCGCGGTAAGGTTGTCGCGCATCTGTTTTATTTCGGCGTTGTAGTCAACGCCTTTGGTCTCCTGGAGGAGCAGGAGTTCCTGAATCTGCTTTTCCAGTTTCAGGATTGGCTGTTCAAACGCAAGCCCCATGCCCAACCCGCTGGGGGTTTCCGAACCGGAGGCGGTTTTAGATGGGCCGCCGGACGCGGATTTCGCCGGTTTTGCCGACGGGGATGCCGCGGAGGGGGTCGCGGAAGTTTTTTTTACGCTTCGCCTGGTGCGCTTGGCCAAAGTCTGCTCCTTGCTGCTTGCCGGTAAACACACAACTACCGGCGGGCCTATCCTGCCGCCGCGGTTCATGGAGGCCTGTTGCCAGGCGTCCAATCCGCACCGCCATGCGGGACATTAGTTTAGCCGAAAACAGCCGTGGCGAGAAACAGGCTGCTCATCCGGCCGGGTGGGTAAATTTGAGCGCATTTTACGCAATCGCGCAAACAGCGGCCGGCGGGCGCCGTGGCGCTCGCCGTAGCGGACGCGGAGAAACGGGAAATAGCCACAGAGATCACAGAGCACGCAGAGACAGTGTAAACTGTCCCCAAAAAAAGTGAGACGTTGGAATACCGAAGC
>JAKBBN010000132.1 GCA_021808485.1 Planctomycetota bacterium | reverse complement strand
CCCACCGCAAATAAAAGACATCCGCCGACCAGGTACGTGTGAAAATGCGCTGGAACCCACAGCGTATTATGCAGGTGCAAATTGAACGGCACGGTGGCGTCAATTTCCGCACCGATGCCGCCGACAACCCAGCCGATCAGTCCCGTGTACATAAAAATCGCCCCCAGCGTCCATTTCATGCCGGAACGCCACACCAGCATCAGGGCGCTGAAAATAGTCACGGCGGTCACGGGAAGGGCACTTAAATAACTGGACAATTCCCCGATATATTGCAATGGACCAGGCTGAACAAAGTCCATATACAGATGGTGAAAATAATTCGTAAGCGTCAATACCATTGAACACCACCATCCAACCACCAGCACCGTCGACGTATGGTATTTTCGCCCGGTTGCATAAGGCAGGCCCACATAAATCAAGGCCGCCAGCATGTAGATAATCAGGTTGGCGTAGGTGTGCGCGAAAAAATACGTCAAATTCTTGGCCCACAGCGGATTAATCAGCACGCGGGAGTCAAGCCAGCGGACCAATAAAGCCGCCCCAAGAAGCATGGCGCTCATGCCGGCCAGCAGTCCGTCAAAGCCCGCCATCAGCGCCGGAAACGCTTCCGGCGGCGGCGGTTGACGGCCGGACGCATCAAACGCTTTTCGATGCCATACATAGTCCCATGCCAGCGCGCCAAGTGCGCCGCCATAGACCCGCAACACCGCGCCAAGCATCTGCATACACCAGGCCATCCAGCCGATGGTGATCAGGGTCAGGCCGATAAGAAACACACCCGTGGACCAGTATGGCCATGAACCATCAAACGGCAGCGGTGTCAGAAACGTATACAAGGCGGCAAAACCGCCGCACAATGTTGCGATAATCACGGCCGCTGCGCCAAGCGCGATAAATGCATAAGCCAGCAAGGCCGGCGCCGCACTTAAACTTGTCTGCCGTCGCATTAAAAACCACAACCCGCCCATCCCGCAAAGCATTAACGCGACAATTACCACGGCGCCATGCAGGGTCAGCACCGCATAGAATTGTGCCGGCGAAAGCGGCATCCAACCCGCCTGCGATGCCCGCAACATCAGACCCGCGAATATCATGAATGCGGTTAAGGCCAATCCCGTGCCCATGTATAACGTCATCAGCCGGCGGCCGGTATTGTCGGACGTTACAATCATCACTTGCCTCCAACCCTGAAAGTTTTGGCCATGATCGCGTGACCGATCCCGCAATATTCCAGGCAGCGTGCCGTATACAGTCCCGGTTCCCGAAATACGACGCGCAAATAGTTGGTGTAATCCGGCATGGCCTGCACCTGCGCGACCAGGTGTCCCTGCGGGTTATAAATTCCAAAATCATGATTTACATCGCGCGACGTCACCTCAAAGATAATCGGTTTGTCCACCGGCAGGTGTGACGGCATGATAAAGGCGTATTGCTCCGCGATCACCGGAACTTTCCGGGCGGGTGCAAGAGCCGCCGTGGCGGACAGGTACGGATAAAATGGGATGGATGCCGCAAATGATGCAGCCAGAAAAATCAGCAACCCCAGAAACCAGCGGCCCCGGATGGCGTAACCCCGCCGCTGCACCTCGTGCTGATCGCGCGGAACCAGATGCGTAGAATAAGCGATGGCGATGAAGATGGCGATCGCCGCACCGGCACAGGCCAGAAACATGATCAGCAATTTTACCGCTGTACTCATACAATATTGTCACTCAATACGGCGCCGGAATTGGCATTTTTTTACCTAGTCAAGGTAATAGTATTACCGGGAAATACCGGTATGGCAAGACCATTGGCCAATCCGGCCCATTGATAGTCCGCCCTATTTTTGGATTTGTGGATATAAATAACGTAAATAGGCCGGGGAAGTGTTCCGCGGGCGATGCGGCAGGGCAATATAAAGGGAAGCCACGGACCGGCCGGGAAACATCAACAAGGACGAGTTGATTAAGCTGATGGCGGCGGAGTTTGCGGTAGAGATGAATTCGGTTGCCGGGGCGGTCAACTCGGCCATGGACGGCCAACTGATCAACCGGGCGGCAAACCTCCTGGAAATTCAAGTTTAGCCAGGCCGCCCGACGAATTGACGGGCCCCTGGGCAAAGCCTTGGAGCGATGGGTGTATAACCCTGGTATTCGGCTCATTGGCCCATTCCTTGCCCAACTGGTAAACCAGGCCGTTCTTCCCTGTCGCGCGAACACCCACTACGATGCTTCGGTCGTCGTTGCCAACAAGCGCATGGTGAGCGACGGATTTGTAGGACGCGCGGTCCGGAACTGCCGAATCTAATTCGCCGTGCACCTCACGAGGATATTTGTTGCGACCATCTAAGTCATCGCGGCCAATGTTAGCCGCGCCGGGGCAATTGCAAACCTTCCATCACGATATTTGGACGAACACCATACCCAGCCCCGCGTTCCCGTGCCAAACTCTCCCGCTTCCATTACAATCCGCTTGGTTCGGAATATCTGGAGAATTGACGCATGGCCAAACGCCGTTCCATCACAAAATCCGCTTTTCCGGATCGCGACGCCTGGAAAAAATTAGCCCGGGCGCTTAACGGTAAAGATGGCGTGATAGATGCGCAGCGGTTCGAGGCCTTTTCGGGCACCGTCAGTCTGCCATTTCCGGCGGGCAAGCACAAACGGGCGGCGGTAAAAGTGATTGACCCCCGCGGCAATGAGGTCATGAAGGTGGAAAAGCTGGGGTAGGATATGGCAAAGATATTGAAAGACGACGAAATTGGGCAGCTCCTTGTTGAAGAGAAGCCCCTCCCGGCTGATTGGGAGGGTAAGCTCAGGCCACGCGTCAAACAAAATGTCGCGTTCCGCCAATGCGAGCTGGATGTGCGCGGCGTTTCGGGGAAAGAATTCCGCATTGTCGTCCGTCAGGCAACAGGCAATATGGAGGATTTTTCAATCATTCTGATGTACAAAGATATCGACGGCACGGAGTACCGGCTGTCCAGATTTAACGGCCGCCATCCGTCGGCTCACACCAACAAGATTGAAAAGCGTGCGGGAGAACGCGAAGTTTGCTTCCGTGACAAATTCCACATCCACCGCGCCACCGAGCGCTACCAGTTAGCCGGCTTGGCTATAGATGGATTCGCCGAGCCGACAACGGTGTATAATTCATTCAGCAGTGCGCTCCGGGGGTTCCTGGATTTCTATAAGTTCACGCGTCCGGAAGCGCCGATGCCGTTGTTTGATACACCGGGAGGTAGCCAATCATGACTGAACATGACATCCTGCGGGCGTTCAAGGAAAAAGTTTGCCGCGAGATTGAGATCGAACAGAAGGGCCTGGATCGGTACATTGTCCACACACCGTTTGCGTTTGATGACGGAGATCACTACGTCGTGCTGCTCAAGCGGGAGGAAAACCAATGGCTATTCACGGATGAGGGCCATACTTTTATGCACTTGGGTTATGGAGGCGTTGACGTATTGAAAGGCCAACGTGGCGAGGTTGTCAAGGAGTCGCTGGCGGCATCCGGTTTAGAGAATCGGTCCGGGGAACTTATCCTCAAGGTTCCCGATGAGCAGTTCGGGGACGCATTATTCTCATACCTGCAAGTGCTCGGCCATGTCCAGAACACGTCGCTGTGGACGCGTGATCGCGTGCGATCCACGTTTCGCGAGGATTTTCAGGCCCTTATGCGGGAATCGGTGCCCGCGGAAAAGCTCGAATTCGATTATGTGGATACCGCCCATGACCCGGGTGGAACATACCGGGTGGATTCGCGGATCAGCGGTGCCAAGGGTAACTGGTTTGTTTTCGCGGTGGCCAATGACGGCCAATGCCGCGATGCCACGATCGCCTGTTATTACTTTGAAAAACTCAAGGCCGCCTTTTTCGTAATGGTGGTGTACGAAAAGCAGGAAGCGCTGGCCAGCCGGGTATTGGCCCAGATTTCCGATGTCGCGGGAAAGCAATTTTCGTCATTGGGACAGCGTGACCGGATCAAGCAATTTATAAAAACAGAGGTTTTTGCCGGGTGACCTGATTCCCTCTCCGTTTTATATCCGTGAAAGCCAAAACGCGCGGCAGTAAAAGTGATCGATCTCCGCGGCAATGAGGTCATGAAGGTGGAGAAGCTGGGGTAGGCGGCCGGGCGGTAGAGCGGTATAAGACAAAATTGGAATCCGTATGGAACTGAAAACGCTTGAAGAACTGCTTGAAACGTTACGCTGCGGAGGTGAAAGCACCTCTGTAGAAGCGAAGCGCGCCGAAAAAATATCCGAATCGATATTGGAGACCGTGAGTGCCTTTTCCAACGAGCCGGGGCTTGGCGGCGGATATTTATTGCTGGGGGTCGAAAATAAAGGAAGTACGGAATGTCCTGATTATCGCATCAGCGGTCTGACCGGCCGAGACGTTTATGAGCGTAGAATCTGAATCGTTGAACCCCCCAGATAAGGGGCAAGTGAAGAGCGCAACCCTCCCTGATAAGACGCACGCAAGGGGAGTGGAACCCCTCTGACAAGGCGCAATTTCGTGAATCGGAAAATGTTCCTGGGCACCTCATGGCTGTGGTAGACTCGGTCGGAAGCCGGGCGGCGACTGAAACTGTTGAAGCCGCCATTGTAGCGTTCTGCCAGTGGCGGATACTTTCAGCGCAACAAATAGCCCGCTTATTGAAACGGCGCGTCGCGTACATCCAGAACAGGTATTTGAAATATCTGGTAGCTGCGGGGCAGCTTGAATACCTGTATCCGGATAACCCGGCGCATCCGCGGCAAAGCACGGCGGACGCCATCGCAAAGTGGATATGCGGCAAATCATCAACGGGCTTTTGTACCAATCTCGCACCGGTTGCCAATGGCGGGCTTTGCCCAAAGATATGCCTCCCTGGGGCACCGTGG
>JAKBBN010000131.1 GCA_021808485.1 Planctomycetota bacterium | reverse complement strand
ATCGTAAGAGGGCGACGCCGACCATCGCCACGTTTGCCCGGCGGGCTTCCGGAGAGAAACGCGGCACCGGATTGCGAAAATCGCCGTGCGTGAACTGCATGTTCCCGCCGATCTTGCCGATCTTGCCGATCAGAAAACCTGCACCCAGCGGACTGAACGGCACGAACCCGATGCCCAGAGCTTCCAGTGTCGGCAGGATTTCCGCTTCCGGCTCGCGCCACCACAGGGAATATTCGCTCTGCAGTGCGGTAACCGGCTGAACCGCGTGAGCGCGGCGGATTGTTTGCGCGCCCGCTTCGGAAAGCCCGAAATATTTGACTTTGCCCTGCCGAATCAGGTCCGCAACGGTTCCGGCCACTTCTTCAATTGGAACCATTGGGTCAACCCGATGCTGATAAAGCAGGCCAATGGTTGCAATCCGCAGGCGTTTTAACGAGCCTTCAACGGCCTGCCTGAGGCGGTCGGGCCGGCTGTTCAGGTTTGCGCCGCCGGGGCGGGAGGCCGATGCGTATCGATCTCCCAAGATGTCCCGAAGGCGTTGAAACTCGAACGTAAGCACCGCCTTCGCGACCGGCTTCGCACGGAAACAGGCCGGCCGCCTCCAGTGCGCTCAGTGGCCGGTCATTTTCAGCAGGGCCTCCGGCAGCCGCTCACCCTGTACCTCGATCTTGGAGGCTTCCGCGTTGATCTCGGCCAGATCACGGGCCGTCAGCTCCAGTTCGAACGCACCGAGGTTCTCTTCCAGGCGATGCAGTTTGGTGGTGCCGGGGATCGGTGCAATCCACGGCTTCTGCGCCAGCAACCAGGCCAGCGCCACCTGCGCCGGCGTCGCCCTCTTACGATCCGCAACACCCTTGACGACGCCGACCATCGCCATGTTGGCCTTGCGGGCTTCCGGAGAGAAACGCGGCACCCGATTGCGGAAATCGCCCTGGGCGAACTGCGTGTTCTCGTCGATCTTGCCGGTTAGAAAACCCGCACCCAGCGGGCTGAAGGGAACAAAGCCTATGCCGAGTTCTTCCAGTGCGGGAAGAAGCTCCGCTTCCGGTCCGCGCCAGAACAGCGAATATTCGCTCTGAACCGCCGTCACGGGCTGCACCGCATGGGCGCGGCGGATGGTCTGAACTCCGGCCTCCGACAAGCCGAAATGCTTGACCTTGCCTTCGGCGATCAATTCCTTGACGGCGCCGGCGACGTCTTCGATGGGGACATTGAGATCGACCCGATGCTGATAGAACAGGTCGACGCGATCAGTCTTCAGGCGCTTCAGCGCTGCGATCGCCACCGCCTTTATATGATCGGGACGACTATTGGTGCCGCCGCTGCGCGCACCGGTCTCAAGGTCAATGTCGAAACCAAACTTGGTGGCGATGACGACCTTGTCGCGGATCGGACGGAGCGCCTCGCCTACCAGTTCCTCGTTGGTGAAAGGACCATAGGCTTCGGCCGTGTCGAAGAACGTAACGCCGCGATCGTGAGCCCCGCGGGTTAGCTTTATCATCTCGATCCTATCCGCACCGGAACCATAGACGCCCGTCATTCCCATGCAACCCAGGCCGATTGCGGAAACTTTCAGGCCGCTGTTACCTAACTTGCGCGTTTCCATGATGGGTCTTTCCGGCGGCTGAGCCACCAAATTCAGGATTTCAATGATGCCATGTCAATGCTGAAGCGGTATTTCACATCCGATATCAGCAGCCGCCGGTACGCTTCGTTGATTTTTTGGATCGGAATCACTTCCACATCCGACGTAATGTTGTGCTTCCCGCAGAAATCAAGCATTTCCTGCGTTTCGGCAATGCCGCCGATGGCGGATCCGGAAAGGCTGCGGCGACCCATGATCAGTCCGAAGGCGCTGACGGCCAACGGTTTTTGCGGCGCCCCCACCAGCGTCAGATTCCCATCCCGCCGCAGCAGATGAAGATAGCTGTTAATATCATGATCCGCGGATACGGCATCAAGGATAAAATCGAAACTGGAGGCATGTGCGGCCATTTCATCGGCATTGCGAGATATCACCACTTCATCCGCACCCAGGCGCCGGGCATCGTCCTTTTTACCCGGCGATGTGGTGAACACCACCACATGCGCACCAAGGGCATGGGCGAATTTCACCCCCATGTGCCCCAGCCCACCCAGCCCGACCACACCCACCTTGCTGCCCTTGCCCACATTCCAGTGCCGCAACGGGGAATAACTGGTAATGCCGGCGCACAGCAGCGGCGCCGCCCCGGCCGGATTGAGATTTTCCGGCACTCGAAGGACAAACCGTTGATCCACCACAATGCTTTCGGAATACCCGCCGTAGGTTACGCCGCCGGTGTGCTTATCCGGAAAATTGTAGGTAAGCGTTAAATGCGGGCAGAATTGCTCCAGCCCGTCATGGCAATGCGGGCATGTACCGTCCGAATCCACCATGCAGCCCACCGCGGCAAGGTCTCCGACTTTGAACTTCTTTACGCCGGCGCCGACCTTGGCCACCCGCCCGACAATTTCATGCCCCGGAACACAGGGATAAACCGTGGGCATCACCTCGCTCCATTCATTGCGAACCTGGTGCAGATCCGAATGGCATACGCCGCAGAACAGAATATCTATCTGCACATCCTGATCCGTGGGGTGCCTCCGCTGAATGGCGGTGGCCGCAAGATCCGCCGCAGGGCCGGCTGCCGAATATGCTTTTGCCTGATACATGGTGGTGTACTCCTTAAACGATAAACCGCGAATAACAACCTGTTGTTTTTACCTTTTGATCAACCGGCATATTGCTGGTCGCTTACTTTTTCCAGCCACTCAACCGGGCTGCCGTTGAGTTTTTCCTGAATTGCGATGTGACTCATCGCGGTAACGGCCGTGGCGCCATGCCAATGTTTTTCACCCGGCGGGAACCAGATAACGTCTCCCGGGCGAATTTCTTCGCGAGCGCCGCCCCACCGCTGCACCCAGCCGCAGCCGGAGGTCACAATCAGGGTTTGGCCGAGTGGATGGGTATGCCAGGCGGTGCGGGCGCTGGGTTCAAACGTGACATTGGCGCCGGTAACATGGGAGGGTTCCGGCGGAGCCATGAGCGGATCAATCCGCACGGTGCCGGTAAACCAGTCAACAGGTCCTTTTCCGGAAGGCTGGGAGCCGCTGCGTCTGATTTCCATGTTTGATCTCCTGTTGCAGCACGCCAATAATCATTCGCCGGTGAGCCATATGGCCCGGCCACCGGCCACTGCATGAAATTTTACCCCATGCCGAACGGGAAGTGGTATGATGATCCTCGCAGTTGATTGTATAATCCTCCAATGGCCCGGCCTGTTGCCGGCAGGATGTTCATCCAAATGAGCGCCATTCTTAAAAGCAGTAACGGGACGGTTAACCGCGGCTTCGCCGCGGCGGTAACTCCGGATTATCTCCGCACCATCGCGGATCGCCAGGAATTGGCGGAGCGGATCGCCGCGATGCTGCCGCGTGACGGCGCCATTGAGCCGCAACCGGGACTGTTCTGCTATCGGCGCAGCCGGCCCACGCAGCCGCTGCATTCAGTTTACGACCCGTCGCTTTGCGTGATCGCCCAGGGCGCCAAGATACTGCTGTGGGGTGAAGAACGGCTGCGCTATGACCGGGCGCATTACCTGATTACCACGGTTGACCTGCCGATGGTCGGGCAGATTGTGGAAGCCTCGCCCGCAGCGCCGTTTTTGGGATTGCGTTTGCTGCTACCGCCGGCAACGGTGGCATCGGTCATGGTGGAAGCGGGCTTCGGACAGGAAGCGGAAAGCGGCAGCGTAAAAGGCGCGGATGTCAGCACGCTGGATCCGGACATGATGAATGCGGTATTGCGGCTGGTGCGACTGGCGCGACAGCCCGCGGACTTCGGCAACCTGGCGCCGCTGGTGGTACGGGAAATTATCTATCGGCTGCTGACCGGGGCGCAAGCCCGGCGAATGGTGCACCTGGCGCGCATCGGCGGGCAGGCGCAACGGATTGTGCGGGCGGTGAAAATGCTGCGGGAAGGCTATGCCAAACCGCTGCGAATTGAACAAATCGCCCGCAGTGTGAACATGAGCGTTTCCGGATTTCATGCACATTTCAAGACGGTGACGGCGATGAGCCCGCTGCAATTTCAAAAGCAGCTGCGGCTGCAGGAAGCCCGGCGGCTGATGATTGACGAAAATCTTGATGCCGGCGAAGCCGGCTACCGCGTGGGGTATGCGGACGCATCGCAATTCAACCGCGAATACAAGCGGCTGTTCGGCAGGCCGCCGATGCGCGATGTGGAACGCATGCACGAACCGGCGGACGCTGTGTAAAGTCACGGCAGGCGCGTTCAGGGCGCGTTTTGACATGGCACGCCTTGGCATTGCAAGGGCATCGGTGAAACGGTATCGGCAAAACGGCATCGGCAGCCGGTAGATGTGCGGTCTGCGGCGCGAATGGCCTTGGAGAACAAACGTATTCAGGAAAATCAGGTGCCGCCGGAGGAACGCCGGCAAAACACAACTATTTTGCATTTTTCCATTGACAATGAACACCAAAAATTCTTCGTATAAATGCTGACGCCGGCTTGAATGCAAACCGCTCATCAATCCCACCTTGAAACGGAGACTTAACCATGCCTGTTCACCGCACGGCAGATTTCGGGCAATCATCAAGCCTGCTTTTTAATCTTTTGCTCGCGTCCTCGATGCGGAAAAAAGCCGCTGGATGCGCTTGCGGGCATTCAGTTTCAGATTCCCAATGGCGGCCACTGGGATTATCGTAAAGGCCATAACAACAGTGGCCGTGGGAAGTTTAAAACATTGCGGCACAAGAAATTCAATATACACAAATGGTACGGCGTTGAAATTACGGTCAATGCGACGGCTGGAATATCGCCAGCTGGCCTTCATGATGCTCGACGCCGATGTGGCAGCCGC
>JAKBBN010000130.1 GCA_021808485.1 Planctomycetota bacterium | reverse complement strand
GGCGCGATACACGCCGCTGCTGGTTGCAAACCACAGCCATCCCTTGCGATAAATCATGATCTGGACGGTGCGGTAATCGGAAAGGAAAACATCCCGCTTTTGGTACAGGCCGTGGGAATTCGGATCACGCAGGGCGATAATATCGCCCACGGCCGGTTCCGCGACGAAAAGCGTGCCGTGTGGGTCAAGACACAAAAATCGGCAGTTTCGAATGCCTTTGGCCGCCAGCGTTACCCGATAGCCGGGCCGGACGTGAAACGCCGGGACACCCGGGCCGACCGATCCCGCCGCGGCCCGACCCAATGCCGGCATGATTGCAATGCCAATGATCACCATCACCACAAGGGCTTTGAAGCGTAATAAATTCGACGGATTCATGCATCTATCCTTCGTGACATAAAAAAACGTAGGCCTGTTGAGCATGGTAGGCGTGCCGCCCGGCAAACGCAAGCTGTCGATTGCCACAATTTTAATTTCCCGGATACTCCGGCCGGCCGGAGGAACATGCACTTTTGTATCCGTCCGTTCTTTTCCGGCCCGGCATGAGGCAAAACTAAATGAACGTGATTTTGCGGGCCGCAAACAGGCACATACGCAGCAGCATAACACCATGGCGAAACCGCGAAATATTGGTGGTTCCATAAACCCGTTGTTTGTAATGTACCGGCACATCCGAGATCTTCAAATTCAGCCGCGCCGCGCCGAACAACAGATCAAAGTCGCCGAATGGATCAAAATCGCCGAAGTATGCCCGGTGCGCCGCGATGCGCTGGTAATTTTCCCGTGTCAGCACCTTGGTGCCGCACAATGTGTCTCTAATCCGCTGTCCCAGCAGATAGGTGAATAGATGGCCGAAGCATTTGTTGGCGATCATATTTAAAAACTGCATGGCCTGCTTTTCCATGGGATAAACCAGCCTGGATCCGTTGGCGAATTCACATTTTCCTTCGCGGATCAGGCTGACGAAGCGAGGCAGTTCTTCCGGCGGCACGGAAATGTCACCGTCCAGTATCATCAAAATGTCGCCGGTCGCCGCCCCAAACCCTTTGCGCACGGCATCGCCCTTGCCTTTGCCGTCCTGCCGCATGGCCGAAAGTTTCAGCGGTCCGTGGTAGCTTCGCACGGCATTCTGCACTGCTTCCCACGTGTTATCCGTGCTGTTGCCCTCGACAAAAATGATTTCCTGTTTTTGAGCCAGTACCGGCATCCGCGCCAGCAGCGATTCAATGTTTCCCGCTTCATTCCTTACCGGAATAATCACGCTTGCGGATTCGATTTTCTGTTCGGCCGCCGCCGGCAGCGGCCGTGCCACGGTAAGCGTGCACAATGGAAGATGGCGGAATCCCGGCAGGGGAGCTATCCAACGGTTGATCGCGTTCGACAGCACGGGTATCCGCAACGGCATTAACACCCCCGGCCGCTGCCGCACAACCTCGAAGTTTCCCTGCTCTAGCAGGCTTACAATTTCATCGGCCGGAATCCAGCTTTCCACGGGCAGCGAAAGCTTTCGCCCCGCCATTTCGGCAAATCGTATCAGCGGATGCCACAACCGGCTGTATGTGCAGAATATGATCCGCGTGCCCGAATGGCATACCGCGGCTATTTCCGCAAGCATTGTGTGCAGGTCGTAAATCTGCTGCAGCACGCCGGACACAATTACGTAATCCATCTTCGGCAGATTCAGCGAGCCCATATCTTCCGCAGCGCACGCGTGAAAGGCAAAGTTCGGATAACGGTCCTTGGCTTCGCAAATGGCGGCGGTATTAAGATCAATGCCGATTCCCACCGCCGGATTCAGCCGGGCCAGCAGATTGCCATTTCCGCATCCGATATCCAGCACACTGGCTCCGGGCGGCACCTGTCGCGAAATAAGGTGGTCCAGGTACTCGTGAAAGTACCGGTTCCGCTCATAGCTGGCGCATAGTTGCGCGTAGTGCGTCCGGCCGAATTCACGAAGTGCCTTCCGGTGAATCTCCTCGGGAGTGTCCCGGCGGGGGGCTTGTACCGGATCTTCGTTGGTCAACGCGCTGTCCATCTTATCCGCCCTGAGGCCCTGCTATCCATCATTTGCCGGCGCCGTCACTCAGGTTGCATCCGCGGCCGGCCTTTCGCCCGCGGCGGAGGTGTTCCTCCATGTCTCTTCATCAACCAGTGTAATCTTGCATTGCTGCAACGCGCGGTCCAGCACCTTGTCTTCAACAACACGCATCGCAACGTCCTGCAACCGGCCGGTCCTTTCCAATTGACGGCGGGCTGTCTCCGGGCGTTCGCCGCTCATCGCCGCCATTTGTGCGATCGCGGTGTTGATTTCCCGCTCCGTCACTTCTTCACGGAACTGTTCCTGAAACCGGCTGATGATAATAACTTTGCGGACTTCAAATTCCGCCTCAAGTTTGGAATGGCCCTGCATATCTGAAACAAGCTTTTTTGTGTCATTTGAAGCTTGGCCGCTGTTGATGTATCGCTGCGCATCGCGCCGCAGAATATCCATGCTCAACTGCAGAGTGAAGCGCGGCGGGGTCTCAAACTGTGTGGATTCCACAAGCTTGCGCAGCAATTGCTGCCGCTTGGCCGCGACAATATCCGCTTTAATCCGGTCTTCCAGCGCACCACGCATGGATCGTCGCAGTTCTTCCAAGTTGTCAAAACCGTTCTGTTTGGCCAAATCGTCCGTCAGTTCCGGCATATTCAGCCGCGAAATAGATTTCACCGCGATTTTCACGATAAATTTGCGGCCGCGCAAGTCTTCCCGGAAGTGTGTGTCCGGCACAACCTTCTCCAGTGCAACCGCATCGCCGGGTTTGCATCCGGCCAGTTTCTCGCCAAGATCGTCAAATTGCACCCCGGCCATGCCGCCCGGTCCGACAGTCAGCGTCGCGCCCGGCTGGTTCACAACGCCGGTGCCGTCTTCCGTATGAATTTCCACGTCCGCCGTCACCCGGTCACCCATCGCGGCAACATCGGAAACCGGTTCCCATGTACCCAGGCTCCGTTGCAAGTGGCCCAATGCGGACGCAAGCCGCTCATCGGTTACCTGCAGTTGCGGGTCAAGAATCTCAATTCCGGCCAGGTCCGGCAAGGGGAATTCCGGCATGATTTCGACTTCCACCGAAAACTGCATCGGCCCGCTCGTCGGCAGTTCCGGCTTATCCGGTGTGAACACCATCTGCCCGACCGTCTTAAGCTCCAACCGTTTTTCACATTCCGCCAATGCGGCATTCACCAATTCCCGCTGCATTTCCTCGCTTAGCGCGCCGCCCAGCCGCTTTTCCAGCACACGATTCGGTGTGCGCCCGCGGCGAAACCCCGGAACGGCGACATCGTTGCGGACCTTGCTCATTAACTGCCGGGATTCCGTCTGGATCATTTGTTCCGGGATAGTGATTTTGATCCGCCGTGTCACCGCCGTAGGCGATTCCATTTCAAAAAGATAATCCGTTTCATTTCCCTGCTGGACCGTTGATTCCGGGCACATAAAAGACTCCAAAAATTCCGCCGGCCGGGAAACAGCCTCGGCCTTTACAAACACAATCTACATCGCGAAACGTACCGTGGCCCGCCTTGGATCGGGCCGTTGCAGCGGCAAGCTAAACTACCGCCAAGTCAATGCAGTGGATGGAATTGAAAATTCCTCGCCGACTCGCAGGGAAGTTCCAGTCTATTCCATCGCGACCAACGCCTGGTACATTGCGTTACCGGTACCTCGCGACGCAACGAATGCCGTCGGCAAACGTCGAATAGATACTACGATCGTTCCGTAGTAATTGCAATTGATTGTAAACGCAGTTCAAATGTCCCGACGCTTCCGATCTTCGGCGTGATAATCATTATGACTGAATGATTCAGGGGCGCAAGCAGATTCGGCGTGAAAGGTCAGACAGTGTTTTGGAAACACGTTTCGAGGCCTATTTTCGGAGAATTGAGTTGGTCCGGGTAAACACGAGGGCCATAGAATGTTCGCTTATACGTATAATAACAGTTAATTTAACATAATATATATTATAGGACGTTAATAGGGGCCCAAAATGCCCCGTGACTTTCAGGCCATTTCCCGTCAGCCCAACCGCTTTTCCCGATCCGCAATTACATCCCGAATGATTTCATCCAACCCGATTTCCGGTTTGTAACCAATGGCTCGCTCCAATTTACTTACATCAGGAACTCGCCGAGGCATGTCTTGGAAATTTGGGCTAAAAACATCTGAGTATGAAATGAGGCGTATTTCTGATTCGCTTTTCGTGATCGTCTTAATCCGCTCCGCTAATGCTGCAATTGAGATCTCTTCCACACCGCCAATGTTGTACACTTGCCCCCAAGTCCCTGGTGTGGTTAACAGGCGGTATATCGCCTCCACAACATTGGATACATGCGTAAATGTCCGCGTCTGCCGCCCGTCGCCGTATACCGTCATCGGCCGGCCCGTCAAGGCCTGGTCGACCAGCCTCGGTACCACCATGCCGTACGCCGGGGATTGCCGCGGACCAACCGTGTTAAACAGCCGGGCTATCACGGCCGGAAAGCTTCCTTTCTGGTGATATGCCAAAGCCATGAATTCATCCAATGCTTTGCAGCAAGAGTAAGACCAGCGGCTCACGGATGTCGGCCCCATGACGCAGGAATCGTCCTCACGCAAAGGGGCCTTGGTCTGCAGTCCGTACACTTCGCTGCTGCTGGCAATAAACACCGGCTTTTCAAATTCCGCACAGTAATGCAGGACCCGCTCCGTGCCGGCCACATTTGTCATGATGCTGGTAAGCGGATTATCGAGTATATATTGCACCCCCACCGCCGCCGCCAAATGTGCCACCACGTGGCACGTACCCACCAGCCGGGAGAGCACATTATCATCCGTGATCGTACCCCGGACATAATGAAAATCCGCATGCTCCCGCAAATGTGCGACATTATCCGCCGAGCCGGTGGATTCATCATCCAGTATATAA
>JAKBBN010000129.1 GCA_021808485.1 Planctomycetota bacterium | reverse complement strand
TCAAACCAGGTTAACGAAACTTCTCAAACAGGCTCTCAATCGTTTTCCACCAGACCACGGATGTGCAATTCCGCACAGCGGGCCAGTGCCGGCAGATGATAACCTCCCTCCAGAATGGATAAGATGCGGCCGCCGCAATAACGCACCGCCCAGGAAGTAATCACCGCCGTCAGCCAGCGGTAATCCTCATCCATCCAGGACATGTTGCCCATCGCATCCGCGCGATGCGCATCAAAACCCGCCGATACAACTATAAGTTCCGGATGAAAGTATTCTATTGCCGGCCGCCAGCGATGTTCAACCACTCCCCGCAGAACCGCCCCATCCGCCCCGGCCGGCAACCCGACATTCACCATATTCCGCCCCAGTGCCTCCAGCCCGCGGTGCGGAAAAAGGTCCATGGCAAACGTGGAAAGCATGAGCACCCGCGTATCGCCGGCGAATATCTGCTCGCTGCCGTCCCCATGGTGTACATCGAAATCAATCAGGGCGATTCGCTGAATGCCCGACCGCAGGGCAGCATGAATTCCCACGGCGGCATTATTGTAAATACAAAATCCGCCGGCTCTGCTGCGATGCGCGTGATGCCCGGGCGGGCGAATGTTGCAAAAGGCCCGGCGGCATTCACCGCCAACAACCAGGTTCGCCGCCATTTCCGCCGCGCCTGCGGCCCGACCGGCCGCGGACAGCGTATGCGGGCCTAAAAATGTGTCCGGATCTAGGGCCAGCGGTCCGGCGGCATCCGCGGCCGCCAGGCGGTTGTGATCACGCCGGAGTCGGTCCAAGTAAGACGCATCATGTGCCGAAGAAAGCAGACTGTCCGAAACAAACGGTGCCTCCCGGTAATTCACATGGTCCGCCAGCCCGGTAACCGCCAATCTGTCCGCAATCACGCCGATGCGCGCAGGCTGCTCCGGGTGATCCGCGCCGGAATCATGTAAAAAACAATCCCCGTGCGAAAGCACAACTACGCTATTCATCGCCACATCATAACAACAAATAATTCGCGCCGGCCGATATTAAAATATCAAAGCCCCAATTCGCTCAACGGAAGCGGCCGGTGCAGCCGCGTAAACCAGCAGGCGGTCAAAACGGCGGCCGCCAGCAAAATAGCTCCGGTGACCTGATGCGCGGTTGTGACCACGGCTTGGCCCATATTGGGATGCGTCAGCGGCCCCTGCCCGCCGATGGCGACCACGGCGGCTACTCCAAGAAGAATCTGCAGGGTGACCACGCCAAGCAACATCAAACCGCAACGCTGCAGAATCAGCGAATTCGGATTCATCCCCCACGCCCGCACGCCCACAAACAGGCACAACAGCAGCACAATCACCGCCATGCTTATGTGCACGGCCAGAACCATGCCTATGTGCCGCAGCACGCTGCCGAGCGTCAACTGGACCAGCAACAGTCCCACCAGCACCCAGGATACGGTTCGATCCAGCCGCGCGCTGGCTTTGGCAACCGAGCGCGGTCCGGCGCGCCAGCCGCGGGAGCATGCCGCGGCAAGAGCCACCAGCACGCCGAAAAACATCTGTCCGAAAATTCCATGCACAATTGCCAGGGGCGTGCTTGGATCCATATGCCGGGCGGACTCCGCCAATGTTAAATGCCCCGTCACGCGCAGGCCGCCCAGCAGACCCTGGGCAATGACCATCAGCAGTGCCAGCACCGCCAGCCCTTTTACCCAGCGCCGCAATGACGTCCGCAAAATGTAAATGGTTTGCACCAGCGTTCCTGAACCAACCAACGTGGCCAGCAGGCGATGCGTATGCTCGTAATAAACGCCGCCGGTCATATGCGACAGCGGAAAAAGGAACATCCCATAATGAAAAGTGTCCGGCCAATCCGGCACGGATAATCCGGCATTTAAGCCCGTCACCATTCCTCCCGCCATCACCAGCACAAGAGTCGCTAACGCCGTTACAGCGGTCAATGCACCCAGGCCGTCCATCCGCTGGCGACGGCCGCGGTTCCACCACCGCCCCAGCCATGCCCCCAGTAACCCCAGCACGGCTGATATGATCAATGCGGCCGGTACGGATACCGCGGCGTAGGCCAGTATTCGGTGATCGGTAGTCAGATCATGCCCGAGTGATCCAATGATCAGAAGGTTAAATACACCGGCGATCAGACCGGTGTAGAGGCCCGCGGAAATTCCGCGTGAGGTAAGCGCCGTCGCGGCCATCCCGCCCATTGTCAACAAAAGCAGTATGATCGCCAGAAGAATCGACCCGGGCACCACAGTCCCGGGCATTCGCATTAAATACCCTGCAGTCCACATGGCGGTACTGGTCCCCAATCCCAGCGCCAATAGATCAGCGAAGCTCGCAATCTGCGGCGGCAAACCGGAATGGCCGGATTCCGGCAGCGGTTTACCGCCCGGGGATGATGATGAATTGGCAAATCTCTTATTCACCGGCGTTTGGGTAGGCATTGTGCTAAATTCCGCCAAGACTTCGTGCTTGTTTTCACAAAGTATATAGTAGCCGCACCATTGGCACTAATTCAAGCGTAATTTCTTATATTTTCAGTGATCGAACGACCTGCATTCCCTGTCCTTGGCAGTTTCAAGCGCTCCCGGCAGCCAGTATGGCGGGTGTCCAGTAGAAGAAAATAATTTTCAGGAAAATTTGAAATCCGATAACTTGCTTATAAAGCAATAGATACAGAACATTTGGTCGAGATTATTCTAAAAAATCCGATCCGGCATCAAATTTGTTCGTTATTAAACTATGTAAGGTGGACTTAAGCCCACCGACAAAACTGCAGGAGGTGTTTTATGAACACTGTTGTCGCAAATATAAAAGAGCAAAAAGTTGCGCCATATTTTTCCCCTACAAACCAAAAGCAGCGGGCAGCCTTGGCCGCACTGAGTGCATCAGAGCGCGAGCTGGCTACCGAAGCGCTCAGCGTTTCACTGGATTATATGCCCAACCCTCTTTTCAATAAGCCGCACGCTGAAAAAGAGCTGTTTGATGAGGGGATGGACATATCCATCGCCGGCACCGGCTGGTACCACCCGATGGCGGACGATGCACTTTCCTCGACTGCGCCAACTTCCTCCCTGCTTAAGGCCAATGAAGAAAGGCATCTGTTCCTCCGATACAACTACGCCCGGATGCGCGCCGGAATTCTTGCGGAGGCTTTCAAGGAAAAACCAGGACGGAAAACCGCGTCCAGCCTGGCGATGTGGTACGCCCGCGTTCGCGATACCAGGGAAATAATCACCAATGCCAATCTGGCGCTTGTGCTGGCAATGGCTAAACGGACGCGGATGGCCGATGTTGACTTTGGCGATTTGATCTCCGAAGGGAACATGGCTCTGCTTCGGGCCGTTGAAAAATTTGATACGGCCCGCGGGTTTAAATTCAGCACATACGCCTGCCGTGCCATTCTCAAGGCCTTCAGCCGCCTGGCGGTGAAATCCAACCGCTATCACACGCTGTTTCCCATGGAATTCGACCCCTCCATGGAACGGTCCAATGAAATGGAAACCCGGCGTGACGGAGTGGCCCGGGACGCGGTGGAAGAGTTGCAGCGCATCATCCGTGTGAACGGCGCCAATTTATCCGATGTGGAACGCCGCGTGATTGAAGCCCGATTCGCCCTTAACCGTACGCAGGACGAATCTTCCATGACACTGGAAGAAGTCGGACAGGTCATCGGCGTAACCAAGGAACGGGTACGGCAGATTCAGAACCGTGCACTGGAAAAACTGCGCGAAACGCTCAACCAGCAGGTTCTTATCTGACGGCCGGCGGCGGTTCGAAAGTCGCCTTTCTTTTGAGTACCTCCGGCCGCGTGGTCGGTAGTGTTACAGGCCCAGGCGTAATCGGTGCAGCGCCTGGGCCATTTTTTTTCTTATCCATGCATGCCGCAGCCGGATACCTTTCCAGATTCACACCATCCTCCGGCAACACTCACCGGCCGGATAGTCGGTTAATTCTTGTACATTTCGCCCCATCAGCTAGGATACTGCAAAAATGGGTACTGCGGCGTGCGCACCCCTGAAGGTAGTACGGAATGATAAATCTAAAGCTGGCACTTTACGGCGATTCCATGACCGAGTATCTGCACACGCCCCCGCGGATACTCGCGGCGCTGCTGCAGGAGCGCCGGCCTGACCTGACATTCGATCTGCTGAATTACGGTGTCGGTGCGACGCGCGCGGAACTGGTGCTTTACCGCCTGCGCTATGAATTCTGGCATGGCCGCCAGCGGATGCTTCCTCTGCCGGTACTCCAGCCGGACGTGGTGGTTCTCGAATCGTGTGCCTTTAACAACAGCAACGATCAACAGGCCGGAATAGATAATTTTGCGCGAATTTGGGATGAAATTTACGACACCTGCCGGCAATTGTCGCCACAGGCCAGGTTCATCCCCGTATTGACGATTCCCTCCTCACCGCAGCCGCCGGCGGAAAAGGCCAACAGGTTGTTTTTCCATGCCGGACCTGAAATTTTCGCCAACCGGCATCATTGGCGAGAAATTTACCAGCAGCGCTTTATTGAGTGGATCACGGATCACGGCCTGCCGCTGGTAAACGTACGCCGCGCCGTTCTGGATATGGAATCCCGCGGCACGCCACGGATGAATTGGATTGCCGCCGATGGTGTTCATCCAAATCCGGCCGGCGTAGAGCTTATTTCCACCGCGATTGCCGATGCGGTCAGCGCCGCGTTTACCACGCCACTGGAGACCGCATGACGAGTTCCGCCCGCACCGCATCACGACCGGATAAAGCGCACCGCAATCGCATTTTGCTGCTGATCGGTCTGTTTAAATTTTTGAAGATGGCCGCCCTGCTTACCGTGGGCATCCTGGTGATCCACTTCCGGAATGCCAACCTTACGCAGATAGCCTTGCATTGGGTCAACAAATTTCGTTTGGATCCGCACAACCACTGGGTTGATCTGGTCCTGGATCATATCGCCCTGATCCATAAAAAGCAGATGGAATTGCTGGCCGGCGGCACATTTGTTTACGCGCTGCTTTTTGCGATTGAAGGCATTGGCCTGGTCCTAGAAAAAACATGGGGCG
>JAKBBN010000049.1 GCA_021808485.1 Planctomycetota bacterium | reverse complement strand
GGCTTATGAATTTGATCTTGCGGATATACGCATCGGCCCCGGTCCGTTCATGGATAATCAGCAACGGGATATGAAATATCTGCTGGCGTTTGATCCGGACCGTCTGCTCGCCCCATTCGAAAAAGTGGCGGGATTCAAACCCAAGGCCATGAATTACGGCGGCTGGGAGGCCGGCGGTATTGCGGGTCATATCACCGGTCATTTCTTATCTTCCGCATCCATGATGTACGCCCATACCCGCGATAAGCGCCTTCTGGCAAAAATTGATGCCCTGTTGCCGCGCCTCGCCGCCTGCCAGAAAGCCAATGGCCGGTCTGACCCGCAATTCCGCGGCTATTGTGCCGGCATGCCCGGCAGCAAAGCGGCCTTTAAGCGCGTCCTGGCGGGACATATCAATGTGGGGAATCCGCACGCGGCCTTTTCCTTCGAACTCGACGGTATGGGGTCCCCCTGGTACTGCATCCATAAAATCATGGCCGGCCTGCGCGATGCGTATCTGTATACCGGCCGTAATCAGGCTAAAACCATTCTGCTGGGCATGACCGACTGGGCACGGCAGTTCGGCGACAAATTCACCACTCAACAGATGCAGCTTATGCTGATCAGCGAACAGGGCGGCATGAATGAAGTGCTCGCGGATGTGTACAGCATTACCGGCCGCAAGGCGGACCTGGAACTGGCGGAAAAATTCAACCAGAAGGTTCAGTTGGATCCATTGATGCACGACCGCAACATACTGGCCGGACATCATTCCAATCAGTACATTCCCCGTGTGATCGGTATTGCCCGGCAATACGAACTTACCGGCAAACAGAAATACCGCGTCGGATCGGAATTCTTCTGGCAAAATGTGGCCCGGCACCGTACCTATGCTTTCGGCGGAAATTCCGACCGGGAATATTTCTTTCCCCTGGGGGATGCCTGGCGGCATTTATCCGTTGGAACGGCGGAAAGCTGCTGCACATACAATATCCTCAAGCTCACCAATCATTATTTTTGCTGGAATGCGGATATGGAATCCGCCGACTTTTTTGAACGCGGCCTGCTTAACCATATCCTTGGCTCACAGGACCCGGAAACCGGCATGATGACCTATTACATGTCCATGCAGGCCGGGCATTTCAAA
Organism: Planctomycetota bacterium; assembly: GCA_021808485.1. Classification (GTDB taxonomy): domain Bacteria; phylum Planctomycetota; class Phycisphaerae; order WQYP01; family WQYP01; genus JAJYPG01. Next base: position 23,852 of record JAKBBN010000049.1, on the reverse strand, counting down.
ACCTTCTCCACTCCGTGGGATTCCTTCTGGTGCTGCGTGGGCACAGGCATGGAAAATCACAGCAAATATGCCCGCGGTATCTATTATCATAATGCCGACACGCTATGGGTGAACCTGTACGTTGGTTCCACCCTGAACTGGAAAGCCAAAGGTATCACTCTGACCCAGACCACCCGTTTTCCGGAGGAAAATAACGTTCGCATCACAGTCAGCTGCGCCGCACCCAGCCCGGCATTGATCAAGTTGCGCCACCCCTACTGGTCCACCCCGGCCATGGAAGTCACCTTGAACGGAAAAACACTGGACGCCGACAAGCCGGGAAGCTATCTGAACATTCAGCGAACATGGGCCAATGGCGACACCCTGGAAATACGTCTGCAAACACCCCTGCGGCTGGAGCCGCTGCAGCACCATCCGGAAAAGACCGCGATTCTGGCCGGGCCTGTTGTATTGGCCGGTGTTTTAGGCGATGCGCTGATGAAGAAGCCGATTCCGTACGCCAACGGCAACCAGTATGAATGGGCTAATGTACCCGACCCGGTTACCGTGCCCGTTCTGGTACCACGGAATCAGCCTGTTGAGGCATGGCTCAAGCCGGATCCGGTCAAACCGCTGGTCTGGCATACCACCGACGTCGGTAAACCCGAAGAGGTTACGCTGGTGCCATTTTACAAGGTGGCTCATGAGCGATATGTGGTGTACTTTGACCAGATGACACCGGCGGGATGGAGCAAACTGGAAAAACAGCGGCAGCGTCGTACGGCCGAGGAACAAAAGCTTAACGTCATTACCGTGGACCACTTGGATACGGGCAGCGACGCCTCATTGGCGGCCCATCAACTGCGGGACCAGGTACAAGTGGCACGCGGAACGCTGGTAACTTCCACCCTCAGCCGCGGATGGCTCGCCGGTAATGACGGGGGTGGATTCACCTTTACCATGAAATGCCTGCCGGATAAGCCGCAGGCGTTAATGTGTGCCTGGTGGGGAAGCGACGGCGGCGCCAGAACATTTGAAATAGATGTGGACGACCGGAAAATTGCCACGCAATCCCTACATGACCTCAAGCCGGGACATATCAAGCATATCCGCTATTCGATTCCCGAATCCATCACGCGGGGCAAAACGTATCTTACCATTCATTTGCAGGCGAATCCCGGAAATATCGCCGGCGGACTTTTCGGAGCCAGAATCGTCACACGCTAAATCCGTGGGTTGACGACCTTCGGCAGACAAAGCCATAAAATGGGCCGGTCGGCGCTTTTACAAGGGCTAAAAAAGAAAGGTCCACATGATCCGGACGGGGTTTGTTGCGATGTTTTTACAACTGCTGGCAGTTGGCCCGGCAACTGCCGCCAAGCCAACCGTCCGCAGTCCGAATCAAACACTCCGAATCGCCGCCCCTCTTATTTATTTGAAAGCCGCGGATTTAACCCCCACCCATCGGCTGTGGAAAAACCGGGTAACACCGCAGTATTTTATGCCGCTGGGCAAGCCCCGGCTGGTTACCATTCAGGGTATTCGCGCGGTGGAATTCGGCGGCAGGGAAGGCTATCGCGGTCCCAGGCCTCCAACCGCATTATGCGGCAATTCGCCGCGAAGCATCGCCGTATGGGCCTATAAGCCCGCGGTAAAATCAGCCGCCGGCACCATGGTGGCATGGGGCCGCAGGGGCGGCCCGCAAGGCTCGGAAATATCGTTCGGCTGGGGGGCGGATCCGCAATTCGGCGCGGCAACGCATTGGGCCGATGATATGGGCTGGCCCACGCCGCCGGCGCCAGGCCAGTGGCATTATCTGGTTTACACCTATAACGGAACAACCGCAAAAATATATGATAACGGCCGGCTTCGCGGACAACTTCCGATTCACCTCAATACTCACAGGGCCGGCCATCTTGAAATCGGCGTGCAAAACGGCGATCGCAATCGGCCGGATTTTCACAACCCCGGCCTGGTGAACCGGCAAATCGCAATTGCCTCAATCCGTATATTCGCCGCAGCGTTAACCCCAGCGCAAATTCGCACCGACTTTCTACAGCGGAAAAGTGCTTATCATGCGCACAAAGTCAGAACACAGGTGCATTTGCTGCTGAAGAAAATCGATACGTTTCGCCTCAAGCACCTCGAATTACGCATTTCCGCCGCCACCGGTGAAGCACTATCCCTGCGCACGCCGGCCCGGACCGGCCACGCCGGATTTGAATTCCTGCTGTGGAAAAAGCGGTTTATCCGGGCCCATAATGGATATTATCTGTTGGGCGATCTTACGCTCCAGACACGCATCAGCGGGCGGCATAGCTGGCACTTTTTTTCATCCGCGGATCATCGCACGACCGCGCGGCTCATTCATATGAAATCGCCCGATGTGCTTTCCGCCGCGGATATCACCTCATCCATGGGCGAAAACTGTCCGGTCGGCGTTATTCGTGAATGGACGCGATCGCCGGATGGCAATCTGGCCATGACTTTCATCGTGCGCAATCACAGTACTGTGCCGGTCACCATTGGATCCATTGGCGCCGCCATGATATTTAACAGTGATTATGACAATCTGCAGCGTACGAATATGTATCGACAGTGTACGTACGTCAATCCGTATATCGGAGGAAATGCCGGCTACCTCCGGATATCGCGATTTAATGGCCGTCCCCCGATGCTGTATGTTTTGCCCGGCCCGCAATCCGGCTTTGAGGCATACAGGCCGCTGTCCGATGATCGTGACGCCGCATGGCCTGCCTTGGGCGCGATGCAGGAATGGCTGGTCCATTCCCTGTCCTATTGCCGCACCAGTTGGAAGAACGCCCAACCCTGGAATCAGGGAACCGCCGTACGCTTGGCGCCCGGCGCCCGCCGCACATTCACCTGGCGGTTTATTGTGGCAAACCGCACGGCGGCAAGCCGTCACCTGCTGCCGCGGCATCGCATGCCGGTCGCATTCGGTGTTCCGGGTTATGTGGTAGCCGTCAACGTCCCCGCCAAATTATTTCTTAATCCGCCCGCCCCGGTTTCCGCCATCACCATTTCGCCGCGGTCGGCCCTGCGGGTTGCGCCAATCACGACGCGGGCCCCCGCCCCGTGGATTGCGTTTAACGTGTATGGCGACACGCCCGGCCGGGCGCGACTGACAATTCACTTTGCCGACGGGCAGCGGCAATTCATCCATTATTTTGTCATACCGCCTGAGCGCAAATTGCTCCGTCGATTCGGCCGCTTTCTGGTGAAACATGAATGGTATACGGATATCCATGATCCGTTCCATCGCACGGATTCGTTCATGCCGTGGGACAACTTCACGCATCAACTCGTGTTGCAACATGCCGGGTCCATTTGGATGGTCGGATTGAGTGATGAAATGGGAGCCGGGCCGAATCTTGCCGCCGCCATGAAGAATCTTTATCTGCCGAATCGCCGGCAGATTCAAGATCTTGAACTCTACGTCAATCATGCCCTGTGGGGCCACTTGCAGCAGAAAAACTATGGCGTCCGGCGGTCGCAATTCTACTTTGATCCACACAAATTCCCCCATTACTACACCATTTCCAACGGCGGCTTCATGGGCCCGGAAGCGCAGGCCCATGCGGTGTGGCGGGCATTTAATTATCCGCACCAAGCTGCTGTTTACTGGTGCCTGTACCGTCTGGCCCGTTACCATACCGGACTTGTCACCAGCCGGCCCTGGCGCTGGTATCTTCGGCAAGCGTACCGCACCATCATGGCGCAAAGGAAATTCGCACCTGATCCGGACGGACTGATGGATGGCGATATCTATCTTTCCGTCATCAAGGATCTGCACCGCGAAGGAATGCTCCACCAATATGCCCGATTGCTGGCATTTGAAAAACAGCGACTGGCGCATTGGCTGGCCGTCTCCTATCCGTATGGCAGCGAAATGCCATGGGACAGCACAGGCGAACCGGATGTTTACCTGACAGCCCGGTTTTTTCATGCCGGAGCGCTGGCACGCCAGGCACTGCGCTGCATACTGGCATTTGATCCTTCAGTGCCGAACTGGGGATACGACGGCGCCGGCTACCGCTATTTTGATGAACTGGTCAACGGCACCCAATGGCCGCACATTGCCCGGCTGTTACAGCATTATGGCGGTGGAATTAATGCGAACTCGCTTTTGGCCGCATACCGGTCCCACCCCTCGGATACCGCCGCCCTGCGCACGGGCTACGCCGGCACGCTGGGAGCCTTAACCGACATTGCCCCGAACGGTTTTGGATCCCAATGCTTTGACGGCGATCCGGCGATCATGCAATTTGACCCCTATGTCGGCGACTACGGGCTCGAATTCTACGGCTTTGTACGATCTGACGCCGCATACATAACTCACAGCCACGCATTCGGCTGGCTGGGTTACGGATGCTCCATTCAGCGGAATCACGGGCGGCTGCTCATTACCATGCACGACGGCCTGCATCATCGGTTATATATCGCCCCGTTGCATCTTTTTGTTAAATGTTTTGCCGGGCACATTTCCGCCGCTCGGTTCAATCCGGTTATCAAACGCCTTACCCTGTTTCTGGCGCCGGCCGGCATTGCAACACCAAGGGCGTTTCTCCGCTTAAAAATGCTGCACCGCGGAAAAGCCATGATCGAATCCGGCAAATCGCATCCGGTGAAACAGAAACGCGGCCTGGCCATAATCCCGCTGGGAAGCAAGACGACAAAAGTCATCATCGTCTGTAAATCAGGATAACGCCCGTATTAAGCGTGAGTCTCCGGCGCCCCATTCGTCACCTGCCCGAACCAAAGTATCGGTAAAGTTGACGTGAACCGGAAATCATGGTAATCTTTTTCATCCGGCCCAACTACAGGATTGTCTCCATGTGCCAATATCGGTCTTCAGCGGTGTGGTCGCAGTGTTGTTTTTTCAACTTGGCGCCGCCGGCCTGAATTTCGGCCGGGGACGATCCGATCCACCGGCTCACAAATTATCCATCGGTCTGTGGTCTATTCGAAAGTAAGTGTTATTTCATCATTTAGGGAATCTGTCATCATGAAGTATTCCAACATTATACGAAATCAACTTGCGATACTGCTGACAATTATTTTCTGCGGCCTCATCTGGACAGGCAGGATTTATGCCCAGTCCGCACGGCGCGTCGCCCGCGCCAGCATGCAAATCAATGCCGCACACCCCCTGCATCCGATCAGTCCAATTCTATTTGGCCTGATGACTGAAGAAATCAGCCATTCATACGATGGCGGGCTGTACGCCGAACTTATTCAAAACCGCGCATTTAAAGACAATGCGACGAGTCCCTGGCACTGGACGCTGGTTACCGGCGGCAATGCCGCGGCCACCATGTCGCTTGATCACCATCACACCGTTAATCACACCGGCCTTACTTCCAGTCTGAAACTCCATGTGACGGCAATCGGGCAGGGCGGACGGGCCGGCGTGGCCAACGACGGCTTCTGGGGCATTCCCGCCAAGCCCAACACCACCTACACCGCCACGATTTATGCCCGCGCCTCAGCCGGCTTTCATGGCCCCCTTACACTTTCCATTGAAAGCCGCGACGGCTCCACCGTGCTGGTCTCCGCTCAAATTAAAGGCCTTACGGTCGGCTGGAAAAAGTTTTCCACCACACTGCACACTCCCGGCAATATTCAACCCACGCTCAATAATGTATTCGTCGTATCCGCTCATTCCACCGGCACCGTCTGGCTCGGTTATGTATCCCTTTTCCCGCCAACCTATAAAAATCAGCCCAATGGCTTTCGCATTGACCTTATGAAAAAACTCAAGGCTCTGCATCCCTCTTTCCTGCGATTCCCCGGCGGCAACTACCTGGAAGGCTCATCCATTGCCGATCGCTTCAATTGGAAAAAAACCATCGGCCCCGTAACCCAGCGGCCCGGACATTGGTCGTGCTGGGGTTACCCATCCAGCGATGGCATGGGATTGCTGGAATTCCTGATGTGGTGTCAGGATCTGCATATGCAGCCCGTATTGGCGGTATATGCCGGATTTTCGCTTGATGGCGAGCATATTTCCACCAGAAGGGCGCTGCAGCCTTACATCAAAAGCGCTCTGGAGGAAATCCAGTATGTCACCGGATCAGTGCATACCAAATGGGGTGCGGTGCGAGCCAAAGACGGTCATCCCAAACCGTTCAAACTGCACTATGTCGAAATCGGCAATGAGGATTTCTTTGACCATTCGGGCAGCTATGCCATGCGATTCAGTTCTTTTTACCGGGCCATCAAGGCCAAGTACCCGAATTTAAAGCTGATTGCCACCGTGCATGCGGCCAGCTTTGACGGTGTAAAGCCCGACCTCGTGGACGACCATTTTTACCGGTCCGCCCCGGCCATGTGGAACGATACACATCATTACGACCACCTGCGACCGGGTTTCCCAAAGATTTTTGTGGGTGAATGGGCCACCGTTGAAGGCCGTCCCACCTGCGACATGAACGCAGCTTTGGGGGACGCCGCATGGCTCACCGGCCTGGAACAGGATTCCAACAACGTTCTGATGTGCTCCTATGCACCGCTTTTTGTTAATGTCAATGCACCCAACTGGGGCACAAACCTCATCGGTTACAACGCCCTTCACAGCTATGGATCGCCTTCATATTACGCACAGGTCATGTTCTCCCAAAATAAGGGAAGTGTCGTGCTTCCGATGAAGGTCAATAATTCATCCTTGCCGCTCCAATCGATGGGCGGTGCGATCGGCGTGGGCACGTGGAACACGTCCGCGGAATTCAAGGACATCAAAGTGACGCGGCATGGTAAAATCCTGTATCAGTCAAATTTCGCCGCCGATGGAAAAAAGGGATGGCGCTTTGCCTCCGGCGATTGGCATATAAAACATGGCGCCCTGGAACAGACTGATCAGGCCGTCAACGAACGCGCTTTTATCGGCAATAATAACTGGAAAAACTACACCCTCACCCTCAAGGCCCGCAAAATCAGCGGAGCCGAAGGCTTCCTTATTTCATTCTGCTCCCACAATCAGAATGTCAAATCATGGTGGAATATCGGCGGATGGGGCAATACGCGGGAAGGCTTGGAAATGCCGGATGTGGCCGGCAATTTTCATCCGTCGCACATTCAAACAGGCCGGTGGTATGACATTAAAATTAGGGTGAATCCGGGGCGCATCCGCTGCTATCTTGATGGCCGGCTCATCCATGATATCCGGCTGCAGCAGAAGCCGCTGCGCGCCACCGCCAGCCGCGACAACCGCACCGGTGATATCATTCTGAAAGTAGTGAACATTTCCAATTGGCCGGTGTCAACGGCTATTTCGATCCGCGGGGCCGGCAAGCTCGCGTCCACCGGTGAATCCATAGTCCTCACCGGACCGCGCAATGCGCAAAACAGCATTCAGCATCCGCACAATGTTGTTCCGGTGACTCATACAATCCATGATGCAGGCTCGCATTTCACGCAGGTGTTTCCGCCGCGTTCGGTCAATGTGCTGCGTTTGCATCCGCTAATGACCATGCTTTTCCCAAGCCGCATTGTCGGCGATGGTAATCTCCCGTAAAAGCCGGGAGTGCGCCAAGCGTCCAAAATGCCTGCCGCCCGCTTTGTTGTCGGGCGGCAGGCAGGCCGACTGTACAACCGGAACCGTCTTTTTCACCGAGGATCTGCATTCCAAACCATAATCTCCGCCGGTCAGCGTGGCTGATTGCGTTTACTCCTTATCCTCCCCTTGCCGCCATGCTTCGATGGCCCCTCCGTGGGGCAATTAACTTTTCTAAAACAGGATCAACTTTGAACACGGCCGCTTTTTCCGCCGCCCGGCAGTATCCAAGCCGCGTCAATTAATACAGCCTGATCATGCCGGCTTGGCGAACGTGGGAAATCGCACCTTCGCAAACCGTCCATTTACATAGGCAACCGTCCACGGCTCGCCACCAGGGACGGTCAAGGCTATCAGTGTGCCGGCTGAGTTGACAGGTTAACACCCATTCGCATCTGCAAATTTCATCGCGCCAAGCCGGTCAAAAATCCGCCCGCCTTATTTTTTTACCTTGGCGCAAAAAAATTGGGGCCGCGAACAGGTAACATTCTGTTCGCGTGCCCCAAAATATGGGAGATTTCCAAAAGTAATTTCCCGCCAATGCGGATCAAACCGCCGCACGCCGTCGCCGCATAAGCAGCAGGCTCGCACCCGCCAAGCCAATCATGGCCAGCGAAGCCGGTTCCGGCGTCAGCACGGTGTTGGGGCCGGCTGCAAAATCAGCGGCCACCTGGTTGGCGCTCAGGGCATTGTTGTAAATCCGGAATTCATCCATCGTTCCGTTGAACACGCCATCAGTGCCAAACGCGGACCGGCCCAGCCAGGCGTTGGTAAACGTGGGGGCAATCGCCGTCCATTCGTTGGCGGAAGTCAGATTCGCCGAACCCTTTGCGACACCGTCAATATAGTAGGTGATGGTGCCATCTGGGGCTGCTGTCGTTGCGGTTTGATCAATCACCACGGCAATCATATGGGTCACCGGCGCACCTGTACTGGATGGCTTGGTCAGCCAGCCGTCGGTATAGTCAGTCACACCGGATTCGGCGGTGTAACCGCCGCCGGTCATGGCTGTGCGCGACCCGCCGCCGCCGTTGTCCAAGGCGGTATACAAATACTCACCGGAGGTGCCTTTCGGGCTTACCGCTTCAGCGTCACTGCTGGTCGCCAGCGTATCATTGTTAAAATCCATTGCGCGATTCCACGGATAAACCACTCCGCTCGTGCCGGATTGGTAATCATAGCTCGCCGCGAACCACTGCTCAAAGCTCACTGTCGGGCTGGTTGTCGGCAATGCCGAAAGCGGCAGTGACACATAAGCAAGGCCGGCCGCACCGCTTTGAACATTGTTATTCGACAAATCGACTTGGCCGCCGCTGACCGCACCGGTTCCCATGATCGTCGCCGCATAGCTGGCGCCGCCGATTGAATCCGGCGTGGTATACGCCCCGCTGCTGGCGTTAATGGTGGCAGTGTTAAAACTATACTCATGAATAAGTGTCGCCTGGGCTGACTGGGCCAGACTCAAAACCCCTGCAATACAACCCGCCGTCGCTCCCAGGCCCATCAAACCGGAAAGTGCGGTTTTCCTGCTGTTCGTTCCGCTCATATGCAACTCCTACAAAGTAAAAAGAACCGATCAAATTGACATTTAAACTGTATTTTTCGCATGCTCTGGCTCTACTCAGGAACGCCGTTCATGCTTTGTGCAATCTCTCAGGTGCAACCTCCTTTCATGGCAGTTCAAGACTACTGCTTTTTCCTATCCTGATGCCGACTGCCCGTACTTACCAGATAAACATGGGGGCCGAAAGGAAATAGCCTCCCGCCTGCACGCGGAATTTCATTGTTCCCGCAATCCTTTGATTGGAGAGCGTCGCCTGGTTGCCCAACGGCACCCATTCCACGTGGCCGTCCATGAAACATTCGTTTCCGCCTTCCGGCACACCCGCCTCATTCAGGTGATTGGAACTCAAATCTGTGTAATATCCGGAAACATTGGTGTAACTGTTGGTCGCCTGATCCAGCAGTACGGCATCCGTGATGATCGGTATCGAACCGACGGCATACCCCTGATCAATGGGAATCGGCTGATTGACCCGGGTCTGGTAGCCCGGCGGCGGACCATGGCCGATCCACCGGGTCATGGAACCTCCGTTCCAGACTTCACCTTGGAACGTAGTTTGGAGGGGATACTGGTTGGTTGGACCGCGAGCGAACAGCCAATAATACGTTGTTTCACAGCATTGCAGGCCAGAACCAAAAACCCGGCTTGGGTCCGCGTTGTACGGCTGTGTGGGAATCGGCCTGCCCAGCGGGAATCCGCCCCACATATAATTCGGGGTAATGGTGTTGATCTCCGGGCTGGACGGGCAGTACATGGTTCCTTCCGCCGCGCCGCTTTGTGTCAGGGCATACCGGGTGCCGAAGTTCATATCCCACAGCCAAGTACCGCCGTTTTCACCGTAATTGAGGGTTCCATTAGCGCCGTTACGCGTGTAAATAAAGGGACAAAAATTATGGTTGGATGCACCGTAAACCTGCAGCGCCTCGCCATCATCATGTAAATTCGCCGCACACACCGTTCGATCCGCGGCCGCCTTTGCCGAAGCCAGCGCCGGCAGCAACAAAGCTATAAGAATTGCAATGATCGCAATTACCACCAGAAGTTCCACCAGGGTAAATCCGCTGTTACGCTTCATTCGGATATTCATACGACTTCTCCTTTTTGCGACAAAACCAGCGACAATTGCAGCTGATCGCGCAAAATTAGACCTCAATTTAGCTCGGCGCCATACCGAAAAAACGACGGACAGTTGATGTACCATCCGCCATTCTGCCGTTCTGATCAGTTAAGATTATGACTGAGATCAGCAGCAGATTACTGACTATTGAACTCTAACCCACTGCACTTGGGATTGCTAGTATAAAAATGCGCAAAAGTTATATACTAAAGCGCAAAGACTGGCCCCCCGTACACGACGGTTTTATCGGAAATGTCCGATAAAAATGCCGAAAAATAAATAAATCAAGCCGCCCGAATCATATGCCCGAATAAAATCAAATGCCGCTTTACGGCAACGGCAAAATTCAGCCTCAAGCTTTTAATGCACTGCGGATTTCACGGAAATTAAACACCGGCCACGACGGTGGGAATTACCAGGCGCGCATCCGTAAGGCCGGGTGATCGTGCCGTCAGCACAATCGTCCCGGTCTGCCGGCCCGCCCGTACCAACACCATGCACAGGCCGCAAAATGCGCTGCGGTAGCCCGCCTGATTCGGCTCATGGCAACTCGGATCGCCATTGCCCACCCCGGCATTGACGCCATTGCCGGCCACGGTAAATGTCACCCGGTTATCCGCCGTTGGCACAACCCGCCCCATTCCATCCACAACACTCACGCTCACCGGCATTGTGTCCTGTCCATCGGCGATCAATTGCGTGCGATCCGTTTGCAGCGTGAGGGCCGCCGGCTTGCCGGTGGTTTCCACAACGCAATGGGCGGCCTTACTCCCATGTCGATATCCCACGGCCGTTAATTTGCCCGGTTCATACACCACGTGGTTCCACTGCAAATGCCCGAATTCCGGCATGGTTTTACGCCCCAGGCTGCGGCCGTTGACAAACAGCTCCACCTGATCGCAATTGCTGAAACACCACACCGGAATCGTATGTCCTTCTTTTCCCGGCCAGTTCCAGTGCGGGAAAATATGCACCATCGGCTGGTTCCGGTCCCACCAGGCTTTGTAATAAAACGCGTCATCTTTGGGAAAGCCGCACATATCCAGCAGGCCGAAATTTGAATTGATTTCCGGCCAGCCGAACGGTGTGGTTTCGCCGCGATAATCAAAACCGGTCCACACAAAACCGCCGGCTACGAATTCCCGCCTGCCCAGCGGTCGCCACGCCCCTTCCGGAGACATATAGCTGGTGAGGTGCGCGGCGGTGTTGCTGGTATGGTAAATTCCGCGGCACTCGCAATTGCTCCCGGTTTCACTGCCGAATATCGGCTTGTTCGGATACTGTTTGTGCAACCAGTCATAGTCCTGGTAATTGTAATTCACGCCAAGCAGGTCTTCCGCCGCTCCCACGCCGATCAGCCAGCCTCTTCCCGTACCGGAATTATCCGCACAGGAAATGGGGCGCGTCGTATCATGGCGATGCACCGCCTGCATCAAGTATGCCATCATTTTTTTACCGTACGCATCACTCTGAATGGCCCATTCCTCATTCCACATGGACCACATGATAACACTGGGATGGTTGCGATCCCGGAGCACCATGCTTTCCACATGCCAAGTCCCCTTATAAGCCTGCCCAACCCATGCCTTGGTGGCCACGGAAGTGCCCGGATGCCGGTTTTCATCCATCACCAGCAGGCCAAGTTCATCGCACGCCTCATACATCGCCGGTGACATCGGATTATGCGAACACCGTATGGCATTGCAGCCCAGTTTTTCCTTAAGCTGTTTCATACGATAATAAAACAGGCTGTCCGCAATGCCGATCCCCACCCCCGCAAAATCCTGATGATTGCACACGCCCTGCAATTTCACCGGCTTATCATTCAGCAGAAAACCGTGATCCGCGTCAAATCGAATGCTGCGAATGCCGAATTTCTGGACATGACGATCCACCACGCCGCCGTCCACAAGAATTTCCGTCAGCACGCTGTAGCGGTACCGGTTTTCCAATGACCATAAGTGCACCGAAGGCATCGCCACCCGCTGCACAATCTTTGTCCCATTGTGCAGATAACTCGATTGGTCCTCATTATCCGATGAAAGCAATTTCGCCTGCTCATCGCCGGGAATATTAACCAGACTCGAATCAACTGTTTGCCCGTTCTCCACCACGGCAATCGCGGTCCCCTGTTGATCCATTATGGTGGAACGCACCCGGCAGGCCTGAGGCTTTACATTGCGGTTGGCCACCGTGGTCTCAATGGTTAAGGCGGCGGAGGCTGTTTGTGGATCCCCGGCATTTTGCACCTCGGAAACAACATAGACGCCCCATGGCGCCACATGCACCCGGTCCGCCGCCGTCAGCCAGACATGGCGGTAAATCCCGCCGCCCTCATACCACCACCCCTCAAAATCACGCGGATCCACATAAACCGCCAGCGTATTGTCCGCGCCGTAGTTCACCGCATAACTGATATCTACATGAAACGAGGTGTAACCGCCCGGATGACGCGAAATCAACCGTCCGTTCATATATATTTCCGCATTGCGATATACCCCCTCAAAGTAAAGATAAAGACTTTTGCCTTGATCCTCCGCCCGGATATGCAACGTCCGCCGATACCAGGCCGGAAATACCGGTAATGATCCATGGCCGGTATTCGCCTTCGATGAATATGCCCCTTCCACGATGTAATCATGCGGCAACTGCACTCGCTGCCAGTCCTTGTCATCCACCGCCGACCCTGCATATTGGCCATTTCCCGCAGACCAGCCAAAAGTCACCGGTCCATAAATCCCGCCCGGTCCGGAAGTGTTATCCACCAGAACCGTCAATATATTCGGGCCCTCGGCGGACCACGCGGAATCCAGCGACACATCAAATTCCGAATCCCACCCATGGTGGCTCAACAGCCGCCTGCCGTTGAGATACACGACGCCGTTGTCATCCACATGCGTGAACCGGACCACCCGATCGCCGTGTTCCAGCTGCGGCAATTGCGTGCGAAACCATGCCGTACCGGTAAAATTCATCTGCGCGGCCTCCGTCGTCGCGGCCTGCCAGCCGCCCGCCGTATCCGTTTGCCCCGTGGCCGCCTCCGCCGCCTGTTCCGCGGTGCCGCGCTTCCAATACCAATGCGTCAGAGGCTCGGCGGCATGAATTGCCGTTGCCGTCGGGCGGGGAAGAAATCGCCAGTCAAAATCAAGCAATTCACACCGCCGCGGCAATTCGCCGCCGGTGCGGAGCGAAGACCGGATTTCATCCGCCGCCACCGGGTCGGATATCTGCTGCAGGGATTCTGTTCCGGCGCATCCCGCCAAAGATAGTGCCGTCGCCGTGCCCAAACTAAATTTAAGAAATTCACGTCGCTTCATCGTCACGTTTCCTTACAAAAAAATAATTGGCCGTCATATATGGCCGGAATTTTGTTAGAACGCCGGCTTCGCTCTGTTTATTGCATCCGGTGCACGCGACATGATCTTTGCAAATACCCGCCATGGACGCATATCACCCGCCGCCGGCGTGTGGCCCGGCTGTGCGGACGGCCCGGCCCACGGCATTCAGTCCCGTGCATCGGCCTGCAAAAATGCTATCATGCCGCATTATGACTCGCCCCGCAACAGTCGGTTTTCGACCTTTTGATTACGGCCGATCGCTGCCATTGCCCCATACGGTCCGACCGTCCATCCTGAACTTCGCCCTCGCCGCACTGCTTGCATATGCCACCTTACTCGCACCCGTCGCCTGCTTTTCCGCCGCCAGGCATCCGCCCATGGCCGCAAGCATTGCGCCAGCGGAATTTCACGGCATTTTGATCGCCGGCCGCCGCCTGCATGTGGTGGATGGAAGTTTCACATTCACCGGAAAAATCAGCTATACCAATACTCCCGCGGCAAAAGCGATCCGCTCGTGCCACGGCGCAGTGGCGGCAGGCGCCAAGCTTCTGGCATGGCCCGCCCACGGCACACCCCAAATCCAATGCACCGGACTGGCATTTCATGGCGATCTTCTGCGTCCGGCCAGCCCGGCAACCGGCATTGGATTTCAACTGTCCGGCGCCAAGGTTACGTTTAAATCTCTTCTGCTCTGGAACCAGCCGTTTGCCGACGGCCTCGCCTCTTTCAGCATTACCCCCCGGGCGGTTAAAATTCCGGCTTTTTCGGCGATCTGGCATCACGCGAACATTCTGTTACGCGGTGAATATTTCCCGGCAGTCCGCAGTTGTAATTTTCGCGTGACGGCTCGCAATCTTTCCCAGTCTTCCCTTTTTGCCCTGCTGTCGCCGCAGCACTTTACCGCCTCCGGGCCGGTAAAATTGCGGGCCGCCGTCAACATGGACCTTTCCGGCAATATTGTCGGCACGATGGATATGCAATCCGCCGGCCCCGGCACGCTTTATGTCCGCGATATTCCGGCTCTGGAACAGGCGATGGCACGCGTTTATGGCAAGGGACTCGCCACCGTCACCGTGCTGGAACTTAAGGCATTTCCATATAAAACAGAGCATCTGCGACTGGTCACCGGCCGCCATGAGTCCATTATCACCGTCAGCCTGACGCGCGGAAAAGGCAATCCCGCGCACATCCGCCCCCGCATCATCACCATCGGCGGGCATCCATTCCTGTTCAAGGCGGACAATATGCCGCGGATTCACTTCACCATCCCGCTACCAAACATCTCGCTTAAGCGTCTGATTCAACTTGCCCGCGGCCAATACCGGTCTGCATCAAAAGACCACCCCGGCAACTAAACCATCATTGCCTTTTTTGTTCAGCCGTCGCTCCCTGAAACGATTCCAACCACACCGCCAAAACCGGTTCAATCGGAAATTCCCCGGACATTCCCCGCGAAACTCCCCCTGACCCGCTCAATGGTTTGGCCGGTTTTGCATCCCGCCGTTGCCAGTCTGCATCCTTGCTTTCTAATTTTTCGTTACCACTGGGCCTCGGGTGAATTTGCCGACCGAACCTCAGGCACGCTATCATCCGAAGGAATACACCGGCTACCGGCTCCGGCAAGATTGGAGGTCAGCATCTGATGGACTCAAGTCAACCCAGCGCCCCACAACACGAACCAGCCGATCCAATCACCGTTTCCCGCCGCAAGCTCTTTGAAGCGGCCGCCGCGGGGATTCTTGCCACCCAATTGCCCGCCGCCCGCTCAAACCCCATTGCCGCCCGGCCCATTGAAACCGTTGCCGGAGATGCTCCCGTCGGCGATCCTGCCGCCGCCTATCCCGTCGGCATCGGAAGCGCTGCTGCCTACCATCGGTCCGATCATCTCTGGCAGCTCACCGGCGATAAAGTGTTTCACGACCATGTTGAGCCTCACTGGTTGACCGACGATATTTTCTGGTTTGCCGACCGCCTGCCCCGCGGCGAAGTGGAATATATTCTTGTCGACGGCCGGTCCGCCGCGCACCATCCGGCTTTCGATCATGCCCGCCTTGCCGCCGCACTTTCGCATGCCACGGGCAAAAATCTCAGCGGTCGGCATCTGCAATTATTCATTACCGCTATTCGCGAGCCGGAACTGCTGGAATTCAATGCATTCGGCCACGGTTGGCAATGCAACATGCGGACATGGCAACTCACCCGGCACAATCCCTATCCGCTGCCTCATTTCTCCCCCGCCTTTACACCCGGCAATCCCAATCGCTGGGGACCGCAAAATAACGTTTCACCGGACGGCCGCTGGGAAGTGGAAATTCGCAATCACAACGTGGTATTGCACGACCGCCATTCCCGCACTGATCGAACGCTGACCACGGATGGCAAGCCCGACGACTTTTATTCATCCCAGGTTTATTGGTCGCCGGATTCCGCTCACTTTGCGGTAATCCGCGTACAGCCCGGATCCAACCGGCATGTCTACGAAGTCCAATGGGCACCCCCGGGAACCATTTATTGCAATCTTGTTGATTTCAAATACCTTAAAGCCGGCGATCCGGTCACAATTCGCAAACCCGCCATTTTTAACGCCGTCGCCGGCCGCGGGTTGCCCGTAAAAGACGACTTGTTCGCCAATCCCTGGGCCAACACGGAATGGTGTTGGGAGCCGGACTCGCGACGGTTCCGTTTTGTATTCAATCAACGCGGCCACCAGGTCATGCGTGTGTTGGCGATTGAAGTTCCCAGTGGAAATGTCCAAACCATCATTGACGAGAACTGCATCAAAAATGGCCGCGAATTCTTTGATTATTCCGGAAAATTCTTCACCTGGTATCTGGATCAATCTTCGGAAATGATCTGGATGTCTGAACGAGATGGTTGGAATCATCTTTACCTTGTCGACACGCGTCACGGGCGGGTAAAAAACCGCATCACCAGCGGCAATTGGGTCGTCCGCAGCGTGGAACATGTGGACCCCGTTAAACGGCAAATCTGGTTTCGTGCCGGGGCGATTATCCCCGGCCAGGATCCTTACTATGTCCATTTCTGCCGGGTGAATTTTGACGGCAGCCACCTCACCACCCTTACCCGCGGCAATGGCACGCATACCGTCCAGTATTCGCCGAACCGCAAATACCTCATTGATCGGTATTCCCGGGTAGACCTGCCTCCGCAATTCAACCTCCGCCGTACCGGCAATGGGTCGCTCGTCTGTCCGCTTGAAAAAGCCGATGCTTCCGCGCTTTTGCGCACAGGGATTCCCCGCCCGGAGAGATTTGTCGCCAAAGGCCGTGATGGTGTGACGGATATCTACGGTATCATTATCCGCCCCAGTCATTTCGATCCGTCGCGCCGCTATCCGATTGTGGAAGATATATACGCCGGACCGCAGGGCGCTTTTGTGCCCAAGGCATGGGAACCATTTTACTGGCCGCAAACCGTCGCCGAACTTGGGTTTATCGTCGTGAAGATTGACGGCATGGGAACATCCAATCGCTCCAAGGCGTTTCATAATGTCTGCTGGAAAAACCTGGGTGATTCCGGCTTTCCGGATCGGATTGCATGGATAAAAGCCGCCGCCGCAAAATATCGTTATATGGATACATCACGGGTCGGCATTTACGGCACTTCCGCCGGCGGCCAAAGCGCCCTGCGCGCACTGCTGGCCTTTGGTGATTTTTACAAGGTCGCCGTCGCCAACAGCGGCTGCCATGACAACCGCGTGGATAAAATCTGGTGGAACGAACAGTGGATGAGTTGGCCCGTCGGACCCTGGTACGCCCAGCAGTCCAATTCAGTTAATGCGCCCAAACTCAACGGCAAACTGCTGCTCATTGTCGGCGGACAGGATCATAATGTGGATCCCGCATGCACCTTTCAGGTTGTTGAACAATTGATCATGCACAATCGCGATTTTCAGATACAGGTCTTTCCCAACGGGCACCATGGCTGCGGCGGCCCCTACTGGAATTACATGTGGCGACTCACGCGTAATTTCCTCGTGCGCCATCTATGGCATATGGAGCCCCCGGCCGTGTAGTCCGCCGTAAGTTTTGCATTCAAAGAGCCTCAGCTCCCGGCGCGCGCGGCCGCTGGTAAAAAAAATCCCACTGTGCCTTGCGGCCCAATGGGATTTATTAAATCTAAATTGCCGTTCCCGTCGCTTCTTTGATGCAAGCCCGACGGGGCCAGGACCCGTTGCAAATCAGGCACGTACCTTTCGCGGTTTAAGCATTAGAAGCCCCAACACGCCGGCCGCCAGCAGGCAAATACTGGTCGGTTCGGGAACCGCCGCATTCGGCGTCAGGGCCGCCAGAAATACGCGGCTGCCGCTTAACGCCCCCAGGCTGGTGTCACCCAGACCGGTGCTCGCCGAATAACCGCTGACATAGGCATTTCCACCGGTGAAGCTGTAGCCGGTCGCTGAACCATCCGTTCCGTAAATCTCAAAATAGGTATTGGCGGTTGATGTGCCGATGTCGAACCCATATTGCGTGTTGGCCGCCAGTGTAACCGGCGTGCCCAGCGTGAAATCCAGCCAAAGATTATCGCCGGTAAGTGAATTACCGCCCCACAGTGCACCGCTATTTTCCGTACCCGTCGCGGTGTAGGTCTCCGTTTGCAGCACATTTAAGCCGGAGGCCGTCGGCTGTGTAATGCGCAGCGTCAGATTCCCGCCTGACGGCAAATTCCAATAGGTGCCGTTGTATCCGGTCTGCGCCACCGGCGAGGTGTAGCCCGGGTGCTGAATCCATATATCAGTCAAGGTATAACCGGTCGAATTACTGCCGGTGGTGAATGTCTGCCCCTGGGCCGGCCGCCCCTGCGCAACGTATTGGTACTGGTCATTTCCATACGTGCCCGATGCACCGTACAGACTGCCTCCATACCCGCCGGATGTGGATGTGTTAACATTCCCGAAATCATTGGTTGAACCCACGAGATTGGATACATCGCTGGCGGTCGCCGTGGGGGCCGTTGGCCCAAGCGTAAATGTCATGGTTGTGCTTCCCGCCCTTGCCACGGATGCCAGCCCTGCCGCCGCGCAAAGCGCCAAAGCCGAAAAAGTTATTTTGCCTGCCACGCCCATGTGATTCTCCTCGAAAAAAAGGAACTCTCTAAGACACCACCTCGCGCCCTCCAAAATTCTGGAAGAACGAGTCTAAAAATTGCTTGGCAGGTCCCTTACCGCTGGATTTACTCGAATCGCACACAATCCATCTTGTTGCTTGGGACGCACGAGAAACATCTCTAAACTGAGCCTAACCCACACGACAGGCGATTACAAGTATAATTTTGCGCAATTCGTATATACAAACGCGCACCCTCCCGTCCGTAAAATTCAGTCTCCCAAGCTTCACCTTTATTCCCAATCCGTCACATTCCCCCCACCTGCTTTTCCCGCCAATTCGGCCGCCCCGCGGACCATCCCCCGCCGCTCGCCATGCGTTCGGATTACGTCCGTTCAGCCGCATTGACCTGTCCGGGCGGCCCGCCGCGTACAACGATATTCCCACCGCTAATATCCGCGTGCCAAGCCTGAATTCCAGCTGATCCCCCCCGTTTCCGCAGGCCACTCTCCTTTTTTGCGACAGAAATGCCGGTTCCTTAATGACGCCGCCTGCACGGCAGCCACACGCACGATCATTACCCCTTGCCCGCCGACTCTGCCGGCGGTAGGCTAAAAGACATGCAGGAACTGCTGAATCCAGCCGGCGTCGCTCAACTCATTGAAAACCTTGGCGCCGCCATTTGTTCTGACTCGGATATCTCCTCCACTCATAAGCACGAATTGGCCTTTATCGGTATCCGCCGGCGCGGCGAAATAGTGGCCGCCCGCGTGGCTGATTATCTTTCCCGCCGCGGTTGGCCCAATATTCTGCTGGGCAAGCTGGATATCACCATGTACCGCGACGATGTCATTGGCATGCGACCAATCACAATCCCTATCGGCACGGAAATGAATTTTCGCATTGACGACCGCCCCGTTATCCTGTTTGATGATGTGCTGCACACGGGCCGCTCCGTGCGCGCGGCGCTTGATGCCCTGGTCGATTTTGGTCGCCCGCGTTTCATCCGCTTGGCCGTACTTATCGACCGTGAAGGTCGTGAATACCCTGTCCGGGCGGACTTTGCCGGCCGCCGCCTGCAAACTTTGCCTGAATCCTTCGTTCGCGTGCACCTTTCGCCCACGGATCCTGCGGACGCTGTATTTTTGGACCCACCGGCTCCGGCGCGGCCCCTGGATTCCGTCGGTTCAACCCATGGAGCTGGATCATGACCTCTGCCGTTGAACAACGCGGCTCCGCTGCGGTCACCGCCGTTTCCTCCGCGGAACAAAAAACCTGGTGCCGGCCGCACCTGCTGGGGCTGGAAGATTTATCCCGTGATGAAATCATGATACTTCTGGACACCGCCCTGGCACTTCAGGAAGTCTCTACCCGCAGCATAAAAAAGGTTCCCGCTCTGCGGGGCAAAGTGGTCGCCAATCTTTTTTTTGAGGATTCCACCCGCACACGGACCAGTTTTCGCCTTGCCGCCCAGCGCATGAGTGCGGATGTCATGGATTTTTTTGTGGCCACCAGTTCCGTCAGCAAAGGTGAAACGCTGGCCGATACCGCCCGTAATATTGAAGCCATGGGTGTTGATGCCATCGTGATCCGCCACCGCAGCAGTGGAGCGCCCCACAGTCTGGCCAAACAGGTTAAATGCAGCATCATCAACGCCGGCGACGGCAGCCACGAACACCCCACGCAGGCACTGCTGGATATGTTTACCATGCGCGAACATTTTTTGCCTCAGGGGCGCACTATTGCGGATCTCCACGTGGCTATTGTGGGAGATGTCGCCAACTCCCGTGTGGCCCGCAGCAACATCTGGGCACTTACCCGCCTTGGCGCCAAAGTGACTCTCGTTGGGCCGACCACGCTTTGCCCGGATTCCTTTGCCGGGTTTGGCGTAAATGTGGTTCATAGCCTTGACGATGTCCTCCCCCATGTGGATGTTGTCAACATGCTCCGCGTCCAGTTTGAACGCCTCACATCGGCGGCATTCCCCTCCGTGCGTGAATACAGCCGCTTTTTTGGAATGAATGAACAACGCCTCAGCCGCTGCCGCGAGGATGTGCTTGTGCTCCATCCCGGCCCTATGAACCGCGGACTGGAAATAAGCTCCGCCGTGGCGGACGGCCCGAATTCCGCCATCCTGCGGCAGGTCAGCAATGGTCTGGCGGTACGAATGGCGGTACTGTACCTGTGCATTGGCGCGGCAAGCTTCACGAGCCGCAACACGCCGTCAAATCCTTAATGCAACGCCGCTTTTTCCGGACGCAATAATCCGTAATGCAAATCCGGATTCATGTTTCGCAAAAACAAACTCCGTCTTGGATATGGTAAGGCGTACCATAATAGTTTAAATTCCACCAAGTAATTACCCTTGCATTGCCGATAATAAGGGTTGGAATCGCGGGCGTTTGGCGATTTTCGCCGCCGAGATATGTGTCCTCGTGACACGGCAGCAATAAATCGCTTATACGAATAACAGGTGGAGTGGGAGTAAAATCTCGGTCCCTGCGTCGATGATTTATCCTTCAGGCCCGCTACCCGTGGTACCGGCCTGTGAAACCAAAACTGCTGCTGGATTATCCAATGCTCTCCAATCCAATCCGCATCCGAAGGAAGTTGCTGCTCCCGCTGGCCATTATGGCTATCCTCGCATCGTTTAGCCTCCGATGCGGTCCGCTGCCGGCGGCAACTGCAGCCAAACCAGCCGGACCGTACATTACCCGCAAGCGTGTGCTGGCAGCCATTTCCCGCGGCATCGCTTACCTGGTCAGTCATCAAAAACCGGGCAAATTCTGGGAAATCATGACCCCCGGTGAGCAGTACTGGGGCGGACCAACCTGTTTGGCCGCCTACGCCATGCTGGAAGCCGGTCAGGCAACCGGTCGTAATAGCCTGCAGCCGGACTCCCGAACCATGCGTCCGATTCTTCGTTTTGTTGACCATCTTCATCCTGCCTGCACGTATGTCGCATCTTTGCAGATCAGCGCGTTGACCGTATTTCCCAGCCATCGGCCGGCTGTTATGAAGGCCATCCGCCGCGCCGCACGGTATTTGATAGACGCCCAGCATAGTGATGGCGGCTATACCTATACATGGGTTAATTTACCGGCCCATCCAGACCTCCCCGGAAGCTGGGATAATTCCAACAGTCAGTATGGCGCATTAGGCGTCTGGGCGGCAGGTTTTGTGGGTATTAATCCGAAACTCGGTTACTGGGAACGCTGCGATGCCCATTGGCGCAAAAGCCAGAACGCGGACGGCGGATGGGGATACAAAAAAAACTTTAATTCCACACGCGCCATGACTGCCGCCGGACTCGCGAGCCTGTTTATCGTCGATTTGTACATGCACAATGGCGTTCACCTTAACCCCCGGGAAGACACCAACATCCGCAACGGCCTTCGCTGGCTCGCAGGCCATTTCAAGACCGACAACAACATGTATTACCTCTATGGCGTGGAACGCGTCGGTCTGGCGAGCGGAAACAGAAACATCGGCAAAATTAATTGGTATCGGGCCGGTGCCCGGCAAATTTTGAAAAAACAGCGCCCGGACGGCGTCTGGCGGAACTATGTCCTGGGCCAACCCACCGATGTCGTTTCCACATCCTACGCACTGCTCTTTCTGGCCAGGGGCCTGAATCCGATTGTATTCAACAAACTCGCCTACAAAGGCGCGTGGGATGCCCGCTCCCACGATGACGCCAACCTGAGTCAATGGGTTGGAAATGCGTTTGAACAATCCCTCAACTGGCAGATCGTGAAAGTTAAATCCAATCCTTTGCACTGGCTTGATGCACCCGTCCTGCTGATTACCGGCCATGGAGACCCGCATTTCACCAAACAGGATATTCGCCATTTTCGAACTTTTACGGATCATGGCGGCATTATCTTTTCCAGCGCGGATGGCGGCTCCAAAACGTTTACCGCCGCCATCGCCAAAGCTGCCGCGGAGGTGACCCGCGGACGCGGGCAGCTTAAGCCGCTTGGCGCCAAAAACTGGATTTACCACGTGCAGTTTCAGCTTCCACAAAGCATGGGAATCATGGGATTGTCCAACGGGGTCCGCGTGATCTGGGTGCACAGCCCGCATGACCTGGGCGCCGATTGGCAGGGAATGAATGATAATGGCCGCGGCAAACAATCCTTTGAACTCGCCGCCAATGTCTACTTTTACGCCACCAGCAAACGCCGGATTCAACTGCATTTGAATCCGGCCCCACCGATGGTGAGTCTCGGGCCGCCCCAGCGGTTGGTTCGTGTCATCATCGCCGAACACAACGGCTTATGGAATCCGGAGCCCGACGGCTGGCGCAACCTTGCCGCCGTCGCCGCGGCGCGATACCGCACCACGCTGCAATCCCACAGCATGCCGATCGGCGATATAACAGCCAAAAAAGCCGGGGAGGTGGTTTATCTCGCCGGCAACCGCGCCATTAAACTGCATGGACGAACCGTGCGGAATCTGCGAAGCTACCTTAATCATGGCGGCACGCTGATAGGAGAAGCGGTTAACGGCTCGCCGGCTTTCGCCGCCTCGTTTGAAAAACTTGTAGGCCGCATCTATCCCCTCACCTACCTTCAGCCCATACCCCGGGCCAGCGGCATTTTTAACGGCCGCATCACCGCAAGCCGCAAAATTGCCACCGTTACCTACCGCCGGTTTTACCGGCGATACCACGCGTTTACGCGCCGGCCGCAACTGCTTGGTCTGATACATCACGGACGTTACGTGATTATTTTCTCTCCGCTTGATATTTCCAGCGGCTTAATCACCACGCACGCCTGGGGCATTGACGGATATGCACCGGCATCCGCCCGAAAAATGATGATGAACATTCTGCTTTACGCCGCGGCGGATGGCAAAACAATTCCCTTGCCGCCTGAGGCCCATCATGCCGCCCCGCCCCTTCACGCAAGCGCTATCGCCGGGGGTGATAAAACAGCAAGTCGCTCCGGCGCACAACCTTTGCCGCCCCCCCCGCCGCCTCCACCCCCACCGGTTATTAATCTTCATTGATGAAATTAGCCCGTTTTTTCAGCGATAGGTCCGGCTTGACCTTCCGCGCCAAAATCGCGATTATTATAAACATCCAGTGCCGGATCGGCCGGCATGCTGGAGAGATGGCTGAGTGGCTGAAGGCGCCGGTTTCGAAAACCGGTTAGGGCGAAAGTCCTACTAGGGTTCGAATCCCTATCTCTCCGCTTTTTATAAATGTGGT
>JAKBBN010000048.1 GCA_021808485.1 Planctomycetota bacterium | reverse complement strand
CCGTCAGCACAACATCCGCTTGAACCAGAAGATCATCGAGATTTTCAAACGGCTCCATCTGCAGGCCATATTTTTCCGCCAGGGTTCTCCCGTTTTCAATGGAGCGATTGGTGATAATCATCCGCTTCGGACCTACCGTGCGGATTTGCCGCAGCATCAGTTCCGCCATTTTTCCCGCACCCACCACCAGAACCGTTTTGTCGTCAAAACGGTCAAAAACGTCATGCAACAGGTCAACCGTCACGCTGGCGATGGAAATGCGGCCGCCGCTTAATTCGGTTTGCTCATGCACATCTTTGGCGGCGGCAAACGCCCGTTGAAACAGGGCATGGAGAACCGGGCCGGCGCTGCCCGCCTCCATCGCCCATTGATAAGCCTGCTTGACTTGCGCCAGAATCTGTGTTTCGCCCAGCACCATGGAGTCCAGCGAACCGGCGACGGAGAAAAGATGTTCAACAACGCCCGGACCGCGGTGGTCATACGTATGGCCTTGCAGGTATTGCCCGGACAGTTGATGGAAGCCCGCCAGGAATTCGACCAATAACTGCGGATCAACCGCCGGCAGTGCCGTATTGGCCGGGCAGCCGCTTTGCGGAAGGCTTGGATCCGCTGCGTACAGTTCCACGCGATTGCAGGTGGAAAGTATGACCGCTTCCGTGCGTGGACGCTGCTGCCGCAGATGCTTTAGTGCGGCAATCGTCTGGTCATGATTAAAGGCGACGGCTTCGCGCACGGCGACGGGGGCGGTGCGATGATTCAACCCGACCATCACCAGCGGCGGAAATTGTGCATTGGATGGCGCGGTCATATTATCCTCCCGGCATCCATTTTATAGCCACAAAAACCGCCAGCAGCAGCACAAATCCAAGAATGCTGAGCATGGCCGCCCGCGAACCCCGTAAAGCCGGCGCCAACCGCACGCTGATGAGTGCGGCATAAACCAGCCATACAATGCAGGCCAGAATGAATTTGGGCGTGTAAAACCAGTGCGGCCCCATGGTCGCGGGATCCTGCACCGCCCGGAAAATGCCGGTAATGGCGGCAATCGACAACAGCGGAAAACCAAGCAAAATGGCATTGCGGTTAAACTTTTCCAGCGTGGCCAGCGGCGGCAACGGCAGGCGAGCCCATCCCTTTCGCTGATGTGACCGGAGGCGGTGATCCGCCAGCAGATATACAAATCCGCCCACGCAGCCTATGGCAAAGAAGACTGCTCCGGATAAAACACTGATAATATGCACCAGGATCCACGGGTTGTGATCCTGAAAGTGATGGTAACCGGTCACGCCCATAATCCCGCCGAGCAGCACCAGCAGTGATATCATTGGGAGCAGGAATGTCGCCAGGGCTTTCAGATGATTGGTCCAGGCAAACCATGCCCATAATCCCGCCAGCAGCAGGGAAAGCAGCAGAAATGCATCAAAATAATCCGCCAGCGGCAGCGATAGACGCCGGGCATCCACGCCGCGGCTTACAAGCAGCAAGGCCACCAGAACCGCGCCGATTCCCACCAGCCCGCCGACCGGAAATATCGGTTTCGGTTTTTCATTGGAAGAAGTTGCATCCGCATTGCGTATTTCCATCCAGAAAGCGCTGGTGAACAGGGCACAGGCCACCAGGGTAACGGCCGCCTGCAGAACAGTTAAATGGGAAGGTGCCGGAGGCATCAGTCGTCCATCTCCTGAATGCACAATTGTTTGGACTGGGGTTGAGCCTGCTGCGATTGATTCGCATGCTGTTGCTCCGTACCCGCAGCCAGGGTAATTCTGGTGGAAAGCCATTGTTCGCCGGCGGCAATCCCACCCTCTTGCAGCGCCCTTAGCAGGTCCGCACTATTCAACAATTTTAAACCGGCTTGTCGCCGCAAAGGATCAGCCATTGACGCCAATATCCGTGGCCGCCACCGATCAACCAATATGGCTTGTTCCAATCGGCACTGCGGAATCCCGTTTGCGAGCAATTCCGTCATTTCCGCAGCCATCGCCGGGGAGGCTCCACCGGTTGAAAGGGCAATTGTTATCAGTCCGCGGCGGGCGATTGCCGCACCGGTAAATTCCCCTTGGCCGGCATCATCACAGCGGCAGCAAAATATGCCGGCCGCGACGGCATCCGTACCAACCTGACCGTTGGCCTGCGGGTTGTTTGTCGCCGCGAACACGAGTCGCCAGCGGGGGTTTGCCGGCTGGCTTAACCATCCCTCGGCGTATTTCTGGGAGATTTTTGTGATACCGGGCAAACTTTCAAATCCGGGCTCGAATTCCGGGCTTAAAACAGTGACCAAAGCTCCACATTCCAGCAGGCCGCGGGCTTTGCGCAACGCCACCTTCCCGCCGCCTACGATTAGAACCGGCAGACCGCTTAGTTTTACAAAGATTGGATATTCGGGCATTCTCATCCTGCAGCTTATTTTAGCAGACTATCCACCCATGAACATAACCACCCGCCAACGGAAAGTCCTGGGAAAGAATCATAAGCGGGCTATCAGAAAAAATCCTAATCTTACGCCGGTTCAGCCGGTTGTTTGGCAATGATTTTGCTTGCCGCAGTGCTGATGATTGTGGTTTTTGTCCTGAACGACAATCGCATCAGCCGTCAGGGGCGGGATTGTTGTACGCCCGCGCCCCGGCGGCAGTTGCCTTCCAATTAGCCCGGAGGTACCCGGTGAGAATCGGCTTTTTAAGATTGCTCGATGCCGCGCCGCTGATCGTGGCGGGGTACCTGGGTTATTTTAAATCCGCCGGCGTAAGTGTTTCACTGCATCGTCAAACAGGATGGATGAACGCCCGGGACCAGCTGATATCCGGATTTCTGGATGCCAGCCAGGCTCCCATCGGCATGCCGATTATGAGCCAGATCGGCCGATCGGGGTTCCAAACCCCGCTGGTGGCGGTGATGAATCTGGGCAGCGGCGGAAATGTGCTGGTTGTCTGCCGCGCACTGGCCGCCGCCGGGGTGGATTCGGTTGCCGGTCTGGCTGCACTCGTCGGGAGTCCGGCCTTCGCCCGAACTTTTAACCGCATGTTGATCGGTTCATACGTCTCCAATTATTCGGCGCAATATTACCTGCTTCGAAACTGCCTGGCCGCCGCCGGAATGACGGAAAACCGCCACATCAGGCTCACTTCGCTCATGCCTGCGCAGGTTCCGGAACATTTGGCCCATGGTTACGTGGATATCTGCTGTGTCAGCGAGCCGTGGGGCATGCGCTGTGTCGCCGGTGGTTGGGGAACCGTTATCGGGGCGACTTGCGATATCATGGTCAACCATCCGGAAAAAGTGCTCGCCGTCCGGGAGCAGTTTGCCGCCGCCTGTCCCGACGATGTATCGCGTGCTTTGCAAGCCGTGTTATGCGGCGTGGAATTTTGCCGCCAGCCGAAAAATCTTGATTTGGTTGTGGATGTGCTTTCGCGATCCGAGCACTTGGGTGAATCTCCGGAGATCATCCGTGCCAGTCTGCGAGCGGGCGTATCGGACGCTTTTCCAGTTCCGCAAACGGCCGATTCCTGCAACGGTTCAAGCACTTGTACCGCTGCGGCAAAGCCGGCCCGCTGGTCGCTTGGGAACTGCTTTCCGGACGTTCAGGCAATGGAGTGGTTTCTGGATGAAATGGTCAAATGGAATGATCTTACCCCAAGCCCGGTTCTTCCGGCGGTGGCCCGGCGCAGTGTAAACGGTGAGTTTTTCCGTATCGCAGCCGCCCGCCTCGGCCTTTCGGCGTCAATTTCCGGTATGGATATTTCCACAGGCATGCGGCCCAGCCCAGCAGCGGGACTGCCAGCGGCCGTGTAATTGCACCGGCCGGTTGCCGGCGCCCGGTCAGGCGATGACGGCTGTTTCATGATCAACGGCGGGACGCTAGTTCCTGATCACGCTGTCTTGCTGTCGCCCGCCGCAAGGCGCGTTTTTCAAGCCAGGTAAGGCTGTGCATCCCGCTGTTGTGTACTTTTTCCAGAATCTTATCCAGCCGGCGGAGTTCCATGCGTTCACGACGGGTTTTACGGCCCGTCCAATGCATCCATCGCCGCGCGAGCAATTTTCTCTTTTCCTTTGGAATATCACGCATGGCCGCGCCGTTGGAAAGCAGTTGCTCCATGATTGCCGGACCATCCTGCTGCAGCTGCCGCCGCCGCTGGATGCAACTGACAAACAGCAGGAGCCACATAATCACCCCCATTATCGACGACATCATCATGGCCAGCACCCCCATCGGGACTGCCAGCACCATGCCGACGATGCAGGTGACATTGATCGCCTGGTAGGCACCCGTCATCGGCCAAAGAACGGCCTGAAGCAGGTATCCCCCGTCAAACCAGTAAAATGGAAGCAGGTTAATGAAAAACAACGCCAGATTGGACCAGTAGAACAGCAGCACGAAGGATCCGGCGATTCCCATGGATGGGTGGAACGGCGGCATAGCCACCAGCATCGCCAGTGGATTCACCAGCAGTGGCACCGATATATGCCAGTTCGCGCTCAGCAAACCCGCCATCACCAGTACTGCGGCCATATTCGCCACCATACCGCCGGCCTGGGCGATAAACATCGGCCATGCACCCGGAGGATGAATGGGGGCAACCATATTTCCGCATGGCCAAATGAGGAAATCATCATGCCGACCGCCGACGAATTGCGCCCCGATCCGATGCCCGAATTCATGCAGCAGCAGCGCCGCAAGAGTTGCCGCGATCAGAATGGGCACCTGTCCGGGAAAGTCCGTCACCAGCATTTGCATGGCGTCAATTGCGAGAAACAGCAGCAGCCAGAAACTAAGCCGGATGCGGATGCCGAAGGGTGAACCCAGGGGCAACGCGTAATTAAAAATAGACAAGGATCCGCTTAAATAGGCGCTGCCGGCGCCATCCGTGCGGTTGTAATCTCTATCACGCCAACTCATGCGAGCCACCGAAAATCACCTCTGGCCTCGAACATCCGCCCGGCCTGCAGCTGGGTCAAGCACCACGGTCCATCATATATTTTAGCAGAACGGAAATCGTTTTTCCGTCCACAATTTCATTATTTTTGATCATATGCCGGATTTTTTCCGGCGGCAGCACAGCCACCGTTATCGTCTCATTTTCTTCCAGCGCCTGCGGTCCGGGGGTAAGGTCTACGGCCAGAAACGCAAACATTTTTTCGGTCAGGATGCCCGGTGATGTGTAAAACCATCCCATGGATACGATGTTATCCGCCTGATAGCCCGTCTCCTCTTCCAGTTCGCGTTTGGCGCACACCGCCGGGTCTTCGCCTTTTTCCAATGTGCCGGCCGGAAGTTCCCACAGTGTTTCCCCCAGGGTATGCCGCAGGTTGCGGATCATCACGATGCCGCCGTCGCGCAGTACCGGCAGGATAATGACCGCTCCCGGATGCCATACGACCTCCCGCACGATTTGCTTGCCCGAATCGGTGCGTACCGTCCGCAGCAAGAGGTCCATTCGTTGTCCCTTGTAAATGATATTGTCCGTCGCCGGATTCTGTTGCGGAATCGTCATGGGAGAAACCTTTAACCTTTTTTTCTCGCTACTCTAACATCGGCTCGATACACTCCCTATAATAATGCCAAATGAAAGAAAAGGGAAAAAAGACCGCTCCGCTTTCTGCTGCCGGCGACAAATCCGCCGATGCCGGCGCCGCGGAAACCCCGCCGTTATCACTGCCGCTTCCGATTGTGCCGACAAACGCTGAATTTTCAGGCAGTGCCGCGCCGCCGGATTCATGGGCGGATATTCCGCCGGCGACGAATGTCTCCGGTGATGATCTTGACGAACAGATTGTTCAGGAAATTCCCACCGGCGAGGTGCTGCTGCCGCGGCCTGAGGAACCGTCCGCTGCCCGGCTCAAAAGATTGCATGAAAAAACGCGTACTTTACCGCTTGCACCCGGCGTTTACCTGATGAAAGACACCCGCGGTGTGGTGATATATGTGGGCAAATCCAGGGCTCTGCGGAGCCGCGTGGGCAGTTATTTTCTGTCCTCTACGGACCTTGGTCCGGTGAAACAGAAATTGCTGGATTATGTCGTGGATTTTGACGTGTTGCCGTGTGATTCGGAGGTGGAAGCACTTCTCATCGAAAACCGGCTGATCAAAGACATTAAACCGCGCTTTAACGCCCGCCTAAGCGATGGCAAAAGCTACCCTTACCTGGAAATAACCAGCCGTGACGATTATCCCGGGGTTTACGTCACGCGGCAGCCGCATGCGGCCGGCACCCGGCTCTACGGACCGTTTGTCAATGGATTCGCCCTGAAAGAGGCCCTCATTTTTATGCAGCGGGCCTTCAAATTTCGTACCTGTGAGCTGGACATCCGCGCCGACGATCCTAAGAAGCGGTTTTTCCGGCCCTGTCTGCTGTACAGCATCCGCCAATGTACCGCTCCCTGTGCGGACAAAATAAGTCAGGCGGATTACGCGGCGGATATTGACCGCCTGAAGAAATTTATGGACTCCAGCCGCGGTGATGCCCTGCGACAAATGACCTTGGAAATGCAAACCGCCGCCGCGGCGCTGGACTATGAAAAGGCCGCCGGACTGCGCGATCAAATCAAGGCTTTTCGCGCGCTGGCCCGCCGCGGGACAGATGCCAAAGCTCTGCAGCCGGAGCTTTTTTTTCACGACAATCAGGCCGGCGTGAAGCAACTCCAGGAAATTCTGGGACTTTTACGGCCGGTACGCTGGGTAGAGGCGATTGATATTGCCCATTTTCAAGGCGAAGCCACCGTCGGTTCGCTGGTCTGCTTTATGGACGGCCGACCGTTCAAGGAAGGTTACAAACGATTCCGCATAAAAGGCGTTACCGGCATTGATGATTACAAGTGCATTGCCGAAGTCGTATCGCGCCGATATCGCGATGCCGGCCAGGGGCAGGAGCTTTTTCCCGATGTGGTGTTAATTGACGGAGGAATCGGGCAACTCCATGCCGCACAGGAGGCCTTTTCCCATATGGATGTAAAACCTCCTATGGTTATCAGCCTCGCCAAGCGCGAGGAGGAGATTTACGTGCAGGACCTGCCGACCCCATTTAAACTGTCCCGCACGAATGCCGCGCTTAAATTGCTGCAATTCGCCCGTGATGAAGCGCACCGTTTTGCCCAGGGATACCATCACCTGCTGATCGCCCGCCGTCAGTTTCAGGAAATTCACGCGGCATCGGGCGCCGGCAAAGGCCGCCGCGCAAATCGCGGATCCAAAGGCAAGAATGCGGCGCTACCCCCGGGCGACGGGAAAATAACGGCGGTCGGCGCGGATAGCGGGCCGGCCCCCTCCGCGGATCAACTTCGTGTTCTTTCCATAAAAGATATTCGCAAGCTTGCTCGTAAACCGGCCAAACGTAAATAGTGCTTACCCGGCCATGCGCTGCGGAAAATCCTAACCGCGATCTTGCGCGGTCATCAGCCGGGCCACCTCAAGGGCCACCCGGCGGCTAGCCGGCATCTGTTGGGAGAATTCACGCATCGGACCGGTCAGCTGTGCAAGATCATGCGACATGGCCAAGCGTTTTTCCGGGCTTTCGAGCAACTCCATTATTTTTTGCGCCAGCGGGCGGCTGGAGCCGTAGAAGGGCATAAATTCCGGCGCCAATTCCCGGTCCGCCAGAATATTAACCAGGGACATATATTTGCTTTGCACAAGAAATTGCCCGACGCACAGCCATTTCCATCGGGCGAGGGCATACATTATTACCAGCGGTTTGCATCTGCCGGCGATTTGCAGTGTTGCCGTCCCGCTGACAGTAAGCACGACATCCGCCCAATCTATGATGGCATCGGTCGCGCCGGTACGCACATCGGCTACTTCGCCTTTGGTTCGCAGCATGCTGCGAATTTGCCAGGCCCGGCTGTCATCCGCAGCGGCAATGGCAAACGCCGCCTGACTGTGTCTTCCCCTCACCTGCTGCACCACATCCAGCATCGGTGGCAGGTTCGCCCGAACCTCCGCCTGGCGGGACCCGGGCAAAAGAGCTAGTTTTATGGGTGCCGCCGGCAATGGCCCATCTTCCCGGCGGGAGGCGGCGCGGCTGTCCGGTATGTTACGGTTCGGACCGGCGGCCGCATTAACCGTGGTTTTCGCTGTTGGAAAATCAAACAGGGGGTGACCCACATAAACCCCGTGTACGCCGCGCTGGCGGAAATAATTTTCCTCAAAAGGCAGAACGCAGCACAGCGTATTAACCACACCGACGAGCTTGGTAACCCGCCATGGCGCCCATGCCCATAATTGCGGCGCCACATAGTAGCAAACAGGAATTCCCTGCCGATGCGCCAATCGCGATACGCGAATGCTGATAGGCGGAGAATCGATTGGAATAACCACGGCGGGCTTATGATAGCGCATGTCCGCTTCCACACGCCGAAGCAATTTCAGCCAATATCCCACCTGAGATAGCGCACCAAGAAGCATTGCGGAGTGCCTGGTCGGATCCGCCAGAAGTTCGCAGCCGGCGGCCGCCATTTTTGATCCGCCAATTCCGCGGAAGCGGGCGTCCGGGTATTCGGCCCGCAGTGCGGCGATAAGCCCCGCGCCCAGCGCATCACCGCTATGCTCCGCAGCGGATAAAAAAAACAACGGACGGCTAATTAGCGGCTCCTTTTGATTCAGACCCTGACTGTACGGCATTTCGCGCACGGAGGACAGTTTTTCCTCGCGCTCTTTAGTAGACACTGCTTTACTGCGATGGGCAAGCAGTTGAACGGTTCAGGTCAGTTGCAGGCGCGGGAGCTTTTTGGATTTTGATGGTGAGGCGTCGCAACGATTGGAGCATTAGGGCATCATTGGCCGGCATGCGGGTTATTTTGGCGGCATAATTGATGTTTCTTGCAGGGCTATGCTTACAGTAATTTATTCTCATAACGATATATTGCTAATAAATTTGCATAAAAGTTCGCTATTGCGAAATAGGTGTGAATGCGAAAGAAATCGGCCGGAGCCAAATATAAAAATTTGGTAAACTTTCCGTTGGGTTTGGTTCGATAATAAGGCTGGTAACGTTACAAGCGGAGCAGTTAAGTGAGTTCGATACAGTTATCAAAAGCGGAACGGAAGCAGATTGTCTCCGTTCTATCGGAATTAAAAAATGAGGGGCTGATCTACGGACGGCGCCACAGACGCCAGCCCGTGCGCCAGTTCATGTGGCTGAAGCGGCTTCCGAGGCCTTCCAACCCTCGCGGCGCGAGTTTCAAAATTGTCAGTGAGGATGCGTCTTTGCAGGGGCTTGGATTTGTGACGCGCCGCCGCCTGTATGTCAATGAGCTCGTGGTGGTGCCACTGCAATTCAAGGAAGGCGGCGGCATGCTGGTTTTGTGCGGTGTCCGCTTTTGCGCGCCGGTGCGTGGCGGAGGCTACCGCGCCGGTGTGGAATTTAAGGAAACCCTGCCGGATCCCAAGTGCAAGGCACGCATTCCCAACACATGGCTTAAAGAAGGATGGTCGGCGGAAGTACAAACTTCCTGATTTGAGCCGGGCCTTCGCGTTTCCCCAAAAAATGAACACGGTCGTGGATTCCATGTCGCCATGCCGATTAAACCATGCCCATTTTTCGGCCATTTGCCGGCACAGTTTGGAAATTATCCAAAAAATCCAATGGCGTTAGCGGTTGGCCATGCGGCGAAGCACTATCGGCGGCAGTAAACACCAAAGCCGGCCGTGACCGCCCGTGGAAAGTTCAATAATTGCCATGCCGCCCTTTTTCATTTCGCACCTGCCCGGCTGATCAAAACAGATTCTACCGATCCAGGTGGAAAGCATCGGTTCATGACCCACAATCGCCACGTTTCCAGTTAAACTTTTTACTTCAGCAAGACGCGAAAGCAGTGCGTCAAGGCGGCCGGGCGGCGCAAGGAAGTCCGCTTTTTCCATTTGAATTGGGCGGTCGCTGTCTGATCCCAGAGCCGTGGCAAGAATCTCGGCGGTCTGGCGGCTTCGCAACAGTGGTGAAAACAGGATGAGTTCTATCCGCGGTGTCATCCGGCGCAAGCCCTCCGCGGCGCGGCGGAATTTTTCCCGGCCGCGCGGTGTGAGCGGCCGCATGGCATCCGGTGTGTGGCTGTCGCCGACGGCGGCTTTGGCATGGCGGATAATGTACAAATGCATGTGCGCGTATCCCGCTGTCAAACAGTCTGGTGGATATAAATGGTTTCGCCGTTGGCGCACCACAAGGCGCCGGCAGCGGCGGCCTTTACCGCTTCGGCCACGGTTTTTGGTGATAAGATAACTTCCGTCGGGACATCGCCCGCCACGGGCAGACTGCGGAACATCGGTGTTTCAACCGCGGCTGGAGCAATGGCGATGGCGCGCAGGTTCATGTCCTTTCCTTCACGTGCGGCCATCCGCGTGAGCAGGTTCACGCCGGCCTTTGCCGCGCCATAGGCGCCCAGCCCCGGGTATGGATTGCGCGAGGATTCGGATGAAATATTGATCACGATACCTCCGCAAATTTGCCCCGCTTCCGCAGGCGCCGCGGCTTTGCGGTCGTGGTACTGTTGCGCGAATATGGGCCACGCCGCGCGCAAGGTGTAAAACGGGCCGGAAAGATTTGTACCGATGATCTGGTTCCATTGTGCGTCGGTGGTCTGATGGAGGGGCGCCATGGGTGCGGTGCCGGCGTTATTCACCAGCAGTTCCAGCCCGCCGCGCCACTCCGCGGCACGGTTAACAATCGCCGCGGCATCGGCCGGATGCGAAATGTCCCCCGTGATGCACAAAATTCGCCCGCTGGAGGGGGTAATGTTGTGGGCAACTTTTTCCAGTGCGGCCAATGTTCGCCCGGCCAGAACCACATACCAGCCGTCCCGCAGCAGGCTTTGGGCGATCGCCTCGCCAATACCGCCGCCCCCGCCTGTGATAAGTGCGGTGCGTTCAAGGGTATTTTTGTCAGGTTTCATCGTAAATCCTTTGTCCGGGGGGTGCATATCCTGTCGAAATAATACGCGTTTGAGTCGCGGAGGGGCAAATGCCCGACGGTTAGGTGAGCGGGACTGTTTATCAATCCGTAGCGGGAAGCCGTGTTTTCCCGATTGCCGATCGGAATAGTCGGCCATACAATCAACCGCGGATTTTGGAGTTCCTATGCAGCTTTCAAAACGGACACAATATGGTTTGCGTGCGTTGGTCTGCCTGTGCGAGTTTTATCCCAAAGGATACCTTCAGACGCGGGAACTTGCGGCCCGGGAGGAACTGCCCACAAAATTCCTTGAATCCATCCTTTCAGCATTGGCGCGGGCAAAATTGTTGTCATCTAAAATCGGCGCCACCGGCGGCTATCGACTGGCAAAAAATCCGCGGGAAATTATGATTGGGGACGTAATCGCAAGGCTGGAAGGAAAAAAACTCCTGCAGGAAGCGGAATCGCCATCCAGTGATGAACAAAGCCCCGGTGAAATTGCCGTGGATATTTTGCAGTCCAAGTTGTCCGGTGCGATCAGCGATGTGCTGGAGTCCACCAGTCTTGCCGGGCTGGTGGATATGGTTGGGCAACGCAGTCGCAGCGGACAGATGTACTATATATGACCGAACAAAAGCAATTATCGATTGATGCACTGCCGCCGGCCACCCCCAATCCGCCGCGTGAAGCGATGGGCAAACATCTGGGATCGGTATTTATCGGCGGATTGCTGGCGCTGATTCCCTTCCTTGTGACGCTGTATATTCTGGACCTGTTTTATCGCGCCGCAACGTGGCTGTCCCTGCCCGTGGCCCAGTGGATAGTTCTTCACCTGTTGCCGCAGACAAAACATGGATTGCTGGCCCAGGAACTGATTTCCGCTGTTCTTGCGGTGCTCATTTTTCTGGTGGTGGTGTATGCCATCGGCGTACTCTCCACGCGTGTCATCGGCAGAAAATTGCTGGACATGCTGGACCATTTTATTGAAAACTTGCCGCTGCTTAAGGGCATATATGGCACCACAAAACAGGTGATATCCGTTTTCCGGCAGGGGGGAGGCGGCGCGGGCTTTCAGCGCGTAGTGCTGCTGGAATTTCCCCGTGTTGGGCTGTGGACGCTCGGTTTTGTCACCAACGAAATCACGGATACAGCCTGCGGAAAAAAATATGTGTCCGTCTTTATTCCCATGACTCCCAATCCGACCAGCGGCTTTTTTCAGCTGGTTGCCAGCGATGAGGTGCGCGATACGGATTGGACGGTGGACCAGGGAATCAAAATCGTCCTGAGCGGCGGTTTATTGGCTCCGAAGGAAATGCAATTCGGCCGAAATCCGTCGTAACCGCTCTGGCACCGGGTGGCGGGTTATCAAATCGGTAACTGCTTTTGTGTTGCTTCAGTTGAAAATGACGGAACGGGCTTTCGCCTTAATGGATGAAACGTCGCCGTTTTGCGGAGACCGTTCATGTCCACCGGCAACGCGGGGTTTTGAATTTTTTCTTCAAACCCTCAGCGGTCATTTCGCGGGGAAACCGACTCCATCGCTTATTGCTTCAGGACCGTGAACGGTTGCAAGCGGCTCAACCATGCCGGGCGGTATATTGCCATGCCGGCATGAGAGCGGCCGGATGGCCAAACCGAATATTTCCGTCACTTCCGGGATAGCGAATTTTTGTGCCCCGGCACTTCCGAAAAAAAGCAGACTTGGTGCATAACATCGCAAGCACTTCTTTGGAAGGTTGGCGTAAGTTGAAGCATTGTTTTTGCTGCCATATCATAAGCCTCCGGTTCGGCGACGGACCGGGTAAGGCAGGGCAGGCACTGAAGACTTGATCCTCAGCCGATGATTTGAATTTTTGGATGGTTACACCCGATGGCAAAAGGCTCCCCGGCACCGGAAGAAATGCCTTTCTGGCGAATTCAAGACAACCAGATATTCATCCATCCGCCGTTCATTCGGCTATGGTCCAAGGTGGGGCTTGTTGCCTCCGTTGTCATTGCGATGTTGGGGGGGGCATTGGCAATGATGACCATGTTTCATCCCGAATGGTTTCATCTCACCAGCCCGCAAGCCGCCAGATTATTCGCCCCCTGTATTCTTGTGATGGCGGTGGGGCAAATGATGCTGATCATCAAATCCGTCATGGGGTGTCTGGCTGTTGTCCGTAGAGATTGTGTGAACGTCCGCGGTCGCAAATACCCGTGGAAATTGATAACCGACGTGACCATGGAACGCCCGCGGACCGGTCCGGCGGACAAACCGTCGCTGGTGCTGCATGTCAGTAAAAAGAACAAATCACGGCAGGTGGTCATGGTGCCGGAGGGTATGGTGGAACAGAATGACCTTGCGCCACTGTACCATCGCGTCAGCCAGATACTTAAACAAGCCAAAGCAAAACTCGCGGGCACTGCCTGAAACCCAACGCACGGCTGCGAGCCGCCGGCGGAACAACGCGGACGTGGGCGACCTCATGCACGATGCCATCCGTCTGATTCCAAGCCGAACGGTTTTTCCCGATCAAAACATTCGGCGATGATTCATCGCCGCTTACCCGGATATTCATGCAAGTTCAAAGCGGTCAAGGTTCATGACTTTATCCCAGGCGGCGACAAAATCACGCACAAATTTTTCCTGTGCGTCGGTGGAACCGTACACTT
Source organism: Planctomycetota bacterium (assembly GCA_021808485.1). Classification (GTDB taxonomy): domain Bacteria; phylum Planctomycetota; class Phycisphaerae; order WQYP01; family WQYP01; genus JAJYPG01. Next base: position 11,474 of record JAKBBN010000048.1, on the reverse strand, counting down.
CAGCCAGCGCCCGCAGTTGGGAATTGGAACCGAATATCAGGTCGACCCGCGTGCCGGTCCATTTAAGTTCACCGGTGTTTCGATCGCGGCCTTCGAACAGATCGTTGGCCTCCGTGACCGGTTCCCACCGTGTTTGCATTCCGAGCAGATGAACGAAGAAATCATTTGTCAACGTTTCAGGGCGAGTGGTGAATACCCCATGACGGCTCCCTCCGGCATTGGCGTTCAGGACGCGCATTCCCCCGACAAGGACCGTCATTTCCGGGGCTGTCAGCGAAAGCAATTGAGCTTTGTCAATTAAAAGCACTTCGGCCGCGGCGGCAGATTGTCCCCTGGCATAATTCCGGAATCCATCCGCAAGAGGCTCCAGAACCGCAAAAGACTCGGTATCAGTCTGTTCCTGCGAGGCATCCATCCGTCCGGCGGTAAATGGAACAGTGATCGCACAGCCGGCCTTTTTCGCCGCCTGTTCAACGGCGGCACACCCGCCCAGCACAATCATATCCGCCATTGAAACCCTCTTGCCGCCTTTTTGGGCGGAGTTGAAAGAGGCTTGGATTTTTTCCAGTGCGGCCAACACCTTCGCCAACTGATCCGGCTGGTTAACCGGCCAGTTCTTTTGCGGAGCCAGGCGGATCCTGGCGCCGTTGGCGCCGCCGCGCTTATCCGATCCGCGAAATGTGGCGGCCGAAGCCCACGCCACGGACACAAGCTGCGATATGGAAAGTCCGGACGCCGAAATCTCGTTTTTTAAAAGTGCGATGTCCTGTGAATTGATCAACGGGTGATTCGATGGCGGAATCGGATCCTGCCAAACCAGTTCTTCCCTGGGCACCAGCGGCCCAAGATAGCGCGACCGCGGCCCCATATCGCGATGGGTAAGTTTGAACCAGGCACGGGCAAAAGCGTCGGCAAACTCATCCGGATGTTCGTAAAACCGCCGCGAAATTTTTTCATATGCCGGATCAAAACGCAGGGAAAGGTCGGTAGTCAGCATCATGGGGGCGTGACGCTTCGACGGGTCATGGGCATCCGGAATGGTTCCGGCGCCGGCGCCGTGTTTGGCTGTCCATTGCAAAGCGCCCGCCGGGCTTTTGGTAAGTTCCCAGTCATAACCGAACAGATTCTGGAAAAAATTATTGCTCCACCGGGTGGGCGTGGCGGTCCATGTCACTTCCGGCCCGCCGCCGATGGTATCACCGCCTTTGCCCGTGCCAAAGCTGTTTTTCCAGCCCAGCCCCATTTCCTGGATTCCGGCGGCCTCCGGCTCCGGTCCCACATGAGATACCGGACCGGCGCCGTGGCTTTTGCCGAACGTATGGCCGCCGGCGATCAGGGCCACTGTTTCTTCATCATTCATCGCCATGCGCGCGAATGTTTCGCGTATGTCCTTTGCGGCGGCGATCGGATCCGGATTGCCGCCAGGCCCTTCCGGATTCACGTAAATAAGCCCCATTTGCACCGCCGCCAGTGGATTGGCCAGGTTTCGTTCTCCGCTGTAACGCTCATCTGCCAGCCATTTATGTTCCGGCCCCCAGTTCACGGATTCATCCGGCTCCCATACATCTTTGCGACCGCCGCCAAATCCGAACGTTTTAAAACCCATGGATTCCAGAGCGACATTTCCCGCCAGAATCATCAGGTCCGCCCAGGAAATTTTCCGCCCGTATTTTTGCTTGATCGGCCAGAGCAGGCGACGGGCCTTATCCAGGTTGACGTTATCCGGCCAACTGTTGAGCGGCGCAAATCGCTGCTGGCCCGTCCCGGCGCCGCCTCGGCCGTCGCCGATGCGGTATGTGCCGGCACTGTGCCAGGCCATGCGGATAAACAGCGGTCCGTAATGACCGAAATCCGCCGGCCACCAGTCCTGTGAATCCGTCATAAGGCTCTGCAGGTCCTTGATGACAGCGGGAAGATCAAGCGTATTAAACTCCGCGGCATAATCAAAATCCTCACCCATCGGGTCGGATAATTCTGAATTTTGATGCAGCAGTTTAAGATTCAATTGATCCGGCCACCAGGCATTGTTTGGTTTTGCCGCGTTCGAGGCGGCGTGAAACGGACATTTGGATTGAGTGGACATGATGGTCAACCCTTTCAGCAAAGATGATGACGATTTACAGCGTTGCGGCTGCGCGGATTACCGGAACACCGGCGGCCGGCGAACAGACCGCAGGATCTATTCCCCTGTAATGTACGATTACAGCGATAGGTTGTAAAATATAGATGCGCTATATTTTGGATATACAAAATCGTTGGTTGCAGGTTCGCCGCACATGCCGACGTCGGTGCGGGTGCGGATCTGGCAACGCCCCCGGGTGATTTTACTGTCAACCGCCCGCACGGTTTTATGGATCGCGGATTTTGGCGAAACGGCGCGATTTCCGTTATAGTTTTATACCGTCACGGGTGGTTAGCTCAGTTGGTTAGAGCGCCGTGTTTACACCGCGGATGTCGGGGGTTCGAGTCCCTCACCACCCATTAATCCGCCGGGAGCCTGCCCGGGTAATAGCCGGGATGGCGTTGTTTTGAAATAATTCCACCGCGCGCCGCATGATGATCACCGATACAATCGCCGCCATAAGTTCTCCTCCCGGACCGGCGGCTCGCGGCATCATTCGCCTGTCAGGCCCGGACTCATGGCCACTGGCGATGAGGATGTTCGAGCCGCTGTCGGCGCCGCCTCCGCCGCGCCGCTGGATTCCTGTCATATTGAAGCCGTCGCGGATCCCGGCGGGCGCATTATTTTTCCGCGGCCCGGCCAGTTTCACCGGACAGGATGTTGTGGAAATTCATATTCCCGGCGCGGTACCGCTGCTGCGACGGATTCTGGCCGCCCTTATTGCCGCTGGCGCTCGGAGTGCCGGTCCGGGTGAGTTTTCATCACGGGCGTACATCAACGGCAAATGCGATTTGACGGAAGCGGAAGGCATTGCCGCGGCCATCGCGGCCACCAACGCCATTCAGTTGCGTGCCGCGCAAAGTTTGCGCGATGGCCGTCTGCATCAATGGACGCTCCGGCAGACCGGGGCACTGGCGGATTTGCTGGCTTTGGTGGAGGCCGGCATTGATTTCAGTGATGAACCGGGAGTGAGTTTTATTTCGGCAGCGGACCTGCAAGGCGGCATCCGCGGGATACAAACGCAAATTCAACAACTTGAAACCAGCGCGGTGAATTGGCAGTCAACGGCCGCTTTGCCTACAGCCCTGCTTATTGGTCCGGCCAATGCAGGCAAAAGTTCGCTGATCAATCAGTTGAGCCGGCAGGATCGGGCGATTGTATCGCATCATGCCGGAACAACGCGTGATCCAATCGCGGCGGTCATGCACACCAGCCGGGGACAAATCCGGCTGATGGATTCCGCCGGACTCGAAGACTCCGACCATGACATGTACCGGGCGATGGATCAATTGCGCCGGCAGGTGATCAACCAGGCGGATGTGCTGGTGCTGGTGCTGGATCCTCCGCACATTTCGCTGGCCGCTGAAGATCTGCTGGCAAGGGCGGGGGCATCGGCGGGCATGGCTTGGTTGTTGGTTTACAATAAAAGCGATCTGCTCCCGGCAACGTCCGGCGTGCCGGAGCGGCGGATGCGTGTGTCGGCACTGACGGGAGAGGGGATTGCCGAATTACGCGAGATGATTGCGGCACAGTGCTTTGCCGCCGCTCCGATGGCGGCGGAATACATCACCTTGAATCAGCGGCATCGGGCGGCACTGGATGCCGCTTCGCAGCACCTTGCGCGGGCCGCCGCGGCCATCGGCGGCGACCACTGGGAATCTGCGATTGAACTGGTGGCCGGGGATATGCGATCGGCACTGGATGAATTGGGCGGCATTTGCGGAATAGTCAGCAACGATGAAATTTTGGGCCGCATATTCGGCCGGTTCTGCATCGGCAAATAACCGCGGATCAGTCCGCCCCGGGCGAACCGCAGACGAAAAAAATGAAATTTACCAAGGTATACCGTGCTCAGGCATCTAAGCGGAAAACATCAGGCTTGATCAACCGGCGACGCGCGGGTTCATTGGCGATGTTTCCAATGCGGACGGCGCGGGCACGCCGGCATTGGCGGAGGGCGCGGCATGAGGTCGTTCGGAATCCACCGTTGCGACCCTCGCCGGATTGGCCGGAGCAGCGGCTATGTCCGCCGGCTGACCGGAAATGACAAATGCGGTGGATGCCGCTTGAAGCGGTACGCGGCCCTGCTGGCTGATCATGCCCATTTTAAATGCCGCGACGACGAGCCACCCGAAAAGAACCATGTAAATTCCCAAGGCCAGCGTAGTGGGAATAATGACGATCACCAAGGCAAAACTGACAAACATGGCCGCAAGAATATAACTGACGAGTGCTGCGCGCGGCACGGATAAGCCGCGCTTCAGCAGGAAGTGATGAAAGTGGCCGGAGTCCGGTGAAAAAATCGGTTTGCGATTAATTTTTCGCCGCACCACGGCAAGCAGCGTGTCAAGCAGCGGCAGGCCGAAAATGACCACGGACGCCAGAAACCAGCGGAAGATGCCGTCGTTGCCGAACATTACAATCATGGATCCGCACACAAATCCCAGGAACATGCTGCCCGTATCACCCATGAATATGGTTGCGGGGCTGAAGTTGTAGGGTAAAAATCCCAGCACAGCCCCCAGAAGGGCCAGACTCATGGCAATTCGCGCCGGATTCAATGAGGCGATTCCCGGCTGGGTCAGATTGGCGGAAGAAAGATACACGGACAGGATCAGATAGCCGGCCGCCATGATTCCGGCCACCCCGCCGCAAAGCCCGTCCATCCCGTCCAGCAGATTCATGGCGTTGCTGGTCGCCATGACGATAAAAACACAGAACAGCGCGCTGAACATGCTGGCCAGGGTAAGGTACGCACTGGGGGCGGTAAGCTGTACAAGCCCGATGAGATGATGGCGTTCCATTGGATACACAAACATATTGGCCAGGTCGATGCGGGCCCCGATATTGTCCGTGCGGGTTAAATTCAAAAAATAAAGACAGGCTGCGGCCAGCAATTGCCCAAAGAGTTTTATGCGCGGCGACAGGCTGTAAACATCATCAATCAGGCCGCAAATCATGACGATGCCGGCCCCCAGCAGAATGCCGGGTGGAACCTGCACTTCGGCAAATCTGGCGGCATTGGCGTTAAACGGCGTCACGGTAATTGAGGTCAGCACCCCCAGCAGCCAGCCGATAAAGATCGCCACACCACCCAGATATGCAATCCGTTTTGTGTGGATTTTCCGCCGACCGTCCGGTTCATCCACAACGCCGTGCTTGAGCGCCAGCTTGCGCATCAGGGGGGTCAGGGCAAGCGTGGTCAGAAATGACACATAGAATATCTGCATGAACGGCATCAGCGTGGACATGAAAGAGCTATTGGTTGTCGTTGGCGATACCGTCATAATAGCCTGAAACTCGCGTTGCCTAAATAAATCAATTTTTGCGCAAATCTCTCCGGCGAGCGGCTGATTCGAGCCAGGTGAGCCTTTGAACACACAAGATTAGGGCCGACCCAGCGCGATTATACATTGCGGCAAACTGGCAATGCAAATTATCCGCCTGCCAATGCTTCGGCACAATGGTACGATAGCAATAAGTTTATCGCTTTTGCAAATTAACGAGGCTGTCATTCCGGCAACCATGTTGCCTTTCAACCAATTTCAAGCGGACAAGTTCAACAAATTGCGATATAAAAGTAGTCCGTAGCGGCTGATTCCGCGACGCGATGACTGTTTGTGCGTTTAAACAGTGAAGGCGGCGAAGGCGGCGGCGGGATGATTCCAATTTTTCAGGGCCCAGCGGCTGCACGCTGCTTGAATATCATGGCGGCACCTTGCCGGTATGGAATGGTAAAACTTGGAAATATCGAATTTTATCGGGCAGACAGCCAACTGAAACAAAGGTTGCGTTCATGCGTGTAAGTTTGTGAAGCCGGAAGGTCAGATGCCAGAATCAACATCCGTCAATCAGGCGTTTGAATCGGCTGTAAATGCCAACATGGGCCGGCTTGTGGCCCTTGCGCGATCCATGATGGGCGCGCAATCGCGTGATGCGAAGCAGGCGGAAGATATTGTGCAGGATTCTCTGCTCAAGCTTTTTCGTCTTCGCGACAGCTACGACTGGTCCAACGGAGGCTGGTCCTTGATGGCTAAGGCGGTTGCCCGTACCGTGATTAGTTGTCGGCGGCGAAGGGTTGGTCAATCGCTTGATGCCGATCCGGCTATTTATGACAGCCTCGGATCGGAGGACGACCCTTCGGAAGCGTTCAGCGCCGCTGAGACAACACAGAAACTCCGGAGGTTGATTGAATCACTTCCGGATACTTGGCGCGAAGCCCTGACGTTGCGCGAACAGCAGCAGATGGGTTATCGCGAGATAGCTGAAACGCTCGGGGCCACCGAAGCTCAGGTAAAAACGTGGCTGCACCGGGCCAGAGTCCGCCTCGCCCAAGGTTTACAGGATCGCGTTGATGATACGGTCGAAGAAACTTAAAGGGTATCAAGTCGATAAACGGATGGTCCTTTGTGCGGGATGGATTAATCCATCGACGAGTGCCTGTAACAGGGCCGCGGCAATGTGTGCAAGACGAACGTGCAAGGAATATTGAGCCGGATACCGCGTCCGGACGTGGATAGAATCAGGAATGAGAACCGCGATGCGGTTCCAAATGGCACAACGCGTTGAGGTGCTTTATGAATGAATTGACCAATGAACTTCTGGAAGCCTATGTGGATGGTGAGCTTACACCAGCCCGGCGGGCGGAAATTGACGCGATTGTCGCCGGCGATGCCGACAGCCATCGCAGACTTGATAATTTGCTGCGGCAGCAGCAGCTTTGCCGCGACGCCTTGGCCGGCTACACGCCCACCACTGCGGAAGCGGCGGTATTGGCGCGGCGGGCGATTGAACACTGTTATGAAATGGAACTGGCGCCGGTGGCACGTATTGATGCGAACGACGATTATGCCGCCCTTCGCTGGATCAAACGGGCTGCAATGGTGGCGGCCTGCCTGTTGATCGGTACGGTCTGTTTCCTGGCCGGTCGCGGATCGATTTCCACCCCGGCGGCGCCGGTGCGGTATGCGGTTGAAATTCAGACGCCGAGCGGTGAAACTGTCTCCCAAACGTTTAGCAGCTATGAACAGGCGCAGCGGTTTTATCGGAACTATCAGCTGTCTAAGCAAGGCCAGGCGGTGAAGACCGGCAATGCTAGGGAAACCATGGCCATGGCCAGTCAGGGCATTTTCTGATTAAGTCTGTTTTGACCGGTGCATAATGCGGCGCCGGTTCTTTCGGAAAGCGCAAAGATTTATGACCCCATCAGCGGTATGTCCAGCAGGCGCAAGTCAGATCGGCGAATCTGTATGCTGCTCCATGCGGGTTACCCGGCCGTGGAAATGGCGAGTCGCGCTGGCCATGGTTTCCAGTCTGGTATTTTCCGGCTGGGCCTTACGTGCGGATCCACCGCCGCCCCCCAACATGCCGGTGACGCGGATTGATCCGCAAATTCTCACGCAACTTGACTGGGAAACCCGGGCCTTGTATTCGCACCTTCGCCGATCGCTGGTGCGCGTAAAGCTGGATCCGAACCCCGTTCATATTTTGCCGCCGGACCTTCAACGGAAGTTTTTGACGTGGGAGCGGCAGTGGGTGCTCAGTCATCATTTTCATGCGGCAAATCGGCCGGAGCACCATCGCCCGACTGTTGCGATTGTACCGGAGTCGTCCCGTGCGGCGGGGCACGGCAAGCTCACCGGCGCCCAACGGCGGCAATTGGCCAGTCTGTCGCATAATTCGATTGCCCAGCTTTTTTTAATGCGCCACTTTTTATTTGAACAGCATCACCCGGATCAACCGCCGCCTTGGAAATACCTGCAACTTATCAACCAGCGGCTGATGTTGCTGCGCCAGCACGACGCCGACAGCCTGCCGGGCGTGGTCATCGGACCGCAACATCATATTCTGGTTCTGGGCCTGCTTGGCACCCCGGGAACCAAGGGTTCCGTGCCGGTGGTGGATTTCCGCGGCCGGACCATGACCGGGCGAATTCTGGGCGTTGACAGCTACCGGAATTTGAGCGTGGTGAGCCTGCCCGATGCGGTGCATTGGCCGTCTATTACACTGGCCAACGCCGGCCGCGGGGGCGATCGCATGCAATTGTCCCTGGATCCCAATACGCGGGCGCTGCAATGGAAAATCCGTCTGCGCGGCAACCGGAACCGTCATTTTCCCGGTAATCGCGGCAGCGCGTACCGCACAAGATTAATGCTTTCACGGCAGGGCTGGCTTACCGGCGTGCAATCCGGGATGCAAATCTTCCGTGTGACACGGCATAATCCGATTTTCAGTGAATTCATCGCCACCGGCGTCATCCGGCCGCAACGCTTCGGCATAAAATATGCCCTGGTGGAACCAAACGCTCCGATCCGGAAGCAAAACCCCTTACTGGGTAACCGACCGGCAATTCTTGTGTTGCAGGTATTCCCGCATTCCCCGGCCCGGGAGGCTGGAATCAAACAGGGTGATCTGATCACGGCAATGAACCACATCTCCATCATTAAGTTGCCGCTGATCATGCGGAATATCCGGCGCAACCCCCGCGTTGTGTCAGTCAGCCTGATCCGTCATGATCATCCATTAACCCTGACCATTGACTTAACCCACGTTAAGCCCCATGGTCCGGGCCGGCACGGCGGCGTCCTTTTTCATGGTCCGCCGCACTAAAATCTGTTTTGCGGGCTGATCCTGCATAGCTTGCAATAGATGACGGAAAGCCGGTTGCCGCGCGGGTGCGATTCTTTAAATGCATGCGACGATACAATTTTCCGTTCGTGTTAAGAAGCCTGTCCTTGTCACGCTGAACGACGGCACCAATATTCGGATCTTTGATGAGCGAATCGCCATTTGGGATGCCGCGGGCTTTTATTCGCAGCGGCGCGATTGCCGACCAATTAACGGTCAAATATCATGATGGCCGCAGAATGATGCCATCGCGGTTTTCATCAAAATTATTGTTCTCAAAAATGGTGCGATCATGAACTGGCGAAGATCTTTGTGTTTGCCTTTTTTGTTCATTGTGCTGCTTTCCTGGACCGTGTCGACCGGCAGTGCCGCGACAACCGGTATCAATTGGGGCCCATGGCCCCAAGGTGACGCGCCTAAAACAGTGGGAATAAAGCTGGTGCACAATCTGCTGGCGCGAAAGAAATTTGCCATGGCCCATGGCTTTTCCTATATGGAAAGCTGTGCGGGGTACGCCGCGGCGCGCTTCACCGGCAGCATCGGCGATAAACGACTTCTGCATGCGGTGGTGAAACGTTATGCCGTGGTGCTGACGCGGCGCGGCCGCAAATATATTCCGCCTCCGGTGAATGTGGACAACAGCGTGTTTGGCGTATTGCCGCTGGAAATTTATCAACAAACTGGGCGGCGGCCCTACCTGAAATTGGGCATGCGATTCGCCAATGCTCAATGGAACAGGCCGATTGCCGGCGGGCTGAGTCCGGAAACGAATTACTATCTTGATGGGGCATACAAACTGGCGGCGGTGCAGATTCACGCCTGGCAAATTACGCATCAAAAGCGCTACGCCCGGCGAGCCGTGCGCGAACTGCTGCTTTTTATAAAGGATTTTCAACAACCGGACGGCCTGTTTTTTCATGGCATAAAGGCTCATGTTTATTGGGGCCGCGGGGACGGTTGGATGGCTTCCGCGCTAACGGAGGCAGTAACCGGATTGCCCCCGGGTATTCCGGGTTATGCCAAAATATTGGCAAGTTACAAAGCCATGATGGCCGGACTGCTGAAATATCAGGCCGGGGATGGGATGTGGCGGCAAGTGGTGAATGATCCAAAGGCTTGGGAAGAATCTTCCTGCACCGGTATGTTCACTTTTGCACTGGCCACGGGCGTTAATCATGGTTGGCTGCACGGCGAGAAGTATCGCCGGGCGGTTAAAAATGGCTGGGTGGCGCTGTGCCGGCATCTGGATAAAAAATATAACGTAAGGGATGTGTGCATCTTGACGGAGCACGCCAATAACTGGGCGTACTATTTAAGCCGTCCCAGACAGACGGGCAATCTGCACGGCCAATTTTCAATGATGTGGGCCGCGCGGGAACTCTGCCGGTAATTGATGGTGGCCGCGTTGACTGGGATAAAGGGGTGTTTCATGGGCGTCCGCCAAGCCCGGAGATTGCCGGTATAGTCATTTAAAAATGGGCCGAGCGCGTGGCGGTCCTTGCCGGGGCATATCGGGTCGGCTGTTCGGGCGCTCGTCGGGAGCGACGGATAATCGGCTGATGTTACCCGCGATGAAGTCGGGGGCCGGACGTGGCGGATTTTAGGGTCGGCCTCGCCTTGGATTTCGCGGCTGAGCAAGCGCAGGGATCTAGGGCGATGCGAATACGACGAAGCAGCCGATCTTCCCGACTCGGTATTAATTCGTGCTGCCAAATACGAAGAACTTTCCACCCGGTTGTTCGGAGCTTCCGACTTACCAGTCGGTCGCGAGTCTTGTTGTTGGCGAGCTTCCTTTTCCAAAAACGACTGTTGTTCGAAGGCAGTTTTTGAGCGTCGCCGAAAAGCTCACGAGTTCCTTCAATTAGCCTATTTTACAGCATAATCCCGCATCCGCGCCTCCGGTGCGCGCCGGGCGGGAATTTCTCGTCCACCGGCGGGCGTAAGACGCCGAAATTGTTACACATATCGCCATAATTCCATATCATCGGCCGACTGGACAACCGCGCAATCATGTAGAGTCGAAAAGTGGCGCGGCGGTTTAGACTGGGCATAGCGGTTTGCCGGCCCTTTCGGTTGCCGGTGCCTCAGTGTCCCAGCCGTGCTCCGTTTCCACTTCCCGCTCATCGAACCGGACAGGCGCAGTTAACGCATCCGGCTCTCGGAGAAGGTGTCATGCTTTCGCACACGGGAGACTGCGACGACGGCTTTGCAGCAGACTTACCAAGCCCAGTTCTTTATGCAGAAACGCATCGTTGTACCGGCTCGTACTTCTGCTTGCACGTTTGTATTTGCATCGCAGCCACTGTCGAAGACGCTTTTCGGCGTGGGCATCCACCGCCTTATAGGCCTTCGCATGCGTACCCAGACAGAAGTAATTCGCCCATCCGATTATCACGCGGTTCAGATCGGTAATTAATTCCTCCGGGTCCCTCCAGGCGTGTTGTCGGTCGGTCATCGTATGGATGGCCTCTCGGATGCGGGCCACCCGCTTCTTCGACGGCTGTTTGCCTATATAGGCCCTGCCGTTGACCGGCCAGTAGCATCGCCCAAAGGTATAACCCAGAAAGTCGAACGTTTCCTCCGGTATGTGCCGCAGGTGCGTCTTGGTTTCGTTCACCGTCAACTTCAGCTTCCCCATCATGCTCCGCATTTCCGCCATCGCCGTTTCGGCGCGGGAGCGGCAGCAGATCACGAAGTCGTCCGCATAATTGACAATGTACGCACC
>JAKBBN010000047.1 GCA_021808485.1 Planctomycetota bacterium | reverse complement strand
GCTGATCAAGGCCGCGCCCCAGCACCATCGGGTGATGCGCTGGTTAAACCCAGGCGGCGCCCTGGCCAGCCTTTTCCTGGTGGCGCTGTCCACGCTGCTGCTCAGCGGCACTGAACCGGATTGGATCAGAGATGTGGCAGGCAGCCCGGCTTTGGCGAGCTCAGTCTCCGGGTCCCTCGTCTGGGGACCCGGCTGGGAAGTTCCATTTGCAATGACCCAATGGTTGGCGGCCCCCCTCCTTGTTTGGGGAGGCGCCGCTTGTGCTCTGCTGGCCTTGGCAGGTGAAATCTGGCGGCTCGCTGCGTCATCCCAAGATATCTGTCCGGGTTGCAGACGAAGGCTCGTTGTGCGATCCGGCACGGCAGGCGTCGGCCGCCGCCCGGCCTGCGGCGCCCGCCATTTTTCCGTGAGCGCTGCGGTCGCGTGGGTATTGATTGCAGCTATCGCCGCGGTAGGCGTGGTCCTTTTATTTGAGCGTCGGTTTTACTGGAACCCCGGTACAAAGAGCCTTATCTGGTGGCCGATACTGCTTGCGCAGGTCCTTTTTTCCCTTGTGCTCCTTGCAAGCGGACGTGTTGAATGGAGACACCGCAGCTAAAGGTGATGGGCCGGTCAGTTATGGAGGAACTGCTTTACGTAGTGGTTCAACGACTTGTAAGGCAACTTCCTTTTATCATCATGGAAAATCCGGTGGTCCGGATGCGTAAGAGGCGAAGTGATCCAGTGCGGAAAGGCATCGGAATTCCGGTTCGGGAGTTGGTGCCGCAATGGGTATCGCTGTTTTGAGGTAACTCAAGTGGTTGCGATTGACAAACGATTGGCCTGCCGTCCCAAGCGAACAATCACTCACGCCGCGGGCGGCCGCTTGCCAAACCATGGATCACCGCAAGAGGTAAATGCCGCATTCTGTAAATGCGGATCAAATGGGGATATTTCGACGTGGAAATATTGCGTCAAGATTTTGCAATTCCTTTCCATTGCCATTTTCCTGGCTTTCAGCCCAATCATCGTGAAGGCGGGCAGCCGCCAGGCGAATCGTCTGCAGCGATCATGGTCATTCGATCATGACCTGATCGGTTGCGCGATTGTCCAGTATCTTCCGGATGGACGCAATGCCGTCGCTGAGAGCCGTTGGACCGGCCCCACACTGATTGCGACGAATGAAATGTGGTGGCCTCACCTGAGTTTCGGCTCACCGATGGGGTCTCAAGGCATTGTCCGTCAGCATCTGTCGCGGTCGTTGCCGGATATACAGTTTCGATATTCCGCAACGGGATGTTTATCATCGGATGGAAAGGTATTCGCAACGACGGTTGTGGGAAGGCGGCTCAATCCGGCTATTTGCATTTGGGATGTCGGCCGAAGGCGCTGCATCCACCGAATCCCCCTCCATCACATGCACACGATTCCGGGCCTGGCCTTGAGGATGGCATTGTCGCCGCACGGCCGGCGAATTGTATTTCGTGCAAGTAAAAACCAGCTTGAGGTTCTTCGCACTTCAAGTGGAAGGCTTATATTCAACCTGACCGTACCGCATGTAAACGATCCCAACGGCGTAGGCACCGTATGCTTTGCCACCGGAAACAGAATACTGGCTATTACCGCGGAGCATCTCATCGCCTGGGGGTTGCCGTCCGGCCGCATGATTTTCCGCGAAAAGACGCCCGACGCAAAGCAAAATGGGTTCCTTTGCCTTGCGACGATGGACGGCGGCAGGCGTGTAATCTGTTCCGGCTGGGGCGGGAACAGCGCCGTGCTCCCGTTGTGGATTTATTCCACGACATCCGGGAAGTTGATTCGCGCGTTTCACTTTGCCAACCGACTCGCACAGCACGTGGCGATCGTTGGCAGAAAGCATCCGTGGATCCGCGCCGTTGGTGTGAGCGTTTCGGCCTCATCCAAGACTTCAAGAGCCGTTGTTGCCGAAGAGTTGAGCGGCGACGTACGACAACCATTCGCCGACGGTTTCGGCCGCTACATTGTATTTAACACGAAAACGGGGCAGGTAATTACGAAATCCGGAGCCATTTTGAGCGAGCTTTGGTCGGTGTCGATCTCGCCGAACGGGCTAAATCTGCTGGGTGCAACCTCAGGCGAGATTCGACTTTGGTCGATAGACGCACGGCGGTAAGGCTGATTCGCACGAACGTGTTCCGGTCATTCTATTGCTTGGGTATACAGCTTGCCCCGCTGACGGCCGACCTCCATGGTGGATTCCGAAGATCGCGGTTATTTTTGCGGCTGTTGTCCTTACCGCGATCGTATGCCTCCCGCCGCTTGTGCGATTGCTGCTGAAGCCTCGAAAATAGCCCCCGTTCAGGTTGGCGACATGGGTCGCGGGTCTATTCTCAGCGTCCGTGGGCGGGCGCCCTCCAGCAACAGCCGGATTGCGCCGCTCGCCCATCAAGCGGCGCTTTCGAATACAGCCGAAGGCGGCAAAATTTGCGGTGGGTAGGTCCACGCGGGTACAATGTACCAAAGTCAAATTCTGTTGGAGTATTTCGTTTGGTCGCGTGCGGCATCACCTGTTCACGCACTGGAAACAGCCGGGTTGGCGGTGAGGCGGGTGATATCGCCGCGAGCTTTAATTTCGATGCCTATGGCGGCACGCAGAACTTTAACGGCAGCGGTGCGGATGACATCCGGTTCACCGATGACGATGTGCAATCCAGCTACGGGGCGAATGGCATCAACTATTGCGGTTATCGGCATGATGCGGAGACGGAAAATTATTATGTGCGGAATCGCTATTATTCGCCGGTATTGGGGCGGTGGATAACACGCAATCCGATTGGGTATTCCGGCGGGGTAAATCTTTACGGTTACGTCGAATCCTCGCCGGTGCGGAAAGTGGCTGCAAGCGGGCTTGAAATTGCCATAAATGAAACAATCACCGGCGAGTCCCGGATTGCACACGGCGCCAAACCGGGAAACTCGCCGGACCCCGCGCTGGACATCTACACTTTCAAAGACGCCCCCCGCACCGGCGCGTCGGCTTCCGCAAAGATCACGGGACCAGCGACATCTCTCGGGTTGGATGGGCATGACCATAAATACGCCTTGACGCTCGCCTTGGCCGGATCACTTAAAATGCGGGCAGATCGTTTAACCCAAAACCGATTTCCAAGAGCTTCAGCTTCGCGGGCCACACTATTCAGATGAGGGTCAGATTCGGCCAATCAAAGGTAGACGCCGAGGTGTATGAACGGAAGAAATAGGGGATTTTATGAGACAATTTGCACGGGCACTCTGTACCACGGCCATTGTTATAATGGTCTTTCTGGGTACCGGGTGTGTCAGAATGACCAGCCCCGGGATGTCGCCCTTGGCAGGGAAATTGGGTGGCGTATGGCAAATGCGCAGCCAGCGAGGCTGGCAGGTCGGGATGGTGGTCTATCCGCTGAAACGGCGAAGGTACCTTATTCAGGTTGTGCCCTTCCGTCTGGATAAGCCGTTTATAAGCTGCTTCTTATTCCGCGCTCGATTCCGTTGTGTTGGCGGGCGGATGTATTTGGCCTGTCGATGCCTGCTACCCAATCTGGTCGGCGGCACGGACAACATTGGTGATCTCAGGCGAGAAATGCAGGCCTCAAATCGGGCAAAAAAAGCATATTTCCGCAGCATTATCCGTTCGATAAGGACGACCGGTATCGGCCGAGTGTATTTTGCATTGCGGGTTGTCACGATCGCGCCGGGGGCGATTGAGCTCGCCCCTTGTGCCGCAAGCGGCGCGCTTCATCTGGACGGGCTGCCGGCAATAACCTTCGACTCGCGAAGTTCCTTGTTGGCGTCATTGGACCATTCGCAGTCGCAAGCGCCGGAGCGCCGGATTCCATTGCTAATATTTGTTCGCAGCAGTTCGAAGAAAGCACTGCCGATTGGATTTTATCTGGATCGCTGACTCGGCGTACCCGGACGGGCGCACCGGAATCCCCGGTTCCTCGCTTTTTCTGTGGAGGCAAACTATGACCTGGATGAACCGAGTTCTCATCACCTTCACCATGCTCCTGGGGTCGTTTGGGATGGCGGGTTGCGCGAGCCCCTACTACTCAAATCAATCGTTGCCTGTCGCCGGAGGCGGGTGGGGAAAAGGGCTTCTGGGAACGTGGGAGTCTAATGATCGGGTTGACGGCGAAAGACTCACCGTGGCGGTCTATCCGCTCGCCGGCAGTGCCTGCCTGTTGAAACTTGTCGCGTTCGACCCCAAGAATCAGTACATCGCAACTGAAATCGTCGAGGCATGGCCGACGCGAGTCGGGAATTATCGGTTCCTCAGTTGCAAGTTATTTTCGCCCGGTTTGCTCCCGCAGAGCGGTCGGCGGTTCATAAAATCCGCCCTCCGGTCTGCCATACGTTCTGATCGCAGACAGGCACATTTCCTCCAATCCATGGCGGCCTCCGCTCGACGCGATGGCATGGCCAGCCTTTATTTCTTTGTGCGAATTGACTCCCTTAGGAAAAACAGGGTGGCGGCGAGACTTTTCGCCCGCAAAACCGCGACTCCGAACGCGAGTTACCCCTTTGGCCACTTTTTTAAGTCAGCAAAACAGTTGGCGGGATACATTCAAATCTCCAAAAGGCTCAGAGGGGGCCGCGGGCGGGCGCTGTTATTTCACCGGGTTCGGCCCGAATCTCTTATGCCGCGCGGTTTCTTCGTCATGTATTGACGGCTGGTTTTGGTTAGTGGCGACTCGGCGCCACCGTTGAGGATCAATGTTCGGATAAAATTTGCAGCCAGGCTGGAACGTATAACTGTCAAGGGCGCTGCGTTTAGCGATCCGCCCATCGCCTATCAATCCCGGATTAATACGGAGCCCATATGAATCCTTTAATAAGTGGAGGCGGCTTTTTGCTCTTGGGTCTGCCAATATTATCGATTTTTATGACTCTGCTGGAAAGGCGATGGAAAAGTCCACGGTTCACAGGCGCCATGAACGAGTGCCCCGTGGCGGTTGTGAGATTGGTCGGCCTTTGGTGCATTTTCATCGCCGGAGCATATGCGGAAACAATGGCATCCGGTTCGCTCATTCTTCCGATGCCGGTGGATTCGACAAACTACAGGGGGCTTTCGCCCGTCCCAGCACCGTACGCCAATCCCGATGCCGCACCGCCGGCACCGCCGGAAACCCCGGACGCCTGCGCAAAGACTTGCCGGCTTGCATCCACCGACGATCGCCCCGCACGATCAACATCGCAGGCGGCCCGAAACTTGCGTTCGCCCTTCGGCCGCCTATAATGCGCGAACAGAGTGGCAGAAGGCAATCTACAGCAACCGGCTTGTTTCCGTTCCGGTGTCGCAGCGATTTGGAGATTTTTATGCCTTGGGCAATGGACCTTGCAGGCGCATTTGTAATTTCCTCGCGCGGAAGCATTTTCTCCCTGGCCAAAACCGCGTTTGGCGCGGCGCTGCCCCATTTTCTACTGGGATTTGTCGGCTTCCTGCTGTTTTTGCTGGCGGCCCGAACGCTGGTCGCATGGTTTGTCTGCCGCTTCACCGCGAATTGCCTGATCGCGTTGCCGCCGGAACACCGCCGGCTGCGGCCCGGCATGGTCTGGCTGCTGATGATTCCCCTGTTTCCGTACGTATGGAACTATTTTATTTTTCCCCCGCTGGCCGAAAGCTATGCGGATTGTTTTCGCGCCAGGGGAATCGCAGAACCATCCAATTGCGGATGGGGAATGAGCCTGGCGCTGTGCATCTGCTCCGATGCGTCATTGCTGCCGGGACTCGCCCTTATCGCACTGTTTTGCGAACTGGTGCTGCTGGTGGTTGTGCTGCTGAATTTCCGGAATCTGCGTGCCCGATTGGTCGCCGGGGGGCAGGATGTTCCCGTCATGGCCAAGGCGGTTGTGCCGACGCGCGATCGATCCAGGGCCGGATTCGGACGGCTGGCGGCGGGCTTTCTGGGCCTGGCGATGCTGCAGGCGATTAAACCCGGCGGGTTTTCGCAATTCACGACAGGGCGTACCAACCTGCCGATTGACGCCGCTGTCAGCCTTTTATCCGTCGCGGTGGCCCTGAATATTTTAATATTATTTGGGCTGCACTTCCTTGTCGGCGGAGCCAAAGGGAGCGGCCGACAAAAAATTGTCCGACCGACCGGCGCAAAAATTGTGGTGGCTCTGAAGATTTTGATTTATGTACTTAACGCGGCCGCCCTAGGCTCGCTGCTGCATTTTACCATTCCCGAGGGTGGGCATTGGTTTTATAGGCTTATGAACATTTATTTGGATTGTTCCGTGGTTATCTCCGCGGCGCTCTCAGGCCTGCTTCTTTACCTGACGGCGAAATTCATCATGGCCCGCAGGCAAGATATCGGCGCACCGCTGCGGTTCGCCCTGCTTTCCATTCGAACCGTGTCGTTGCTGGTTGCGTGCCTGCTTCTTGTGCTGGTCCTCGGCCGCATTCTGTCGCAACCATCTCTCCTGACCACTCAACTCACCTACTCCGAACCGTTCTTTTCTCGCGTGGTGAAAATGGCTTATTGGGCGGGCTTCGCCGGTGCGCTGCTGCTGGCCCTGGTTTGCGCTGTGATAGGTGTGCGAATGAATGCCGCAGAAGCCCGGCCTGATTCATCGGCCCAATCGGTTGGTGGAACGGCGTGATTACCGGTTGCGGCAATTCCATGCCCGAACCATCAATGCGGGCTTAGCGGCCGGCGGTACAATTGCCGTGGTTCCATCGGGTATTCATCTGAGGCCGTTCGGACTTCAAGTCGATTTTTCGGTGCAGGCATGAGCCTGCAAGTAAATGATACCATCGTACCCCAAAAGCTGATTTTGCAACGGCGATTTCAGCCGGTTTTGAGTTGAACAGCATCCCCGCGGCAAGATGGAGTTACAAATGAGCGGGCCAAAATTGCGATCGCTTTCCGGATGGGTGTCAAGGGTATGCCTTGATCCGAAGCCGGACCACCATTCCGCGCCGGCGCCGGTGACCAGACGTTTCCCAGCCCTGCTCGTCTTTATTCTGTCGGCTGCGCTCGCCGGGTGCGGCTATCGAGACCAGGTATATCTGCCGCCCTATGCAGCGGCCGGACCGTCGGGGCCACGACTGGTCTGGGTGCATGTGATATCGCGAGATGCCCTGGGCCTATTTGTAGATTCCAAACGGGAAGTTTTGCCCAATGGTCACGATGGTAATTTCCTGGCGGCATGGATGAGGTGGATTTCTTTATCGCAAGACAAACGGGTTTCCAATTTGCGATCAGTATCGCGCCTAATGGCAAATGGAAACCCGCACTGCTATATAATCGCTATCAGACCGCTGGTCGTCGGATTCGCCTCACAACGCCAACGTCCTGGTAAAGCCCAAATTGCCTATCGCCATATAGGCTTTAATCGCAATTTCAATGGTGTGCAAGCGGTCTATTCAAAGCGCCTGATGCTATCAAGACTCGTCTTGCTCCGGGATTGGCCCCCGCAGAAGCTGTTGCAGCAATATCGGTGGATTTTGAACCCCTCGTCCAAAAGCTCAAGGGCCGCCACCCATGCCATCAAATCATTCGTTGCCAATCATCGCGTGATTATTGATTTGCCCGGACCAACCAGTGCAAGAAGCGTCATGATCCAGCAACCGTGGAAGAAGATGGGGCTGAAATTTCATTACCCATAACGGGAAATGCACTTGGAAATGGAATAACACGGCTGCAGCGGATTGCGGCGAAAATCCGTGACAAAAAGTTTTGACGGCACAATTGTCTACAGTTTAATCCGCCGCTGCACCACGGAAACAATGGCATCCGGTTCGCTCATTCTTCCGATGCCGGTGGTGCGGCAGGCCTGCCATCCCGTTTCCGGCCCCACGAATTCAATGCCGCTGCCGCGGAGTTTTTCCACATTTGCCTGCGTCGCCGGATTGGTCCACATGGCGTCATTCATGGCCGGGGCGACGATAATCTTTTCAGGATCCGCAGCGAGCACGAGCGTGCTGACCAGATCATCGGCAATGCCATGCGCCATTTTGGCCAGCATATTGGCGGTGGCCGGGGCAATCAAAATACATGCTGAACGCCTGGCCAGATTGATGTGCTGCGGATCCTGTGCATCCGTGATCTGCCACAGGCTGTTAAGCACCGGCATGCCGGAAAGCGCTTCAAATGTCAGGGGACCCACAAACTGCCCGGCATGCGCGGTCATGGCCACGCGAACGGTAATATTCCGCTGTGCAAACCGGCTTACCACGTGGCAAACTTTATATGCGGCAATCCCGCCGCATACGCATACCAACAGCGACGCCCCAGAAGAGGAAACTTCCGATTCAGCGTTCATCACGGCGGTGTCCATGGTCCGGCGCCGGCAGGCAAAGCCGGGGATAAAGAAGGGAACGGTATCTTAAGCCGTCCGGCCAAGCGCCTCTTCCGGCCGGGTAACCGCCGGGGTCTTTTCGTAATCAATGCTCACTTTACCCTGCAGCACTTCATCAATCACAACTTCCAGATCGCTGCGGCCGCGGCGTTCCACCAGCGGCCTGGCGCCGTTGAGAATTTCAACCCAGCGCTTTTGAACCAGCGCACAAAGTTTAAATCTTCCACCGAGTTTATGTACGATCTCATCGCTTTTAATGGCTTCGATCATGAATTCACTACTCCTTATCTTTTCCGGAATCCAGCCTTGCCGCCCCGTCCAACCTGACGCATCACATCAAGCCGGCCCTGCTGATATCCCTGCACAAAGCCGGTCAGCAGATGGATCGTCGGCACCAGCGCATCGTTTACAACCATCAGCCTGTAAGCACCGGAAGCCTTGGCGGTTTTAATTTCCCGGCGGGCCTCGGCGATCCGCTTTTCAATCACGTCCGGTTCATCACGCCCGCGGGATTCAAGGCGGCGCATCAATTCAGCCGGATTGGGCGGCAGGATAAATATTCCAACAGCGTGCGGGAATAACTTAAACACCTGCAAACCGCCCTGCACATCAATTTCCAGCAGCACGATTTTCCCGGCTTCCAAAGCCTTGAGCACGGGAGCCTTCAGCGTCCCGTACCAATACCCGAATACATTAGCATACTCAAGAAACTCTTTGCGGGCAATACGCTTCTGAAAGTTTTTCTCATTTACGAAAATATATTTTTTGCCGAACTTATCCTGCGGCTTGCCCTGCCGCGTGGTTGCCGATACGGCAAACTGCGCCGGTAAGACGGTAGCCAATTGCCGGCATATCGTGGATTTGCCCACTCCGGACGGACCGGAAACGAACAACAGCAAACCCGGATCGGTATTTTTTTTCTTTCTGGTCATGCTATCACCACTTGCAGAAGCGGATTATTCCACATTCTGAATTTGTTCCTTGATTCGATCAATCGCCGCTTTAATCCGCACCGTCAGCCGGGCGATCTGGCCGTCGCCGCACTTGCTGCCGATAGTGTTGGTTTCACGCAGCATTTCCTGAGCGATAAACTCCAGGGTGCGCCCAACTTGGCTTTCCTTTCCCGCATGGTGCACAAAATGATCCAGATGCCCGCCAAGGCGGTTAATTTCCTCACTGATGTCCGCACGCTCGGCAAACAGCGCCACCTCGCGAAGCAAATCCGCATCCGAAAGGCTCAGTTTTGCATCACCCACCAGTTGAAGCACCCGCGCCCGCAGTCGGTCATGATATTGCCGCGCCACCGCCGGCGTCTGGGCATTAATCTGGTCCAGCGCCTCGCGGATGTCCTGCAAATGATGCTGCAGGTCTTTCCAGAGCGCCGCTCCCTCATGGTCGCGCATCTGCAGCATCTGGCTCATGGCGTCATCAAACAGCCGTAGAACCAGTTCAGCCTGACGAATGGATGCATCATGCGTGGGCGCCGGCACGACGCACACCCCCGGCAGCGTCAGCACCTCGGCAAGATTAATGCCGATGAGGCCGGCCTGCGGATGGCCCGAATGCCGCCGCGCCATTTCCAGAAGGGCGCGCAAATAGTCATCCGCCACGGCCATATTCACCGGCACCGCCGCCGCGGATTCCGCGGACGCAAGGGCCACGTTGACAACCACGGACCCCCGCGAAAGCTTTTCCCGGATGCGCCGCTCCAGCTCCACCTCGGTATCCTGCATATGGTCCGGCAGGTGAATTGTGGTTTTTAGAAACCGGTTATTAACGGAGCGGATCTCCACCAGGCAGGAAATATCCGCCTGCTCAAATACCGCCTTGCCATACCCGGTCATGCTTTGAATCATGAGTCATCCGATTGTTGGTGCCGCCGACTGACACACCGCAACTTTTACGGCTTGGTGGCCGGCACGGTCGCGTGGCCGGCGTTCTTCGCGCCGGCGGACATTCCCGATACGGTTTTTTTCGCCGGTACGGCCGCGGCGGTGGTTGGCGCGGCCGACGCACCGCCGGCCGCGGATTTGGCCGGAGCGGAAGCGGTGGCCGCAACGGGTGCGGCATGTCCTTGAACGCGCCAGTTCAACCAGATCGCCATGGCCATGAAGACCACGAAAAATATGACGGTGATGGTGGTAAACACATCGCCGGTTTTGGTGCCAAATGCCGAACCGCCGCCGCCGGCGCCGAATGCACCCACCAGGCCGCCGCCGCGTCCGCGCTGAATCAGAACAATCAAAATCAGCAACAGCGCGATAATGGCAAATAAGATGGATAACAAGGTTGTAAACATGAACAGTTTCCTTAATTCCGCGATGAGAACCGCCGGCTTTCAACAGCCGGGCTTGGCCGCCGCAGCCGCCTGCACGATTCCGACAAATTCATCCGCCAGCAGGCTGGCCCCGCCCACCAGCAGGCCGTCAATATCCGGTTGGGCCAGCAGTTCCTGCGCATTGGACTTTTTGGCCGAACCGCCGTACTGAATTCGCACTCCGGCGGCCGAAGCCGCGCCGAATTGCGCCGCCAGCCGCTGCCGAATGAAGGCATGCACTTCCTGCGCCTGATCCTTTGTGGCCGTCCGGCCGGTACCGATGGCCCACACCGGCTCATAGGCAACCACCAGCAGCCCTTTTTCCACCGCCGCGGCGGTCACGCCCGCCAGGCCAAGTTCCAGCTGCCGGCCCACAACATCATTGGTCTTGTTTTTCTCCCGTTCTTCCAGCAGTTCTCCCACACAAAGTATCACGGCAAGGCCTTCATTGATGACGGCATGAACTTTTTTGTTCAGAAAGGAATCCGATTCACCCAGAATATGCCGGCGTTCACTGTGCCCCACCAGCACAAACTTAACCCCGAATTCCTTGAGCATCGCGGCGCTTACTTCACCGGTAAACGCCCCCTTCTTTTCACTGGAAACGTTCTGCGCTCCCAGGGCGATCGGCGATCCGCTGATGGCGTCGGTAACCGTATCCAGGTGCGCCAGTGTGGGGATTACCGCCACCTGCGCGTGCGTATCCGGTGGCAGGGTATGCACCAGCGAACGAGCCAGTTTCAAGCTTTCCTCCCGCCCCAGATTCATTTTCCAGTTTCCGGCTATCAAAAATTTGCGCATCTGTATTAATCCAAACCTTTCTGCAATAAGTCAAATAAAAGCCGGGCCGCGGGCATTCCCGCCCATCCATATCCGGCCCCGGCGGGCCGGCCTAACCTTGCGCGGCCGCCACCGGCGCCGGGGCGTGGCTGGAAAAAGTTTTGCCCAGCACGGCGGCAATCGACGCAAGTGATTTCATCAAGTCCGTGAATGCGTCCGGCAGCAGTGCCTGCGGGCCGTCGCACATCGCCTTGGCCGGGTTATCATGCACTTCCACCATGATGCCGTCCGCTCCGGATGCGATTCCGGCCCGGGCCAGCGCCGGCACGAATTCCCGCAGCCCGCTGGCGTGGCTCGGATCCACAATCACCGGCAGGTGACTGTTGGATTTGGCCACCGGCACCGCTGAAATATCCAGCGTAAACCGCAGCGATGTCTCAAAGGTTTTAATGCCGCGTTCGCACAAAATCACATCCCTGTTTCCCTGGCTCAGCACATATTCGGCGCTCATCAGCCATTCCTGGATTGAGGCCGCCATGCCGCGTTTCAAGAGAACCGGTTTGCGCGTTTTGCCTACCTCGAACAGCAGATTGAAATTCTGCATGTTGCGCGCGCCGATCTGAAAGACATCCGTGTACTGCTCCACCACGGCCACATGCCGCGTATCCATTACCTCGGTGATAATGGGCATGCCGTTTTCGCGACCGGCATCGCGCAGCCATTTCAACGCATCCTCACCATGCCCCTGAAAGCTGTACGGGCTGGTTCGAGGCTTGTACGCCCCGCCGCGCAACAGCGCCGCCCCGGAATCACGTATCTGCCGGGCGATGGCATGAACCATTTCCTCGCTTTCGCACGCACATGGCCCCGCGATGGCCAGGCAATGCGATCCACCCACTTTCACCACCCCCCCGCCGGGACACGGTATGGAAACAACGGAATCATTTTTGTGAAATTCCCGGCTGGCCAGCTTATACGGCCGCATGATCGGCAGCACCTGTTCCACGCCGTTGATGGACAACAGATGTTCCTTGTCCACCTTCACTTCCTCTCCCACCACGCCGATAACCGTCCGGAACTGCCCCCGCGAAAGATGCGCCTGAAGGCCCAACCCCTCGATTTGTGCAACGATGTCCTTGATAAGGGCGTCGGTTGTATCCGGCTTAAGAATTACAATCATGAGTTATCCTGTCACCTTTATTTTTTAATCCTCGGAAAATCCGAATTCCGGATTATCCCCCAAAAGGCCTGAAATTTCCACCAGTCGATTGTTGCTTTTAATCCGCGAATCCGCCCCATGAACCTTTCCGGACAGACAAGCCCGCCATGCGGTTGGGCACGCCGAACAGGCTTTGGACGATAGCCACGGCGGCAAGCGGTGAAAACTGCGTTTGGGCGCTTATGGCATACACCGGTTCCCACGCCTCCGGGTTCAGCCGCATGCGGAAGCGTTCCAGGCCGGAAAAATGATACAGTGACTGGCCAAACCGCAGGGCCGCCGCCCCTCCCCAGCGGAACCACCGCGGATTCTTCCACCACTCCACCGGGCACAGCCGGCTTAGCGCCACCAGCCCCAGCGTGGCGTAGGCCGCATCCTGCTCCGCCAAATGCCGCATCAACCGGTCAATCAGCACTTCCGTTGTGCCGTTGGGAACCTGTTTCCGGCGGGCGATAAGCTCAATGTAATATCCGCGCCGCGCCGGGACCGGCGAAGCCGCCAGAAAGGCCAGTACTTCACGGCTGCCGGGCAATCCGGCCGCCACTGCCAGCCGCCCCGGCAATCTCTGTTCCAGAATCCGCGGCTGGGCCAGAAACGTCATGCCGTACCATCGGCCGGCAAGCCACGCGTTTAAACAATGTTCCAGTGCGGCCAGCATGTCTTCGGACTGTACCGACACCAATTCCGCACGAATTCCCTTGGCCGCGGCCCGGCGTATCTGGCTTCGCAGGCCGGGACGGGAGGCAAGCCGCCGCACCCAATGGCGCGGATCCCAGAGGGGCTGCGCGCCAATGCACAGGCTGGAAAATCCGGTGCATTGGTCCGTTAAATTTCCCTGTTGCGCACAAAGAAAACAGGCGGTGCGCCCCTGACGGACCGCGAATTCCCGAAATTCGGCGGCAACGGCCGGAATGTCTTCCGGAGGCGCAACCGGCGCGCCGGCTGAAATCAGGTAATCCCCACGGACAATATACCCCACCAGGCCGTTATAACGGCGGGAAAACCAGCGGCGAACGGAAGGTGAAAGGATCTGCCAGCAAACCGCATCATGGCCGAAACGCTCGAGCAATGACAACGCCCGGCCGTCAACGCCGGATTGGAATGACCTTTCTGCCATGATATCGGAATTTTCCATGGATGGAACTTTTATAGGACGATCCGCAAAGCATCGCTACCACGCGGACAACCCTGCCGCCGCTACGTAAGTTCGCGGTTGCGGAACATGGCCACTGCCAAGCTTAAGGCCGCGCCAATATAGCACAGGCCGTACACACACGATAACCCCACAAAACTCCAGATTTGGCCCCAGGTGGGCTCATTGGCCACAAAATGCCCCGGCATGCTGAAGTTACGATAAACCAGGCAGGAATTAAGATCGAAATTGCTCAAATAGGGCAACAGGTAACTTACCCCTTCCGCCAGCCCCTGCCAGGGTGTGCCCATGTGCAGCAGCGATACATAGCGGGTAAGGTTGGCGACAATGTACAGCAGCACAATCACCGTCATGTTCAAAGCCAGGCTGAATCGCGTGGCAATCGCCGTGCTTACCGCCGCCAGCGTGCAAAGCTCCATGAACTGCAGGACGAAGGCCGGTATCATCGCCAGTATGGCCCGGTCATTATGCCAGTACATCAGCAGCCGTTGTGAAAAATCCGCCACATCCAGACTGATGCGTTGATCGGAAAAATACCGCAGCCACGCACAGCCGCCGCCGATCAAAATGCACACAAACATGGTGACGAATATCAGGCATACCACGCCCAGATATTTGCCCAAAATCACCTGCCAGCGGGCGATTGGTTTGCTCATCAGGGTCAGCATGGTGCGGTTTTCGATTTCTTCATCAATCACCTTGCCGGTGGCGAACACCATAAGCACCAGGACAAACATCAGTGCGAAAGAAAGCGCCACATCCCGGTACAATTTAGTGTCATCGCCAAACGTATAAAACGGAATAAATGTCGCAATCACAATTGCCGCAATCGCCAAAAAGAACACGATCAGCGTAAAAGGCTGCAGCAGCCCTTCATAATACGTTACCCGCGTCAGGGCCCCCATCCGGCTCAAGCCTATCAGCGGCAGCACCAGGAATTCCATAACCCCGAAAATGCCCGCACTACCCGTAGCTACCATGAATATCACCAGCCACATGCGCAGCGTGTTGGCGGCATTGGCCACGTTGTTGGCATGATGCAGGGCCACCTTGCCGTTTTGTGTGCTCGCGCCGCCGGCAATCATCGCGGTTCGCTCCGCATTGGACGCCTGATGGTTGAACACCATGTACATGGTCACCGTGCCAATCAGCAGCACGCCCATGATGATCAGGTACACGATGGATGCTTTTCTCACCGAAAAATCCTTTTCACCAGGTCACACGCACCGGCGGCTCCAGGCCCGTCGGCGGCTCAATTCGCTCCACTGTCCGACTGATGTAGCCGCGAAAATGATCCGCAACGTCAGCCAGCAGGGATTTTATTTCCGTTGCATCCCCCTCCACAACCAATTCCACTTTGCCGTCCGGCAGATTCTTTACTGTGCCGCCCAGCGCATAGCGGAGGCCAAAGTCCACCGTCACCTGACGGAAACCCACTCCCTGAACACGCCCCGAATATAACACTACGCGGCGTTCTACACTCATTTCTTCACCCGGCGTCCTGATTTCCGCGGCAGTGGGCACCCGGAGCCTCTGCCGGAACATTCATTAGAATGAGTTTAGGGCCGCTTGCAAGCAGCGGCAACCCCGGCCGCAAAAAAATCGACCTTGAAAGGCAGCGGGCAACCGCGGCTGTATGGCCCTTCCTTCGTTACCCAACGAACCATTCAGCGTTCGGCGCGGCACAGCCGCCTGTAACGCGCCAGCGCCATCAGCGGAAAATAGAGCCTATATAAATGATATTTCAGATAAAACACCCGCGGAAACCCGGTTCCGGTAAACCATGGTTCATCCCAGTTGCCGTCGGGATTCTGGTTGCTTACCAGCCAGGCGAGAGCCCGTTCCACGGCCGGGTCCCGGTGCCCCACCGCCATCAGGCCCATCGCACCCCACGCGGTTTGAGACGGTGTGCTCGGACCGCGCCCCTTTAATTCCGGATTGTCATAGGTTTGGCAGCTTTCACCCCAGCTGCCGTCCGGCTTCTGACAGGATCGCAGCCAGTCCGCGGCACGGCGGATGAAACGCTGATCCATCGGTTCACCGATGGATCGCAAGCCGGTTAAAACCTGCCAGGTGCCGTAAATATAGTTCACGCCCCAGCGGCCAAACCAGCAGCCTTCTTTTTCCTGTGTATCTTTCAGGAAGTTGACGGCTTTACGCACCGCCGGGTGCGTATTGGAAATGCCATTATGCCCCAGGCATTCCAGCACCCGTGCCGCAATATCCGGACAGGAGGGATCCTGAATCGCATTATGATC
Organism: Planctomycetota bacterium; assembly: GCA_021808485.1. Lineage (GTDB taxonomy): Bacteria > Planctomycetota > Phycisphaerae > WQYP01 > WQYP01 > JAJYPG01. The sequence continues at coordinate 9,000 of JAKBBN010000047.1, read as the reverse complement.
CGCAAAGGGGACATGTTCCAGAATCGGACGTTGGCGCGTGCGATCAAATGCCGCCCAGCCGCCGTCATCATTCTGCATGGCGAACAGCCAGTTAAGCCCGCGGCGAATGGCGCCTGCCGCGGAGGGTCCGCCGGTCCGCTTCAGCGCCATTACCACCATCGCGGTATCGTCCACATCCGGATAATGCGGATTGTTAAATTCAAAATACCAGCCGCTCGGTTCCACACCGGGGCAGTTTTTCATCCAGTCGCTGCCGGTGCGGCATTCTTTTTCCAGCAGCCAGCGATTCGTCCCGCGGGCCGCCGGATGATCTTCTGAAATACCCGCCTCCGCCAAGGCGTTTAGCGCAATGCCCGTGTCCCACACCGGCGACCAGCAGGGTTGAATACGGATGCTGTTTTCCTCTTGAATAAACAGGCCTTGCAGGTCTTTTTGAGCCTTGACGACCAGCGGATGATCATCCGCATAACCAAGGGTTTTAAGCACGATCAAAATATAGACCATCGGCGGGAAAATAGCGCCAAGCCCGTCGCACCCTTCCATATGTTCAATAAGCCATTTCTCCGCCTCCCGCAGGGCCAGCGGCCGCAACGGCGTAACCGCCGTCTTTTCATATCGCTTCAGTGAAAGGTCCAGCAGCAGGAACATTCCCCGCCAACTTCGCGGCAACCCACGCAGCCGGAAGGCCGGATTGCTCGCGGACTGCGGATCATTGAACAGCTCGGCAATTCCCAGTTCGGGGGGCAGTTTCCGCACGGGCCGATGCGCACTGACGATCGCCAGGGGCAAAATCATGGTGCGGCTCCAGGCGGAAACCGCATACAGGTTGAAATATATCCACTTCGGCAGCAGCACAATTTCCGGTGGAATACTCGGACAGGCCGAATAGCTGATCTGCCCCAGTGCGGCGAGATAAAACTTGCTGAAGCTGTTGCACTGTTCCGCGCCGCCGAGCTGGGCCACCACGCGACGCGCCGCCCGCATATGCGGCGCATTGACATCATCCCCCATCAGCTTCAGGGCAAAATAGCCCTTTACCGTTCCGCTTAAATCGCTGTTTCCACCAGGGAACATGCTCCAGCCGCCGTCCGCCTGCTGAATGCTCCGCAGGTAATTGGCTATCAGCGGCAGGTTCGGATCATTTTCCTGCTCAAGAAAAAACTTGAGCATGATATATTCCGATTCCAGAATACTGTCCCCCTGCAGCTCGCCCACCCAATACCCCTCCGGCTGATGCTTGCCCAAGAGGCAATTAACAGCTGATTCCAGACTTCCGCTGATCTCCTCATCCGTCGGTATGCGATGTTCCAAGACTGTTGATTCCAGCATTTCCGAAGGGGCGGACCAAAACCGGTTTAAGTCCTCCGCCGGAAGGTCCGCTTGCCCGTTTAGTCCCCGTTCTCCGCCTGCAACCTGCCCGACTTCCCCGGACCGGCCCGCAACACCCGTTGCCAGAGTTTCAGGGCGATTATTTCGTGTCACGATGTACTAGCCCTTGTCATTACACCAGTTGACCGGAGCACTGAATCCGGCTTGCTTTTCCTGCTTTACCGGGATACCGCTTTCCCCGGTCACGAATGACAATTAACCTAGCAGAAGTCGCGCCAACCGGCAAGACGATTCAAGCGATCCGGCCCTGCCCGCTGAACCGGCAACCCGCCCGGATTTGCCCCGATAAGCCCGAATGGCCGCCCGCACCGCCATAACCATTGCCTTAATCAGCTTTATTGGACTCGGAAGCGATTGGTTTTTCTCCGCTTTTACGGCTTTTTCCTGAAAAATACCGCACGCGTGCAATTCGCCGTTATTGCCCCGCCGGGTTCCGTGCTTGCACGCGGCAAATTTCACGTATAATGCCGCTCATATTGCTAAGCCCCCGCGAGTAACCGGGCCTGCATAACCATCTCCACCGGAGTAGGCAAATGAAAAACGTGGACATAAAAGTTGAAGGCGACATTCTTACGATAAAAGTCGATTTGAGCCGGGAATTCGGACCATCCGCCTCCGGCAAAACGATTATTATCGCCTCCACCGAAGGCAACGTATCCGTACCGGATCGCGAGGAAAAAATCGGGCTGAATGTGTACCGCAAAAAACCGTGACCGCCGCCGATCAGGCAACCCGGCCGGAGCGGCGGCATTTCGCCCGCTTTCACCCGCGGCCGAACGCGGCACGAACTTCCCGGGGAACCGGACAGTGCGGTTTTACCAACTATTTCGCACGGGACCCCACCGGCGAAAGCGTGAACGATTTAATTGAAACGGCGAAAAAGCCCGCTCCCGGGCTGAGCTTAATCACATTCGTACCGCGGCGTAAGGTAACGCCGACCGGTCTGGTCCGCTGCCACATCCCGTCCGTCCACGGCACGGTCATATCCACCGGTTTTGGCCCGCGGTTCACCTGCACCATCAGATGCTGCGTCGGTTTGACCGTTACAATTTTGCCGCTCAGGAGATATCGGCCCGGCCGCACGGCCGTAATTCTGTACAGCAGGGGCCGCGGCAGTCCCCTGCGCAAATGGCAATAGCGCAATTGCATGCCGCCCAGAAAGCTTTTGGAGAAAATAACCCCGGGCCGGCTCTTGAATTGCAAGCCGCACGCGACCGCCGGAACATGAATGACGCCCCGGGCATTAATCGTTGTTTCCAGGCTGGATTGGGAGACGGGCCGCATTTCAATGATCTGTGCCTTTGTCGGGCCGAAGCGCCGGGCCAGCTCCGCCGCGGTCGGCGATGCCGGCGGACGGCCGGAGGCGACAATCGCCTGTTCCTGCATGTCCGCCAACGCATACCAGAAACCGCCGGTGCCCGGAATCATGCCGTTGGGTTTCGCTTCGCCGGTTGCCGCACCGATCCACCGCAAACGCAGCACCGTCATGAATTGCCCGGGGTAGCGGCGGGCCTGTGATTCCAGGTAAAAATCCGGGCCGCGGCGATGATCCCACCAGTTCCATTCAAATCCGGCGCCAAGGCGGGTAATCCAGCCCTGCGGCGTCCAATGGCTTAATGCGGCATGGCCGCGCTGCCGGACTCCCCACGTCGGAATGCCGAAGGCACGCTCCGCAAGCCGGCCGATCCAGGCGCGCGGGCCGCACTCGCCGCCGCCGGCGATAATCTGGGCAGCCAGGCTTCCCGGAACAATTCCCCAATGCGGATGGCAATAGCCCACTTCCGTATGCACGATATTCAGATAATGGCTGCTGAAAATGTAATCCGGCTCATAATTTTGCAGCATTTGACGAAACCAGGTAATTTCCCGGTTGCTGAACGGGTCATCGGTTATCAAACGGCAGTCCCACGTGGTAAATGTGGGAAACGCCGGATTCAATTCCCCCGCCATGGAGGCCTTTTGATAATTCAAATAGCGCGTTACCGGGTTATACGCGGCGTCACCGCGCAATTTGATGTGTGACCTTTGATTTAATGCCGTTCCCATCGCCAAACGCTGGAAAATACCGCTCCGGGCCAGCGGGCCGGTTTGTTCAATGGCCGTGTATATCCGCATGGTTAGGCCGTAATTTCCGTCGCGGGGGCCATCCGCCTTCTGCATTTGCCGCATCAGGGCGGGATCCGCCAGCAGATGATCAATCAACAGCGCATCGGCATGGGATCGCTGGGCAAAAAACGCCAATCCTTTGGGCGTAGCCCCGGCAAGCACGGAGGCTTTGATCAATTCCGCATCATGTTCCTTACCGGCAATAAAAGAGTTGATCGCGGTAAGAATGGGCCGGGCGGACTGCCGGCAAGCCGCGATCGCCTTGATGTACGCCTTGTTGCGGTTAATGTAGGGCTTCCTGGCGGACTGGGCGCGAAATGCCGCCATGAAATCACGCCGGCGCCGTGCATTAATCGCGGGCAAAGCACGCACAATCCGCACTTGAAGATTGTGCAGCATTTCGGCGTATTGGCGCATGAGCCTTTGGCCCGCGGGCGTAAGCTTTTGCACCGGCCTGGGCCGCGCCAATGCGGTTCCGGCGGGCGCCAACAGCAAACCGATTAAAACTACCGTAGATATGCGCAGCTTCATGGAATAGACCCCTGAACTTCCAGGCAACTTTTATTTCTTCCGCCGGCCGACCGGGCCATGCCGGTAAAGTGATCCGCTGAATTTATGGTGCAGGCCGCTGAGGCTCAAAACTGCTTGTTCCACCGGTTTCTTCGTCCATCCGGTAATAAAACGATGAATCCGTCTGATTATTCCACGCATTCCCCCCCAGGGATAAGACAATTCCGCAGCTTGGGTGCAGCCTGGGTGCAAAAGATCGCAAAAAAGCCGATATTACCGGGCGTTGATGCCGTATCCGCCGGTTTACCGCGGATTTTCCAGCCGGGTTGCAAAGGATTTGGCCAATATCCTGACTTCAGCCGACCTTGGCTTGCTTGCATGAGATGTATGGAGACGAGGGGAATCGAACCCCCATTTGCGCATTGCGAACGCGCCGTCCTCCCATTGAACGACGTCCCCGATGTCAATCTAAATTAATCTACCGAATGCGCGCCCTGTCTGCAAGCGGGAACGGCGGATTTGCGACGGTCGGCACATCCTTTTTTGTCAGGAAGCTGAATTCCATTGGCGGCATCTGGCGGTTTGGGGGGGCGGCCATCTTGGCCGCCTTCGCGTTTAATGTGGAAGCCACGTCCCGTTCGACAGGTAAAGGGGCAACGTGAACGCGACCCGGCAGGCAAGATGCCTGCGGTACGATTTAGGCAGGCAAGATGCCTGCCCCCCAACAAGCCGGCCGCGGTGCCCGCGCGTACGTGGGGAAGTCCAAAGGCGGTCTGGGCAGTATGGCAATATTGAACTGTAAGGCTAATCCAACCATAGAAAAGAATTGTCCGTGCCACGGAAATGGCAACAGGCCGGGAAGAATTGTCGCCCCGGATCATAGCCGGGACACCGCCCCCCGCGACGCACGCCTGACCTTCCTTCAACCATTGACAGGCGGGCGGCAAGCCGCTACATTAAAATCATGATTCGCGTGACCAGCATAACCAACCGCTCCATGAACCTACCCCTGCTGGGACTGGCCGGTCTGGCTCTATAGTTGCTCACGGGGATCTGATATACAGTAACGTTTAAAACCCTGCGGGCAATGCCCGCGGGGTTTTTTTATTATCCGGACTGAACTCAATTTCTGTTGAATGGAGAATGTCGCTATGAACCAGCAACCCCCTCAGGCCGCTTCGGCGGAAAAATCGCGGGTTTTGATTTTTGATACCACCTTGCGGGATGGTGAACAATCCCCCGGAGCTTCGCTTAATCTTCCGGAAAAAGTGGAAATCGCCCACGCGCTGGAGGCCCTGGGTGTGGACATTATTGAAGCCGGCTTCCCCATCACCAGCCCCGGCGATTTTGATGCCGTAAAAACCATCGCCGCCCAAATTAAGCGGGCAACCGTGGCGGGTCTTGCCCGCTGCACCGAACGGGATGTCCGCCGCGCCGGCGAAGCGGTGGAACATGCGGCGCACGGCCGCATCCATATCTTTCTTGCCACCAGCAAAATTCATCGCGAGTTCAAATTGAAAAAGGCGAAAGCTGAAATCATCCGCCTTGCGGTGGAAAACATCCGCATGGCGCGCAATTTCGTCAAGGACATCGAATTTTCCCCGGAGGACGCCAGCCGCACCGAACTGGAATTCCTTGGCGAGGTTGTCGCGGCCGCCATCAGCGCCGGCGCCACCACCATCAACTGCCCGGATACCGTCGGTTACGCCTCGCCGGGTGAATACCGCGCCATGTTTGAATACCTGATCGCCAATGTGCCGGGGGCCGGGAATGTGATTTTCAGTTCCCACTGTCATGATGATCTTGGCCTTGCCGCGGCCAATTCGCTTGCCGCCGTGCAGGGCGGCGCCCGGCAGATTGAATGCACGATCAACGGCATAGGCGAACGCGCCGGCAACGCCGCGCTGGAGGAAATTGTCATGGCCATGCATACCCGGCCGGACGTTTTCCCCTTCACCACCGGCATTGCAACCCGCCGGCTGGTGCCCACCTCGCGCATGGTAAGCTCGCTTACCGGCCTGCACGTGCAGCGGAACAAGGCCATCGTGGGTGAAAATGCGTTCGCCCACGAATCCGGCATCCATCAGGACGGCGTGCTCAAGGAACGCAGCACCTATGAAATCATGTCGCCGGAGGATGTCGGGCTGGTGCAGAACAAGCTTGTGCTGGGCAAGCACAGCGGCCGCCACGCCCTTCGCGAACGCCTGGAGGTACTCGGCCACAGGCTTGATGAATCACAGCTGGACAAGGCCTTTGAGCAGTTTAAGATCCTCTGCGACAAGAAAAAGGAAATCTATGATGAAGACCTTGATACCCTTGTCGAACAGCAGCTGGAAACCATTGAATCGTTGTTCCAAATCCGGAATTTGCAGGTGATGGCCAGCACTGGCGGCGTGGCCACCGCCACGGTGACACTGGTGGATTCCAGCGGGCAGGAAATTACCGATGCCGCCACCGGCGACGGCCCGGTGGATGCCATGTTCTCCGCCATTCAACGCATCACGCGCATCAGCGCCCGCCTTGATTCTTATCAGGTTCGCAGCGTGACCGCCGGCCGCGAAGCACAGGGTGAAGTGACCGTTGAAATCACGCATTCGGACCGCAAAGTTCGCGGACGCGGTTTCAGCACCGATATTCTGGAAGCCTCCGCGAGGGCTTATCTGGCGGCCATAAACCGGGTGCGAACACTTACCCGGCGCACCATCGGACAGGCCACGCCGCTGGAACAATGATCATCGATCATCCGTCGGCAGTTTCGGCGCCGGCGGCTGCGGAAATTGCCGGCGGCCGCGCACCAACAAAAGCAGCGGGCCGGGCAGGGCGCAAAAACGCCTGTCCGGTCCGCTGTGTCTACCGATTGCAACCGGCCTGTCCGGCCGGGCGTTCCATTAAAATTAAAATGGAGCCAAGCCCCACTCCCTCATTTACAACCATTACTGCTGGTGGTGACGAGCCTTCCATTTGGCGTGGCGTTTTTTGCTACCGATTTTGCGGCGGCGACGTGGTTTGGGCATGGCACTTCTCCTGTCGATTCTACAATTCAAACGCCTGAATTCAGGCGAGCCAAGTAGCTTAGGGCTTTGGCGGCAGCGCGTCAAACGGAAAAACCGCCAATGGATTAAATTAAACCAATTGCCCCGGCTTGGCGGTTGCCCGGGGGCGGGTAGCTGGGCGGCACATAGGCGACACAAAGGCGGCGTAAAGGCGGCACCAAGGCCGTGCAAACCGTGCTAAAATCACTGCTTTTCGCATAGCAGGCGAAATGGCGTGCGGGCCGGCATTTTTTTGATAGAGCCGCCGCGTTTTGGTAAATTTTAACAGGGCTGGCAGGTTTGGGATGCATCGGGTAGACTGATGAGATGCAGATTATCGGGGCGTAGCGCAGCCAGGCTAGCGCACTTGACTGGGGGTCAAGGGGTCGCAGGTTCAAATCCTGTCGCCCCGATTATCCGGCGGAATAAGGCCGCTGGTGAGCACATCGAACGGTTTTCGCATTGAAAAATCGAGGTTTTCTTCTTTTAACGTCAAGTTCAAACAGACAATTTCCAGTAGCTGGCGCTTTTCCTGGCTTTCCGCTGTAAGCCATTTCTCTTTCAGGCTTTGCGAGAGTTCAAACACTTTGATTGCCAAATCCCCATGTTCGTCCCGCCCACGGCCCTGGGCCTGCAACTGCAATTCCAGACTCGCCAGACGATCACGCAATTCTGTATCCTTGGCCGCATAAGTATCTGTGGTAATCTCTTCCATGATCCGCAAATTCAATAGCCGATCACGGAATTGTTTGGCTTGCGTGATCTGCCGCTGCAAATCCTTGGCTGTATCTTCGGTTTCACTCCGCTGCTGTTTGGACCAGGCCAGCAGGCTTTGCTGGAACCAGTGCCGTAGATCATCGGGCAAGCGGATGCGATCAAACAGAGCCAGAACCTGCACGTCCAATGCCTGTTCCGTCAGGCGAATGCGTGGATGGCCCGGCGCGGTGTACTTGCTGCATCGGTAATAGACATACTCTTTGCCCGTTTTCTTTTTCATTACCGACTCCCCGGTAATCACCGCGCCGCAGTGCCCACAGGTTACCAGGCTGGCGGCGGTGACAGGCACATCGCTGATGTTTTGGGCGATGCTTTTATTTCGGCCGCCCCTGTCGGGCTCCTGAGACTCATCGAAACCTGCCAAAGGCACAAGATTAATGTGCGGCTTTGCCTGTGCTGCTATGACATTTTGCAGAGCTGGAAAATCGAGCCGCTGCCGAATGTTTTCGATCAGTAATATGAGGCCCTTACCGGTGCACTGGAGGCATCCACCACGCCGGTGGTACGATACGACTATTGCAACCTGACCAATGGGAGCTTGCTTACCGCAATCGTTTACGGCAACGGATGTCAACGGGCGCTGAAAACCAGCCAGTCGAGGGCGCTTCAAAACCAGCCACTTTGCGAGATAAGGGATTGATCGATGATGCTGTTTTTTCAAGTTTTTGAAGAATCTCGGCAGAATAGTCAATCGACCGAAAATGTCGGAATACAGGCGATTCAGGTATCGCATAAGCAGGGCTGGTCCGGGCGGCGTATCGCGCGGCTCGTGGGAACTGTTACGGATAAAGGCGGATCGGCGGCGGACGATTTGTATTCCGCACCGCAACACGGATACAATTGATTTCAATCAGTTTCCTGCGGAGCAATTATTTTGGTCGCACTGAAAGAACAATTTCAGCACGGTGGCACGAAGACACGAAGTTGGCGCTTCGCTACCTCCATTTCCCCCGGGTTTCAAAATCGACCTTTGGTCATTGATCATTGTTCATTGATATTTGAGCGAAGCGCGGCTGCGTATGGAAATACGTTGATATGCACCGGCCCAGGCCTAGATGGCGTGTGGTTTACCGATGATGATGTGCAATCCGATTACGGTGCCAACGAAATTGTCTTCTGCGGCTATTGCTATGATGCCGAAACGCAGCTTTATTACGTCCGCAACCGCACCTATAACCCCATTCTT
>JAKBBN010000046.1 GCA_021808485.1 Planctomycetota bacterium | reverse complement strand
CGCCGACTGAGCAAGGATTACGAGGCCCAAACCGCCAGCAGCGAGACTTGGATCCATTTGGCCATGATCAACTTGATGGTACATCGACTCAAACCAGGTTAACGAAACTTCTCAAACACGCTCTTAGGGACTCAAGCACTGTCATCGTGGAAATAAAGGGCCATCGCGATGAAATGGACCGCGCGAAACATCAGGCTGCCCGCACCTGGGTTTCAGCGGTAAATACATGGCAAGAAATGGGCCGGTGGGACTTTCTGGAGTGCAATGACCCCCAATTGCTGGGTAGGCAGCTCGCCGCTTTCGCCGGCACGTGCGGACCTCTGGCTGCCGTCAATTTAGGGTGATGGCATGTCATTAACCACCGAACTTAATGACCCCCAGAGCGTGCTTCGCCAATTTATTGATCGGCGATTCGGGCATCTTGCGGTCTATTGCCGCTATCATGACCGCCTGCTGGATCGCGCCGAAACGCTGTTGCCGGAAACGGAAATCTCGGGGCTATCACAAGGCAATCGCAGGTAGATTCCGCAGATAAATTCGCGCCCGCGAAATTTGTGCCATCTGAATGATTGTGGTAAATGGCATTTGTGTCGGAACGTTTCCGACATAAGCCGGTCCTGCGCCCCTAAAACAACGCCACTGAAACGTATAGACTTTCGGTATGAAAAGGATCACAAGTCATATAAAGAAAAAGCGAGTCAGTGAAGAGCAGATGGTATCGATTCTGCGTGCAGCCGATAGCGGCGGCAAGACTACCGCCGAACCGCGCCGTACCCCTTGACCGGCGGCGAACAATTGGAGTAATAGACGGGAACTTCACAGTTGTGCGGCACGGAAAGGCCAATTCAACTCCTGTGCCATGCCGTTTTGGTATCATTGGGCCGCAGTGGGGCAAACCTGCCCCCTGTTCCCCACCGTGCAAATCACATCATCTTTCCCCCGCGTAAAACTTGACATACAGCCCATCGATTTCTAATATGCCTCTGACAACTGAATACGGCTCTTATCAAGAGTGCCTGAGGGACGGGCCCGTTGAAGGCACAGCAACCCATCAATCCCGGTAGTTATACCGGTTGAAGCGGGTGCTAATTCCCTCCCGCTCGCGCGAAATTCATGATTGCGATTTTTGGCGAACTTGGGGATAGATAAGTGGTGCAGCGCTCCTTTCACTTACTTCGCCCATCGAAGTAAACTTTTATGAAATCCGCCGCAGCCTCTTATCGGGAATCAGCATCTTAAAGCTTAAAAGCTGGATGGCTCCTGATAAGAGGCTGCGTTTGTTTGCCCCTCGCTTCGGAAATTTCGCCGTTGCGAAGTGTGCATTATCCTGGTATCCGACGGCCTATATATTAAGAGAGGCCCGGTTTCGGAGGTTGAAATGTCATATGTGTTAGGCCTCAAGTGCCGCGAATGCGGCCAGCACTATCCGCAAAAGGGTGTGCACGTTTGTGAAGTGTGCTTTGGTCCATTGGAAGTGCAATACGATTATTCGGCAATGCGCGGCCGCGTTACCCGGCAAAGCATTGAATCCGGCGGGCTGAATTTGTGGCGCTACCGGGATTTACTGCCGATTGAGGGCGAACCGCGAACAGGGCTGAATTCGGGCTTCACGCCGTTGCGCCGGGCGCGTAATCTGGAAAAAATTCTGGGCGTTAAGGAACTGTATGTAAAGGATGATTCGGCCAATTATCCCACCTGGAGCTATAAAGAACGTGTCGTAAGCGTGGCCATTACCAAGGCGGCCGAACTCGGGTATGACACCGTCGGCTGCGCCAGCACCGGCAATCTGGCCAACAGCGTGGCGGCCCATGCGGCCATGGCCGGACTGAAGGCCTTTGTCATGATTCCGCATGATCTGGAACTTGGCAAGGTGCTTGGTTCGCTCATTTTTAACCCCACCATGGTGCGCATTCAGGGCAATTATGACGATGTCAACCGGCTTTGCTCGGAAATTGCCGACAAGTACAAATGGGCGATTGTAAATGTGAATCTGCGGCCCTTTTACACGGAAGGCGCCAAAACATTCGGCTTTGAAGTGGCCGAACAATTGGGCTGGAAATTACCCCGCCACACCGTATGCCCCACGGCCGGCGGCACCATTCTTCCGAAAATATACAAAGCCTACCGGGAATTTATTGACTTGGGACTGGTGGAGGACAACCATCCCAAAATTTATTCGGCCCAGGCGGCGGGCTGCAATCCGGTGGTTGAGGCGATTCACGCCGGACGCGATCTTATCAAGCCGCAGAAGCCGAAAACAATCGCCAAAAGCATTGCCATCGGCAATCCGGCGGATGGGTACTATGTGGTTCAGGCGGTTAAGCAGAGCGGCGGCTGGGGAGCCGACGCAACGGATCAGGAAATTGTGGATGCCATTCGACTGCTGGCCCGCACCGAGGGAATATGGACGGAGCCGGCCGGCGGAACAACGCTGGCGGCGACCATCAAACTGATTCAAAGCGGCCGCATTCCGCGTGACGAAAGCATTTGTGTGTGCATCACGGGAAATGGCCTGAAAACGGTGGAAGTGGTGGTGGACCAGTTGGCCCAGCCGCCGTCAATTCCCGCCAGGCTGGAGGCGTTTGATGCCTATATCCACGATTCCCAGACCCCGGCTGCCGCCGGCGCCGGCAATCCGGTGATGACGGCGGGCAAAGCCTGATAGCGCCAACCGGCCTGTCGATACGTTGATTTTTTACCTGATCGGAGATTTTAATGGCGATAAAGATTCGAATTCCCACCCCGATGCGGCAATTGACCGGCGGCGTGGATATGGCGGAAGTTCAGGGCGCCACCGTGGCGGCGCTGCTGGGGCAATTGTGCGATAAATTCAGCGGCATGGACAAACGGTTGTTCAAGCAGCCCGGCGAACTCAACCGTTTTATTAATATTTATGTGAATGATGAGGATATCCGCTTTTTGTCCAATCTGGAAACTCCGGTGAAAGACGGCGATGATGTAAGCATTGTTCCGGCGATTGCGGGAGGCTGAAAATGGCCAGAGCGCATAAACGTGTGTGGCTTACTTTCGGCGACAAGCGCATGGTGGAAACGCCTGCATTGTGGCGGATGGCGCGGGAATTTCCGGAAGTGAGCTTTGATATTCGCCAGGCCAGCGTAACGGCGGAAATCGGCATCATGGCCGTGCTTTTTGAAGGTGATCCGTCGGCGGTTGAAGCGGCGCTTAAATTTCTGCAACAACAGGGTGTGACGGTGGAACCGATTGAAAAATCGGTCATGGAAGGGTAAATCCCACGGCGCTCACGCCGCCCGGATATTTTTAAACCAATCAACAGTCGCCGCCCGGCGGTCATCACGCGGGCGAAGCGCGGAAGGATGAAGACGTTACCATGGCATTATCCGATCAGGCACAATTACTGGAAAAAGCGGACCCGGCTTTGGCGCGATACAACCGCCAGATGCTCTGGGAACCCATCGGCATAGAAGGTCAGAAGAAACTGCGTAACGCCCGCGTTCTTATGGTTGGGTGCGGCGCGCTTGGCACGGTGCTGGCCAACACGCTTGGCCGGGCCGGCGTAGGGCATTTGACCATCATTGACCGCGATTTCATTGAAATCAACAATTTGCAGCGGCAGGTGCTGTTTGATCAGCAGGATATCGCCGATCAACTGCCGAAATCCGTCGCCGCCCGGCGTAAACTTGCCGCCATTAATTCGGATGTGCAGGTGGAAGCCGTGGTTGCGGATGTCAATCATACCAATATTGAGCAGTACGCCGCGGACAAAGATCTGCTGCTGGATGGAACGGACAATTTTGAAACGCGGTTTTTGATCAACGATGTCTCCATTAAGCTCAATATCCCCTGGATTTACGGCGCCTGCATCAGCGCCATGGGTCTGGGAATGGTGATTCGGCCGGGCATTACCCCCTGCCTGCGATGCATTTTTGAAACCGCGCCGCCGCCGGGCATGAATCCCACCTGCGATACCGCCGGCGTGCTGGGACCCACGGTTAACGTGGTGGCCAGCTGGCAGGCGATGGAGGCCATGAAGCTGCTGACCGGCAACATTGCGGCCGTCAGCAAAAGCCTTTTCAGCTTTGATCTCTGGGACAATCGCTACCAGCAGTTAAACGTGTCCCGTGCGCGTGAAATTGCCGATTGTCCGGCGTGCAAGCACCGGAACTTTGAATACCTGACCGGAAAATTCGGCAGCAGCGCCACATCTTTATGCGGCAGAAATGCCATTCAGATCACCCAGCCCGCCGGTTACCGGGTGGATTTCCCGCAGATTGCCGCGGGGCTTCGCGCCGCCGGCGAGGCGACATTCAACAAATTCATGCTTAAATGCACAATTGCCGAAGGACCGGCGGATAATCGTAAAAATTTCGAGCTTACGCTTTTTGCGGATGGCCGTGCTATTATAAAAGGCACAAACGAGGCCGCGGTCGCTAAAGCCATATATGCCAAATATGTGGGAAGCTGACGGCGGCGGATGGAAAATGTTTTTCATCGTGCCCCAGGCAATTAAAAAAAGGAGTTCTGGATGTTGGAAGCTTTCATCGGCACCATTACCCATACGCGCAACGCCACGCTTAAGCTGGTGGCGGACCTGACGGACGACCAGCTGACGATTCAGCCGGCGCCGAAAATGAATCATCCCGCCTGGGTGCTGGGGCACCTGTTGATGGTGGAAGCAAATTTCCTGTCTCTGCTGGGCGGAACGGCCCCGGCATTGGAGGCGAACTGGAAAGAAATTTATGGCGGCGGCAGCGTTCCCGTGGCGGACAAAACGCGGTATAAGCCCAAGCAGTTTTATCTGGACCAGCTTGCCCAGATCCGCAGCCAGATTATTGAAAAGCTTAAAGCCGTAAAGCCGGAACAACTCGCCCAGCCCCATCCGGATCCGGCCCGCCGGGATCGATTCCCCACGATCGGCCACACGGTATTCATGTATGGCACATGGCATGAGGGCTATCACGCCGGGCAGTTATCCGCGTGGCGGCGCGTGCAAGGTTTGCCGCCAGCTTAACCCACACGGCGGCGAACGGCGGGTATCCGGTATATTTATCGCCGAATCCCGGCATGCGCTCCGCGGCCGGACGCCGTTCGCCGGGATAAACCGCTTGATTGACCGTCGCATGCGCAAAATCGCGGCCGCGGGGAAATCGGTTTGTCTGTGCTCAACGGTGCGAATTCATGAGTATTTTTTCACAGGAGAATGGCTGTGGTAAAAGACAGTTTTGCTTTCTTGATTTCGCGGCATCAGGAAAAAATGCTGCCCGCGTTTGTGGCTGATATCCCGGAGGACAAGCTGGCACTGCAACCGGCGGCCGCGATTAACCATCCGGCCTGGATACTGGGGCATCTGTTGGCGGTGGAACAAAAGATAGCCGGAGGCATTCTCGGCCGGCAATTAAAAACCAGATTGAATGCCGACTGGTGGGAAACCTACGGCATCGGGTCCACACCCAAACCGGACCGTGCATTGTATAAATCCAAGGCGTTTTATTTGGACGGCCTTGCCGAAACATCCGGTGAGATCAAGGCGTTTTTGGCGTCAAAATCGGACGCGGACCTGGACTTGCCCACCGCGGATCCGCAACTCAGGGAGTTTTTCGCCACAGTAGGCGTGGCGATGGGTGCGGCAATCACGCACCGCGCGTATCATACCGGTCAAATTGCGACTTGGCGGAAACTCGTCGGCCTGCCGCACGCGGGCATGTAACCGGCCGGATTTTCGACTGATTTGAAATCCGTTGAAATTGGCAGCCTGTGGTCAGGGCGAAAAGCCGGGGAATACCCCCCACCGGCAATCATTATAAATAAGGCACATGCGATCATGACCAACCCCGTCGTAGACTACCTGGATAATGCCGCCACAAGTTGGCCCAAGCCGCCGGAGGTGGCCGCGGCAATGGCCGATTTTCTGGCCAAAGAAGCCGCCAATCCCGGCCGCGCCGGCCATCGGATGGCTATCGCCGCGGAAAAAATGCTCGACCGCGTACGCAAGCAAATTGCGGATTTTGTCGGCGGTGCGGACCCGCACCGGCTGGTCTTCGCCTTAAACTGCACCGATGCGCTGAACATCGCGTTCAAGGGTATTCTGCGGCACGGCGACCATGTGATCACGTCAATGCTGGAACACAACAGCGTAAGCCGGCCCCTGCAAAGCATGTCGGACAGTGGTTTTATCACCTTGACGCGCGTGGCGTTTTCACCGCAGACCGGCCTGATTGATCCGGATGAAATCCGCCGGGCGATCACCCCGCGGACCCGGCTGATTGCGCTGTCCCATGCGGGCAATGTCATGGGTACGATTCAACCGGCCGCGGCGGTGGGAAAAATAGCCCACGAGCACAAAATTCTTTTTTTGCTGGATGCCGCGCAAACGATCGGCGTTGTTCCGATTCATATGGATCGGGATCATATTGATCTGCTGGCGTTTCCGGGACATAAATCACTGCTCGGACCGACGGGCACCGGCGGGTTATACGTCAATAAAACCGTGGCCGTTGAATCATTCAACGCATTTCGCGAGGGCGGCACCGGTGGGGACTCCGCCACGCCCGTTCAGCCGCGTTTAATGCCGTATCTGCTTGAAGGCGGTACTCCCAACACGGTTGGTGTGGCCGGCCTTGGCGCGGCCATTCAATATGTAATCGCCCACGATCCCGCCGTCACGCTGGCTCACGAGCGCAAGCTGGTGCAGCACTTTATCGACGGTGTGGCGGATATTGCGTCGCTCACGGTTTATGGGCCGCGCGGAGCCGATGCCGCGGCCGGCCGCGTGGGAACGGTAAGTTTTAATGTGGCGGGTTATTCGCCGCAGGAACTTGGCGGCATTCTGGATGAAACATTTTCCATCGCCGTGCGGCCGGGATTGCATTGTGCACCCTATGCGCACAAAATAATCGGCACGTTTCCGGATGGCGCGGTGCGCATGAGTCCCGGTCATTTTAATACCCTCGCGGACATTGATAAGCTGACCGCCGCCCTGCATGAGGTAGCCGCCTGAGGCCCCATCGGCCCGGCAATTGGAGAGTTCATGGCAACTTGCGATCAGGATATGATTGACCGTATCTCCTGCATGGGAAAAAAGGCCCGGGCGGCCGCGGCACAGCTTGTCACACTTAACGGCGGCATCCGCAACAACGCACTTCTGGCAATGGCGGAAGGCCTGCTGGCGCAGCGCCCGCTTATTCTTGCGGCCAATGAGGAAGATGTAAGCATCGCCCGGAAGGATGGTTTGGCATCGGCCATGATCGGCCGACTGGAGCTGACGGAGAAAAAAATCGACGTCATGGCGCGGAGCATCCGCGAAATTGCGGCGCAGGTGGATCCGGTGGGTCAGGCGCTGGAGGCATATGACCGGCCCAACGGCCTGCGGATTGAAAAGCGCCGCGTGCCCATCGGCGTGATCGGCATTGTCTATGAAAGCCGGCCCAACGTGACAAGTGACGCGGCCGCTCTCTGCCTTAAAAGTGCCAACGCATGCATACTGCGCGGCGGCAAGGAATCCATGCGCAGCAACATGGCGATTGCTGCCGTGGTCCGGCAATCGCTGGACAGCGCGGGCATAAATCCGGACGCGGTGCAGTTGATTGAAACGACGGATCGAACGGCGGTGGGCGCCCTGGTAACCGCGGAAGGACTGGTGGACCTGGTGATTCCGCGCGGCGGAGAATCGCTGATTCGCGCCGTTGTGGAGCAGGCGACGATTCCGGTGATCAAGCACTACAGGGGCGTGTGTCATATTTATCTGGACCAATACGCCGATACGGATATGGCGGTGAAAGTGGCATTGAGTGCAAAAGTGGACGGTTGCGGCGTGTGCAATACCGCCGAATGTATTCTCGTGCATGCGGCGATCGCGGAAAAAGTACTGCCTGCTTTGGGCAAGCGGTATCGGGAAGCGGGAGTGCAGATGCGTGCGGATGCCGCATCGCTCCGGTATTTGCCCGGCGGCGTGCCCGCCGCGGATTCCGACTGGGGCACGGAATTTCTTGATATGATTGTGGCCATTCGGCAGGTGGATTCGCTGGATGCCGCGATTCAGCATATCAACCGGTACGGGTCACAGCATACCGATGCGATTATTACGGAGAATCTGGAAAACGCCCGCAACTTTACGGCGCGGGTGGATTCCGCAAGTGTAATGGTCAATGCGTCCACCCGCTGGGCGGACGGCTATGAATATGGTCTGGGTGCGGAAATCGGCATCAGCACGGATAAACTTCATGCCCGCGGCCCAATGGGCGCCGCGGATTTATGCACCTATAAATTTGTGGTTACCGGCAACGGACATATCCGCAAATAACCGGCGCCGGAAGATGCACCGCGACGACCGCCGGCCGATGATGAACTCCAGAAAAAGCCGCCGAGGGGACTCGAACCCTTGACCTATGCTTTACGAAAGCATCGCTCTACCAACTGAGCTACGGCGGCATGCCGCAAAACCGAAGCGAACCGGTTAATATGCCGTTTTTCCGCATATTTAACGGGTTTTGGGCTATCATAATACCATCGCTTGCGTATCCAGCCAAGTCACATTTTCCAACGAATCATTTTGCCCGCATTGCCGGATCATGCGGAGGGAGCCATCGCCGTATCCGCGGATTGCGGCGCGCCGGCCAATAGTCCTATATCAAGGAGGCTTTGAAGATAAAATCCATCCTGCCGCAGGGTAAGCACCGCGGTTATGCCATTGGAAAGCGGAAAGCGGCGCGGCGAACCGGAAGGCAGCCCAAGCACATGACAAATGGTGTGTTTGATGACGCCGCCATGGCTAACAACCAGAACATCACCGCTGTTTTCCGCGGCAACCTGGTGCAGCAGCCCGCTGACGCGGCGCCACAACTGCTGATCGGTTTCCACGCCCGGAATGCCCGTCCAGTCCGCCAGGTCGCCGTTCTGCAGGGGCGAACCGGTCAGTTCGCTGCGCATTTGCCGCACTTGATCCCAGGTTTTTCCTTCAAACTGCCCAAGTTCGCGTTCCCGAAGCAATGGCGAGGTATGCACCGGCAAACGAATCGCGGCGGCAATGACGGCGGCGGTTTGTGCCGCCCGCGGCAGATCGCTTGACCAGACGGAGGCAAATTGACGCGTCGCAAACCAGCCGGCCAGCATGGCCGCTTCGGCTCGGCCGGCGGCATTTAAATCCGTGGGGGTATGACCTTGAATCCGCCGCTGGGCGTTCCAGTCTGTCTGGCCGTGGCGAACGAGCCAGATTCGTGCAGGCGAGGTAGCATTTGACATTAACCGATAGCCTCCAAAGTGTGCATCAGCCGCAATTGTAGCCGAATTCCCCGTCTTGACGAACCGCATAGCCCTTGCATCATGACTGATTGGGCCGCATACTCACTGCCGGTTATTAGTTAGTCTACGGAGCGTTTCATGCCAAAGCTGATTGTTGATGGGTTTGGAACTTTTGAAGTGCCGGCGGGCAAGCGCCTGGTCAATGCACTGGTTGATGAAGCCGGAGTGGACCAGTTGCATGCCTGCGGCGGTTTTGCAAAATGCACAACCTGCCGGGTGCAATTTGTTTCCGGCGCGCCGGATGAAATGACGGCGGCGGAAAAGGAAATCCGGATGATCAAGGGTCTGGCGGATGCTCCGGACATTCGCTTGAGTTGCCAGATCGTATGCGACCGGGACATGCGGGTAAAAATCATCAGCCGCCTGACCGGCACCGCGCGTAAAGATGCCGGCGCGCGGCCGGCCGACGCTGTTGAACCGCCGGCGGTTTGGACCAAACCCTGATTCCCCCGGCTTGATTGATGGAGTGAAGCGACGATGCATGCAGACAACCACCCGCAATCCAGGCGACGAATACTCCAGGCGAGCGGCATGGCGGCAGCGGCGCTGCTGCTGCGGCATCCCGGGCGAATCCGGGCGCAGCAGGCCTCAACAGTGGAAATGCCGACGGCATATCGCGGTTTAATTCCACTGCCCATGGCGATAAAAGAGACGGGAACAAAGCCGTTCAAGCTGTCCGGCGCCATGACGCTGCGCATCACCGGTCCGGCTGATCATAAAAAAGATCTGATTCATCTGGCCCGGCAAAAATTTCACGGACAGTTCGGCATTCATCTGAACCCGGTGGATGGCGGCGGGCATGCCGATTTTGAGTTGCAACTGGGGTCTGAGCCGCTGCTGACCGGCCCGGTCTGGCAGCAAAATGAGGCCTACCGGCTGACCACGCACACCTCCAACGGCGCGGCGCGGGTTCTGGCCGCGCATCCGCATGGTCTTTTTAACGGTTTGGTTACGCTGCTGCAGCTAATCCGCAAGCCCGAACCGCCGGGTGCGGATGCGGCATGGCTGCTTCCGGCGGTTGAGATTCATGATTTTCCGCGTTTTGAATGGCGCGGTTTCATGCTGGATGTGAGTCGGCATTTCTTTGATGCCGATGAGGTTATGGCGGTTCTGGATGCCATGGCCGGGCTTAAACTCAACAGGTTCCACTGGCACCTGACCGACGATCAGGGATGGCGACTGGCGATTGACAAATATCCGAAGCTTACCGAACTGAGCGCATGGCGGCAGTCGATCGGTTTTGGATTTAAAAAGGACCAGTCCACGCATTACAATGCGGCCGGGCAATACGGGGGTTTTTATACACCGGGGGATGTCCGGCGGGTGCTGGAATTCGCCAGAATCCGGCACATCACGGTGATTCCGGAAATTGAATCGCCCGGTCACTGCAGTGCGGCCCTGCATGCATATCCGGAGTTGGGCTGCACCGGAAAGCCCGTGGCGATTCCCAATGGCAGCATCTGGAAAACGCGTGTGGCATACTGTGTGGGCAATCCAAAAGTTTTCACCTTTTTGTCCAATGTACTGGAGGAAACCGCCCGGCTGTTCCCCGGTCCATATCTGCATACCGGAGGCGATGAGGTCGCATATAACAACTGGCAAAATTGCCCATCCTGCCTGGCGGTGATGAAAGCGCAAAATCTGCATTCCATGCCGGCATTGCAGGGTTATTTTGAACAACGCGTGGCCGATATCGTGCGGAAACTGGGCCGTTCCATGGTATGCTGGCATGACAATCCCGAGTTTTCCCCCGAAGGGATGATCGCCATGGCGTGGCGGGGAAAGTCGCCGACCGTTGCGCCGGCCATGGCTGCCGCCGGCCATCCGGTTATTTCATGTCCGCAGGGGCACCTGTATTTTGACTGGCTGCCGACATCCACTCCCACGGAAAAAGTATATGCGTTTGATCCGCGCCTCGCGGGCTTTACGCCCAAACTTCGCCCGCTGCTATGGGGATGCCAGGCCAACCTCTGGACGGAACATGTACCGAATTTATCCGTTGTATGGCAGCGGACTTTTCCGCGGTTATGCGCGGCGGCGGAAGTGTTCTGGACGGCGCAACACCGGCGAAATTGGACCGATTTCAGCCGGCGGCTGGCAGGATATGATACGCCGCCGGATCGGCCGGTCTGACATCCGTTTGATTATGTTATCCGCCGCGGCCTTCCGCCGCTGAAAGGACTGCAATGCCTGTAACCCGTCACCCCGCATCGCCCGCCATCGGCCGCGTCCCGCCGGTTGCCGAATTCGAGTTGTCCGCGGCTCCCGCGTCCAAAGCGGATGCCGTGGCCCTGTTCGTGTTCTCCGATTCAGTGGACTCCATCGGGGAACTGGCCGGTTTGTCGGCGGAAATACGGACCTCCGTTTCCGCGGCCATGAAAAGCGGTGATGTGAAAGGCAAAGCCGGAACCGCCCAGGTTATCGGCGGCGCAATCGGCCTGCGGCGGATTATTCTGCTGGGTCTGGGAAAACGGGCGGAATTTCCACAAGATGCCGCTGATCTGATTCGATGGGCGGGCGCAGCGAGCGTAAAAGCAGCCCGGGAGTTAAAGTTGCAGTCGGTTATTGTGCACCCCGGCTGCCTGATTAACCATGATGCGACTCCGACATGGGAATCACTGGCTCCGCGATTTGCGGAGGGTCTGGTGCTGGGCGGTTTTTCCTTCAAGGTTTATAAGTCCGGCAAAACGACGGGGCCTGACAACGGCGCGGCCTCCGCCGATCGCGTAATCAAAGTTCAGCTTGCGCATGTATCACCCGGCCCGGAAAATGAGATTGCCCTGACCACGCAGTTGCAGATTGCCACGGCCGCCAATTATGCCCGGCACCTGGCGTGCCATCCGGCAAATACCGTCAACCCGGCGACGTTGTGCGATGAGGCCCGGAAGCTGGCGCGGCAATTCAGCCTTAAATGCACCATCATTAATGCGGCCCAGGCGGCCCGGCTGGGAATGGGTGGATTGCTTGCGGTGGGCATGGGCAGCCGGACCCCGCCGGCCATGATCCTGCTTGAATACAATCCATCTTCAAGCGGCAAACGGCAGGATCCCATTGTGGTGGTGGGCAAGGCGGTTACCTTCGATACCGGCGGCATCTCCATCAAGCCGGCCGCGGACATGGGAGCGATGAAATACGATAAATGCGGCGGCATGGCCGTGATGGGCATTATGCGGGCGATTTCCTGCATCGGACTGAATCAGCGGGTGATCGGTATTATTCCCACGGCTGAAAATTCCGTGGATGCCGCCGCCTACCGCCCCGGTGACATCATACGTATGTATAATGGAAAAACAGTGGATGTCACGAATACGGATGCGGAAGGACGGATGATACTGGCGGATGCCCTGGCGTATGCATGTGAAAAATATCGGCCGCGGGCGGTTGTGGACATGGCCACGCTGACCGGCGGCGTGGTAACCGCCCTGGGGTCCGTATATGCCGGCTTGATGAGCAACCAGGATGAAATCGCCGCGGCTTTGGTAATCGCCGGCCAACAGACCGGCGAATGGCTGTGGCGATTACCGCTGCATCCGCGTTACGCCAAATTGCTGGAAAGCCCGCATGCCGATTTTACCAACAGCGGCGGGCGCGAGGCGCACCCGATTCAGGGCGGCATGTTCCTCAATGAGTTTGTTCCCGGTGAGATTCCGTGGGCGCATCTGGACATCGCCGGCTTGGCGCATCCGCGGAAGGAACATCGCTATCTTTCCGCGGATAATGCCAGCGGTTTTGGGGTCCGCCTGCTGGTGGAATTCCTGCAATCGCTGCCGGGATAACAGGCCGCCGGAAAGCCCGGCCCCGCCGGCCGCGGTTTTGCCCGGCGGAAGAATGAAAAACCCGGCGTGAGTGTCCCAAAACCAGCCTGTTTTCTGCTTCACTTTCCAATTGCCGGAAGATATAATGCTTTGTGGCGGGCTTGCTTGGAATCCTGCCTGTTTTGGAGACTAACCGTATGGCGATCGTATTAAGTGAATCCGCGGCAAAGGAAATCAAGTCCATCATCAAGGACCAGGGATTGTCCGAAGCAGCGGCGCTGCGCGTGGGCGTTAAGGGCGGCGGATGTTCCGGATTCAGCTATGTGCTGGACCTTACCGAAGAATCGGGCGAGACCGATGAAGTCATGGAATCGCACGGCATTAAGGTCCTTGCCGACCGCAAGAGTTACCTGTACCTGAACGGCACGGAAATTGATTTCAAGGATGAAGTAATGGGTCGCGGCTTTGTATTTAAAAACCCCAATGCCTCCCATTCATGCGGATGCGGATCATCCTTCAGCGTGTAGTTCCCCGGTGGTCATGAACCGCCCGTGAATGACCGCCAATTGCGTCGATGGCAGCGGCCGGGACGAATAGCTCTCAATCAGCTATGTTGACAAGGGCTTTTGGAGAATGGATTAGTCAAGCCGGAGCGGACGCTCCGGCTTTTTTATGGTGACGGCAAGGCGACTGGAAAGCCGATTCCAGAATTCCGGGGCAAGGCCGGTTGGTATAGCCAGTTGGCCTGGGAGGTGCGTTGTTTAATGCGGTTGGGACAGCGGTATGCGGCCGCCGCGGACGCCGGAGTGTAAAAGGCGATAGCTTGACCATTTTGCACGTCTGCGCTTAATATGCGTTGCTCGAAATCGACCGCCGGCTTTCCCGGAGGCTTCGGAGAAAACATAATTGCGGGCGACTGGTTTTGGCGAATGACGAATGGGTGCAGCGGACCGCGGACCACCCGCTCGTGCGCAATGGATGATAGCGGCCGGGCCCCTTGCCTATGCCGGATCAACAAGGACATGGAGGACCAAAAAGGGAGAAGATCGCGGGGAACCGGTTTGCGGCCGTAAAAATCGGCGGACTTGGCGCAGTCTGAGGCGCTTGTTGGTACAGGGCGGTGCTCTGGGAAAGTATGGGTGTGTTTCATGGCGCGTAAACGCAAGGAAATAACAGACATTCTTGTTGAAATGGGGGCGCTTAAACCGGCCAACGCGGAAAAGGCGCAGACCGAATCGCGCAAACTCAACCGGCAGGTGGAGCAGGTTCTGGTGGAGACAAATATGGTCTCCGAGGAAGATGTAACCAAAGCCATGGCCATTCAATATGACATGGAATACATTGACCTGAATAAGAATTTTCTTCAAGCCAGCGACTTTCGTTTATTGCCCGCGGACGTCATCAAACGTCATCAGGTCCTGCCGCTGGGCGAGGAAAACGGCAAGTTGCGCATTGTGATTGCCGATCCCAACGATCTTGAAACGCTGGAAGCCCTTCGCTTTCGGTTGAATAAGCCGCTGGAAACATGCCTGGCGGTGAAAAGTGAAATTAAACGGCATATCGACCGGATGTTTGCCGCCGAGCAAAAATCCATTGATGACCTGGTCCGCCAGATGAGTCTGGACCGCGGACAAAGTATCGATATGGCCATGCAGAAGTCCAAGGAGGGGGATGAGGCGCCGATTATCCGCCTGGTGACGGCGATTGTCACCGAAGCGTGCAAGTCCCGCGCCAGTGATATTCACATTGAGCCGATGAAGGATCGCGTGCGTGTGCGCTACCGTGTGGACGGCGTGTGCGCCGAACGTGACAACCTGAACAAGAAAATGCAGAATTCGGTTATTGCCCGATTGAAGATCATGTCCGGCATGGACATCGCGGAGCGCCGACTCCCGCAGGACGGGCGTATTAAGATGGCGATCGACGGGGCGAACATCGATTTTCGCGTAAGCTCGCTGCCGGCCTATCACGGGGAATCCGTGGTGCTGCGTATCCTGCGGCCGGACAATGTAAAAATCGGCATTCAAAGGATGGGATTTGAGGAAGAAGATTATCAGCGGTTTAAAAAGATTATTTCCCGTCCGAACGGCATATTTCTGGTAACTGGGCCGACAGGGTCCGGTAAAACGACGACACTGTACGGCGCCTTGGCCGAATTAAACACGGCGGATCGCAAGATCATCACGGCGGAAGACCCCGTGGAATACAATTTTGCGGGGATCAACCAGTGCCAGGTTCGGGAGAACATCGGACTCTCATTTGCGAAAATTCTGCGATCCATGCTGCGCCAGGCGCCGAATATCATTCTGGTGGGCGAAATTCGCGATCGCGAGGTTGCGGAGGTCGCCGTTCAGGCCGCCCTGACCGGTCACCTTGTGTTCAGCACGCTGCATACCAATGATGCTCCGTCGGCCATTACCCGGCTTATTGATATGGGAATAAAGCCGTTTCTCGTGGCATCTTCCATTCAGGCGGTGCTGGCGCAACGGCTGATTCGCACGCTGTGTGACCAGTGCAAACAGGCGGATCCGGAACCGGATCGCCGGCTGCTGCAATTGCTGGGCTTTACGGATCAGGAACTGGCCGGCAAAACGCTGTACAAGCCCGGCGGATGCCCGACATGCAATAACAGCGGATTCCGCGGTCGCCTGGGTATATTTGAAATGATGATGATGACAACAGAAATCCGCGAAATGGCTTTTAACCGCGCCAGCTCGACGCAGATTCGCAAAACAGCACGCGCCGCGGGTATGAAAACCCTGCTGGATGATGCGAGAATCAAGGTGATAAGCGGTGTAACAACCGCGCGTGAAGTAGCTCGCGTTACCCAGGCGGAAGGCATTATGGCGGATATTTAGCGATTTCGTGCCGCGTATTGCGGCGCTATAGACTGTAGTTTTTTGCACGGTGATTAAACAATGTCAACCATTCTGATAGATCGGCTCCTTGAAACAGCGATTAAAAAGAACGCCTCCGACCTTCATTTGCATGTCGGCAGGCCACCGGTGCTTCGCCTGAACGGTCACTTGCGCGACCTGCAGACCAAGGTTCTGGAGCCGGATGACACAATGGCTCTGATGAAGGCGATTACTCCGGAACGAGGGCAGCAGGAACTGCAGGAAACCGGCAGTACCGATTTTGGATTTGCCTTCGCCACGGCGGATGGATCGGCAAAGGCCCGCTTTCGTGTGGCTGCATTCCGGCAAAAAGGGAATATTTCCATTGTTCTGCGAAAAATTCCGTATAAATTGATGTCGCTGGGCGATATCGGTCTGCCGCCGATTTGCGAAGAACTGTGCCGTCGCCCGCGCGGTCTTTTCCTGGTGACCGGGCCGACCGGTTCCGGCAAAACAACCACTCTGGCGGCGATGATCAATTACATTAACGAGAATTTTGACCGGCATATCCAGACGGTTGAAGACCCGGTGGAATATTATCATGAACATAAAAAAAGCATGATCACGCAGCGTGAAGTGGGTCATGGCAGTGATGTGACGACATTCTCCGAATCGCTCCGCCGTGTGCTGCGTCAGGACCCGGATGTGATTCTCGTCGGCGAAATGCGCGACCTGGAAACGATCAGTTCGGCAATCACATCAGCGGAAACCGGGCACCTTGTGTTTGGTACGCTGCATACATCCGGTGCGGCGAGCACCATCAACCGTGTGATTGACGCCTTCCCCGTCACGCAGCAGGAGCAGATCCGGGTACAGTTGTCCACCACACTGCTGGCAGTGCTGAGTCAGGCGCTGTTGCCGCGCTGCGATACACCGGGCGTGGTGGCGGCTTATGAATTTCTCGTGATCACGCCGGCGATCGCCAACCTAATTCGCGAGAACAAGACATTCCGCATTGACTCGGCTATTCAGACGGGTAAAAAATTCGGGATGCAGTTGCTGGATGATCACCTGCTGGATATTTACAAATCCGGCCGGATCACGGCGGAGGACGCAATCGACAAAGCCCGGCAGCCGGCGGATCTGGCGGAGCGGATGGGCGCGAAAATGAACCGTCCGGACACGGAAGCGGAGCCTGCCGCGCCTGCCAGAGGTGGAAAATAAAGGCGGAAGGTCGTTGGTCGAGCTGGATGACCGGCATGCCGCATTAAAGACATATCGGCGACGCTTATGCCGCCGGATTACGAACAGGAGCACGGGTTTTCAGTCGACCAATAGAATCGAACGACCGGACCCCCAGGAGATACCATGGCCGATGTACCGACAGAGAATTCCGCGAGTGCAACAGCGAAGCCGCCGGCAAAGCCGGGAGCGACGGGAGCCGGCAGCGGCCCGTTCAAAATGCCTCCGGTGGATCAATTGAAAGACCGCCCGCTGGGCCGCGTGCTGATCAAAATGGGCAAGCTTACCCGCGAGCAGGTGCATCAGGCACTGGCGATTCAGCAACAGCAGAAGGCGAAGCGAATCAATACTCCGATCGGCCAGGTGCTGGTCGAGCTGGGACTGATCACAACGCGCGACCTGAACTTCGCGCTGGCGGCGCAGCGCGGCTTTGAAGTGGTGGATTTGAGTTCACGGGAAATCCCGGCGGAAATCATCAAGTTGATTCCCGCACAAATGGCCACCGTGTACCGGGTTGTGCCTACCGCCTACGATGCCAAATCGAACACAATTACCATCGCCCTGGATTCACCGGACAATTTCCGGGTGGTTGATGACCTGCAGACGTTGATGGGCTATAAGGTTGTCACCTGTATTGCCGATCCGGAATCACTGGCCAAACTCCTGGCCCGCTATTACGACACCAAGCAGGAGTCATTGGCGGACCTGATGAGCGAAGTCGGGTCGGACAGTACGCTCAAGGCCCTGGAGAACCGCGGCGATTCGATCGACCTGGAAACGTTGAAAGATCTGGCGGAATCCAACCCTGTCAAAAGGCTGCTGAACACCGTGCTGATGCAGGCGATCAAGGAGCGTGCGTCGGATATTCATTTCGAGCCGTTCGAAGAAGAGTATAAAATGCGGTATCGCATTGACGGCGTGCTGTATGAAATGGTGCCGCCGCCGAAATATATCGCCATGGCCATCGCCAGCCGTATCAAAGTCATGGCCAACCTGGATATTGCGGAGCGCCGGCTTCCGCAGGACGGGCGTATTCCACTGGTGGTGGGAGGCCAGCCCATTGACCTGCGTGTGGCGGTTCTCCCCACGATTTTCGGCGAGAGCATCGTGTTGCGCGTGCTGGACCGGTCCAACGTGTCATTGGATCTGGACAAGCTTGGAATGCGTGAGGATGATCTGCGGGTGTTCCGCCAGATGATCAGCAAACCCAACGGGATTGTGCTGGTCACCGGGCCGACGGGATCAGGCAAAACCACCACGCTTTACGCGGCTCTTAATGAACTCAACAGTGTGGAAGACAAGCTGATTACCACGGAAGATCCCGTGGAATATGACATTGACGGCATTGTGCAGGTCCAGATCCGTCCGGAATATGAACTGACTTTCGCCAAGTGCCTGCGGTCCATCCTGCGCCAGGACCCGGATATTATTCTCGTCGGTGAAATTCGCGACAAGGAAACGGCGGAAATCGCCACGCAGGCATCGCTGACCGGTCACCTGGTATTCAGCACGCTGCACACCAATGATGCGCCGTCATCCATCGCGCGTCTGCTGGACCTGGGGGTTGAGCCGTTCCTGATTACGGCCACACTGGAAGGCGTGCTGGCACAGCGTTTGTGCCGCAGAATCTGCACACGATGCAAGGAAGAATACAAGCCGACCGAAGAGCAGTTGTTTGAGCTTGAACTTACACCGGAGCATGTCAAAGGCAAGACATTTTTCCGCGGCCGGGGCTGCAATCAATGCAACAACACGGGCTATCGGGGCCGACTGGGCATCTGTGAAATAATGGTTCTGGATGACCAGATGCGTGAAATGATCATGCGGCACGAGTCCACCAATTTGCTGCGCAACGCGGCGAGACAGCGCGGCATGCGCTCCTTGCGGGAATCCGGACTCGCGGGCATTTATGAAGGCCTGACGACAATTGAAGAAGTCGTGAAGCAGACGATCACGGAAGACTAAGCGGAATCACGAATCCAAAACCCGCCGCTCCGCGGCGGCGATCCGGTGCTCAATACCCGGCCACGATGTTGCGTATCAGAAGGTTGCCGCACTGAATCGGCGCGGCGTGGCCGTCGCAATACAGCACATTTCCCGTGCCGGAATTCGGCGATGATGACATATGGCGGAATCGCAGGCCGGTGCCGAAAACGAAACCGGGGCCAAAATCGGTATTGTCCGTGGAATTTCCGGTCAAACCGTTCGGCGGGATATGGTAGTCGGGATTGTTGACATAAGGTGCGGCGAAACCGTCTTCCTGCCAGTCAAATATCGGCCAGGCGCTTCCCTGCGGCGAATATTGATTGGCATCTCCGACGGCCACAATCTGGGCGGGGCGGGGAATGGTGGCAAGTTTCTGCACGGGCCACCAGTCCGGTGAATTCATATTCGGACTGCCGGTGGTAAACGGATCATACTTGAATACGTTTGGATTGGCGGCGTAGGTGATGTCCCACGGATCGTCAATGGGATTAACACTTGCCGGACAGATGAACATGCCGGCAAACGCTTTCTGGGAAGTGCTTGGCGGCGGCCAGGTGCCGGGCTGGCCGCTTTCGTAGTAGTTAAACAACGATGCATACCAGTCGTTGCCGGTGTTCCCGCCCGGATCATAACCAAAAGGCATGGTGTCCTGATAGCTTGCCGCGTACTCACTGAGCACCTGCCCGATGGACCTTAGATTGCTCAGGCACTGGGTACTCTGGGTAAGCTGGCGCGCCATGCCAAGTGCCGGCAAAAGAATTGATATCAGCAAAGCGATGATGCTGATGACGACCAGCATTTCGATGAGGGTAAAAGCGGAAGGTTTGGTCCCTTCGGCGAGGGATCGACATCGCAACATAAGATCACCTGTCTAGTCATCTCAGATGTTCCCTCAGCCACCATCATCGGCAGCATGCCAACCGGCCTTGACACAATCGAGCGTTTCATCGCGAAATTTTTCAACGTCCGGCGCGCACCGGAAGAATTGACGATGGCATGATATATTCTGGGACTTTTACGCCTGAAGACAGGATGCCGCCGGAATGGCGGTTGTGATATGGTTCCTTGAAATTCACGGAAAATCAGCAGGAAATGGGTTGCGGCAAATGGCGATGGCAGATGAACAGCCGTGACGGAAATTTGAAAACTCGTCGCAAAAAAAGGCCCCGCGGATTTGTGAAATCCACGGGGCCACGCATTGTCCTGCCGGGCCGGTTGAGCCGTTAAGGAGGGAGGTAGGGACTTTGGCGCTTAGGCTCAGTGGGGAGGACGACGTCTCATTTGACGGCCCTGATGCAGGGTAATAGTTCCAACGCTGGCATCCTGGCCGACGCTGACGGTAATGGGATGGCGCGACCGGCCGAAGCCGACGCCCCGATCCATGGCCATTACCCGATAAGCGCCGACCGGCGCATTATTTACCGTAAAGGTTCCATCGTCTGCAGTGCGCGTTACACCGAACGTCATATGATGCCAGATCGTCTGGCCGGGCTGCGGCTGTTGCGGGCGATGACGGCGACCATTGCGGCCGCCGGCCATCCACTTGGGAACCATCATCAGACGGACTGTGGCGCCGCCAACGGGATTTCCACTGGAATCGACCACTTTTCCGGTGATAGTACCGGTGGCTGCGGGAGCCGCGGCATTCGCCGTCTGTGCAATGGCGGGTCGCTGTGTCGCAAGACCGACGCCAATCGTTAGAACAACGGCCAACAGAACCGGTGGAAGATACGATAACTTTTTCATGGCGTTCTCCTGTATTGTGCCATTCCTGAACGGGGGAAAGCTCCCCGCAACCACCGAATTTGACACCACGTCAAACGGGTTGCAATGAGAGGCCAAACGACGGAGAAACAGGAAAGTTACACCGGTCGATGAACGGAATGAACTGCTGATACCCGCAACAAAAAACTCGATCGCGCCGACTTTCACGATGGATGAATGCCGGTAGAATGGTCCCGATGGCCAAAAACATACAAAATCGGATCATTTACCCGAAATGGATAATTTTTCTATTATTGGCCGCGATCTCCGGTTGCAGTCGCATGGAATCGCAACCCATCTGGCCGTCTGGCTTTACGCAAGTGGACCGGACTTCGCTGGCGGAGCACCTGCCGACGACAGCCCCATGGCGCGATGCCGACAAACCGGGTACGATTATTATTGCTGGTCATTATCGCATTTATACCACCATTCGTAATCCGATTGAGCAGGCTTTGTGCGCACGCGTCGTGGAAGCCGCGTGGAAGCGATTTAAGCGAATGGTACCTGCCGCACACATAAATTCACCGCTTATCGGTTATATTTTTCGCAATCGGCGAGAATGGGTTGCGCATGTAAAAGCCACGGCAGGCAGCCTGGCCGGCGTATATATGCGTATTGAAGAGGGTGGGTATGAGCAGGGCGGGCAGTTCGCTATCTGGCGGTCGGGTGTGAATGAAATGCTGTCCGTTCTGGCACACGAATGCTGGCACCAATTAAGCTACCGCACGCTTAAAAACCATTTGCCGGCCTGGCTGGATGAGGGGCTGGCGACCCAAAATGAAACCTTCATCTGGCGGCACGGCAGACCGGTATTTACACCATGGCAAAACCAAGCCCGGTGGTCTGCACTGCGAGCAACCTATGACCAGCGCGAGTTGATACCGCTGCACACGCTGGTGAGTACGCAGGCCGGAAGCGTGATCATGCAGCGAGCGGCGGTGGTGCGGGCCTATTACGCGGAGGTGTGGTCGTTCATGCTGTTTTTAAAGCATAGCCGCTACCGGAACAGGCTGCTGGCGGTTTTGCGCCGCGCACAGCGGGGTACGCTGAACAAACTGCTTTCCGGCGCCGGTTTATCCCCGCAGGATATAACCCTGCAGACAGTCCGCTGGAATTCAATTGCCGGTCCGGTATTTTTGCGCGACTGCATATCGCATCATCCGGCGATTCTGCAGAAGCGGTATCTTGCCTTTGTGCGAAAATTATTATCCGCATGGCCGACAACACGAATGCGGACAACGGCTCCACAAGCATCGCCGTAATCGACGGCCCATGCCGCACTTTCACAATAGGATAGAAAATGCCCTGGATTATTTTTCTCATCTTGCTTGGCTCGGTAATGGTCGCCAATGCTTTGCTGGGCTTTGAGCGCCGCCGTTCCATGACCGGGCGACGGGCGATCCTGCTGTGTCTTATACCCATGGCGGCGGCACTGTTGTACGGGGGCTGGCTGGCGGTACAGAAATCCGCGCGCGGGCACGCCGATCTTGGGCCGCAGCCATTTCTCACCTATTCCACCGGCTACCTGCTGGAATTGGGGCTGAGTGCGGACAATGTACTGATGTATATGGTGCTCCTGCGACGGTTCAACACCCCGCCGGAGCTGCAGGGTTTTGTAATGTTCTGGGGCATTCTTTTGGCGCTGGTGCTGCGAACGGTACTGATATGCAGCGGTCTGGCGGTGGTCCTGCGGATTCCGGCAATGCTTTATCTGATGGGCGGACTGCTGCTGGCGGCGTCCATCGCCATGCTTCTGGAAAAATCGGAGGACAAGGGCGACGAGGGACGCACGGCCCGCTGGTTGCGGAAGATCATGCCGTTTCATGACCGGTACGTCGGTCGCAGAATACTGATCGTGGAAAACGGCCGGCGCAAGGCCACCCCCCTGCTGCTGGTATTGCTGCTGGTAGGATTCATTGATGTGCTATTCGCGCTGGATTCCATTCCGGCGATTTTCGGGATCACGCGGGTTCCGATAATCGTCATGTCGAGCAATCTATTTGCCGTCATTGCATTGCAATGGATCTATTTTGCGATTGTGCCTTTGATGCAACGGCTTGTTTATCTTAAGCCGGCCCTGGCGATTATTCTGTTCGGCCTGGGAATAAAGATGCTGCTGCCGTTGCTGCGCCACGCAGGCTACCACGGTCCGGTGCGGGTTTCGACAACCTGGACGCTGGCTATGATCGGCACGGTGCTGGGCATCGCGGCGGCCGCATCAATTATGCGGCCTCGGACGAAAAACGAATAACGGCAATGGCCGGCCGTGCGGACAAACGCCCGCCGGTTTCAGGTTTTGGCCTTATCGGTATCTTTAGCCTGCTGCGCCTTGAAGCGAAGCTGTGCGTCAATGAAGCCCTGAATATCGCCGTCCAGCACGCGATCCGGTTGAAATACTTCATAACCGTTGCGATGATCTTTTACCCGACGATCATCCAGCACGTAGCTGCGAATTTGCGAGCCGAAGGCGATATCACCCTTTTCGCCGTAGAGACGGGCAAGTTCCGCATCACGTTTGGCTTCTTCAAGTTTCAGCAATTTGGACTTGATCAGGTCCAGTGCCAAGGCGCGATTCTGTACCTGGGAACGTTCGGAGGTGCAGACCACCTGCAAGCCGGTTGGCTTGTGGGTGATGCGAATAGCCGAGGCGACCTTATTGACGTTTTGCCCGCCGGGGCCGCTGGCCCGGACAAACGCAATAATTTCCAGATCCGCATCGGGAATTTCCATCGCGACGCCGGCATTGGCGAAAATGGGTGTCACATCCAGACTGGCAAAACTTGTATGGCGACGCGCGTTGGCATCGTACGGGCTGATGCGCACCAGGCGGTGTACGCCAACCTCGCAATTCATGGTTCCCGTCGCATGTTGCCCTTTGACCAGCAGCGTAATGCTGCGAATACCGGCCTGTTCGCCATCCTGCCGGTCAACCTCGCTTACATCCCAGCCGCGCCGCTCAAAATACCGCAGGTACATGCGCAAAAGCATGGAAGCCCAGTCACAGGCTTCCGTGCCGCCGGCGCCGGCGTGAATCTGAATGTAGCAATCGCTTAAATCGTGCGCGCCGTTAAACAGGGCAAGCAACTCAACCTGCTGATATGCCGCTTCCTGCCGGGCGAGTTCCGTGTCAGCTTCCTCCAGCAGGGCGGCATCGTCGGCCTCCGTGCCCAATTCCACCATGACGCGAATATCTTCCAGCGCTTTTTCCACAAGAACAAACGGTTCCAGCAGGGTGTTTATAGCCTTAAGCTCCGCAATGACGCGTTGGGCTTCCGCCGGATGATCCCAGAAATCCTCCGCATTAATTCGCTGTTCAAGTTGCGCCTTGATGCGTTTTTTTGCAGGAACGTCAAAGGGAGTCGCGAATGGTTTTTGTTCGCGCCTCCAGGGAGGCCAAGCTGGCCTCCAAATTATCTCTTACCATAAAGCAAGCTCCTTACCCGCGTATGGTATCCGCGAAGGAGCAAACCGCCAAGACGGTGAATGGGGTCGCCGACTGAATTAAGAAGCAGGCCGCCCGAATGGCCCGGGCCGGAATCTTTGGCGGTAGAAATACTCCCCAACAATTGGGCACGCTGCTAGGGTAGTTTTTGCTCTGGTTTACGGAGTGGTGTTATGTCGGTAAAACGTCGTCGGTTTACGGATGGATATTGTTCCTCGTGCGTTCTCCGGGTCTGCTTTTGTTCTTCGTCCACAGTAATTATAAAGCGTATCTTTTCTGGGCAGGCGTCAACTGGGTGAATCACTGCCTGTTGAACACCGTTGCACTGCTGACATATCTTTCTTTTCATCGGTAATTCCGCAAACAACTGGCCGGACCGGATCACCACAGCGGCATTTCCCAACTGACTTGGCGTTATTGCTATTCAATCATTTGGAGGTGTCCGTTGCGCATTCGCATTATCGAGCATTTGCTGCTCTTGACCAAGGATAGCGTGTTCCTTCCAGTAGACCCAATCAACAGCCAAACCTCCCAATCTGGCGAATATTCCGGCACCCCAAAGACCACTCGTGCCCGCCGGGGCCACGTCAGGCTCCCAGAGCGGGCCTCGCCACGGGCGACGGCCTGACGACAGGCCCGGTTCCTACCGACAACCGGCCGGATCCACATTCCCCGCCGGATTGCCCATCGCCTGTCCATCGGCCGCCCGCAGGACGATCCGTGCCCGCAGCGCGATCTTCTGCGGTGTGGCTCCACTGGATTCCAGATGCTCCAATCGCATCCGCTGATTCTGATCACATGAGAGTGCCGATGATG
>JAKBBN010000001.1 GCA_021808485.1 Planctomycetota bacterium | reverse complement strand
AACGTGCCCATCTTCTTGACGGGCATGGCCGCCGTCTGGTGGTGGCCAACGGCTATCTGCCGGAACGTCAGGTCATGGCGTATCAAAATAACGCTTGCCGCAATAAGATACTGCGATTAAATGCGCTGGCGTTTTGGCGGCAACAACCTGGGCGGCCGAGTGCGGGGGTGGGGGTACCGGTTTGGCGACATAGCCGGTTCCGGGCAGATTAAACCTTCTCCCATAGGCCTTTTCAATTGCCCCGATAACCACTGCGGCGTCCATGCGCCGCGGTTGCTTAAGAAAGCAGACTAGCGCGATAACCGGTTGCGGACTGGCTGTGTTTTCCCGCGGGCCGGGGCCTCGGCGACGGATCATCCGGCGAATTGATTGCATCAGCGACGCGAGCATTGCCGACAGTTGCGCCATGCGTGTTTACCCGCATCTTTCCGAGTTTTGCGGGTCACCGACTGTTTGCGGAGCATTGGCCGCGTTCGGGCATCCATGAGCGGCTGACATATTAACCCGGCCGAATCATTATCGGCAATCGCTGAATTTGACCCGCAACCCGGCGGCGAATCCTCCGCTTTCAGGCAAGCCCGGCCGGGCGGACTCGGGACGGCCCTGAATTCCGTTATTCTGCACCCGTTGCGGCTGCCGGATCGCTGATAATCTGAAGATTAAGTGCCTGCAGGAGGTAATTGGCTTTTTCGGTTGTCAGATCTTTTTGACCATTGATAAAATCATAAACGTGACTGCGGTGCAGCTTTCCGGCGACTTTATTTGCGAGCATATTGCGATTGATTTTCCGCTTTTCCATTGTGGCGATAATTGCCTGTCGGATATGTGCTTTCATTTTCCGCCTGTGATTTAAAAGTGATTTGCGGATGCCGCCGCCGCGGAGCCACGCATCCACTGTGTCCATCGATCGCTACGGCCATCTATTTGCCAAATCTAATGGGACACGGCCGCATCGGTTACAAATAAAATAAAAAGCCGTACGAAAGCTCAGGGCCCAAAAGATTTCCGATCCGCCTTGGCGGAAATTGGACGCGCCCGGAGGACCAGCGGCCCGTGATCGTCCCAGGATAATGTTGCCAGGCGGCGCACCGCGTGCGATGATTCACCTCATGACGATTCGGAAACAATGCACTCATGAGCAATTGCTGGTGGCCTTTCGGCATTATTGCACCGCGTTCACTCCAGCCATGGAATTCCGTTCTCGTTCAGATATTTTGCCGTCGCGTCAAGCGGGGCTGGATCCCGCGTCGGGTCATTGGCATCGCCCTGTGGGACCCAAATCACCATTCCGCGCCGCGAGCGTGTCAAGAGCACGCGGTATTTGTTGGTAATGTTACGGCGGCCAGCAGCCAAGTTAACCTTTTGCCACGATCCGCCACGGGGTCGCCGAAATTGCCAACTGCCGCTAGCCGGTTCGACGAGGAAATCGCCGCCCCAGCAAACGCAGGTCCAATCCAGTTCAAGCCCTTGGCATTCAAACTCGCTGGCCGCAACCTCGAGGCGATTGGATGATAGGGCATCGCTTGGGCTGGCGAGGAACCAGTTCGCATAAGGGTAACCACTGCGGAACCCGGATGATGTTTCAATCCCGTGTGCGCGGAGTCGCGTTGCCCCAGAACTGGCCAGCATCCCTGCCCGTTCACGCGCGTCCGCGTGTGATCTTAGCCACTGCCTTGCTGCGTTTAGGTCGCGAGTTAGGACGATGGGAAACTCGCTACGTTGCTCCACAACACATGGTCTATTCCGCAGAAGCCCATCGACCCATTCTCCTAACAACTTAGCGCGTGGGCTGCGCACGCTCACGGCAAGATGAAGCGCGGGACACTCGATAACGGTAAGATTTGACGCGGGCGGGCTTGTGAAAAGTTTTTGCCCTGCAACTGCCAGGCCCTCGTGTAAAACATCAGGCGAAACTACTACTTGCCACGGAATTTCACGTGAATTTAATGCGGTTCCCCATTCCTCTAGCCCGCCCTCGCCCGCGTGTATTTCCTGGCCCCCACCGACCAACGCGATCAGGGTGCACCAAGCCGGTAGTCGCTCCATTACATCCAGCAGCATGCTTGGTTCCGACTGGTTTACCTTAAGTTTGCTCAAGACCTTAGTTAAGTCCCAGGCACGCTGGGCCTCATCGAAAACAACCGCATGTTCTGCCGGAATAGCTGCGGATTCTTTTATTCCGTAATGTTTCAGAAAGTCGTGGACGGGCGCAACGAAAGTTGAAACAACGCGCCTGGCCTTCTTCATCGGAATTTTGCGGCGTTTGCTTTCCGCTTGGGCCAGCGCCTCGCGTATGATGTGCACCAAAGGCCCGTTACCCGAAAGGAAGATCGCCGCCGGCCTGCCATCGCCACGTAAGGCCGGATCGTGCACGGCATTCAGGCCTGCCAATGTTTTGCCAGCACCAGGCGTGCCGGTCACAAAACAAATGGTCCGCAGTCCCTCAGCTTGCGATCTTTGCACAGCACGAATAATCTCTTGGGTAGTGGTGCTAAGATTGCTTGCAAATGCGTGAGAAATATTGGCCACCCCGTGCCCCGCAAACAGCATTTCCGCAGCTTCGATAATAGTGGGTGTGGGACGGTACGGCGAATGCTCCCACCGGTCGGGGTC
Organism: Planctomycetota bacterium; assembly: GCA_021808485.1. Lineage (GTDB taxonomy): Bacteria > Planctomycetota > Phycisphaerae > WQYP01 > WQYP01 > JAJYPG01. The sequence continues at coordinate 84,733 of JAKBBN010000001.1, read as the reverse complement.
AATCGACGGCGGTTTGCCGAGCCTTGATGGCGTAAGTTGCTTGAGTATGATCTTTCCTAACTGAAGCGCATTGGCCTTTTGTGTTGGCACCACTCCCCCGAAAAAATCCTCGGGGACTGGATCAGGTGCCGTGCAGTCCGAATCCGGGGCTCCTGGCACAAGGAGAATGGGAAGGATCGTTCGCCCCTGGCTTTCGGCGTGAAAATCCCTGAGATCAAGCGCATAGCTATAAACTTGCCAGGCGTCGTCGCCGGTGAAGCGATCCTTTCCAACCTTAAATTCAATAACCACAATTAGATCGTCAGTCAGCAGCACGACATCGGGGCGCCTTTGACGACGCGGAATCTCGTATTCAAACAGAATCCAATAATTTGCCGAGGCCGGCACGGAGTTTAAAAGTTCTTTCGCCACATCCTGTAGGACCTTCAGCTCTACCTCCCAGGCCTCGGTCTGCTTGTGGTAGTGGCTCACAAACCCGGAAGTTGAAGCGGCCGACGCCAGTTGACCTAACTTTTCCATCGCAGTTGATAGGCTAAAATCCGCCAATTTGCATTTGAACGCTGCCCCCATCTTCATTTATCCCCACGGCCGCGGGGAATTAAGAGCTCGTATACCTTGACATTTAGGGCAACGGCCAGTTTCCCAATATTGTCTATGGATATATTGCGCTCAAGGCGCTCAACTGAACCAATGTATGTGCGATGCAGTCCAGAAAGGTCGGCAAGTTGCTCCTGTGACAAATGTTTCGCTCGCCGCAGCGACCTAAGATTTTCAGCGAGAACAGACCTCGCGTAAATGTGACCATTCGCAACAGGAGCCATTCGTTCCAGGTTCGCACAATGATGGCTTTAGGTCTACAGACTTAAGGTAGCAATGTGTTCGTTTGGCCTTGGCCGCTCCCGGCACCGCTTTAGTGGCTTTCACAGAATTCGTGCCAATTCACGGAAAGACGCGCGTTGGCATTATGCCGCCAGCTTTTGATGTACAAAGACAACTCTGAAACCTTCCGACCGCTTGAATGTCAGTTTCACCGGGCTGAAAAAGAATCAAGAATTTCTGCCCCTGCTTCAGCAATCGTTCCACGCCCTGGAAGGTAAGCCGCTGCGTCCAACCAAACGCTTCAAACCAGACCCGGCCGCCCTGGCGTACCACCGCGAAAGAGCTTTTAGCTGATCAGCCGCATGACTTTCGCCCGTGCCCCCACGACGGCCGGCGCGGTTCAGGATGCTGACGTTCAGGCGAAGCAGGACGCCGCCGTGAAATGGTGCGGCCATGCGACCGACTACAGCCTACAGCATGGCGGCAAACCGTGGCGCTACGTCCTGATACCGCATGACATGGTTTCGGACAATATGACGCTGGAGTGGCTGGTCCAGCAGTTCGTTCGGGACACCGGTACCAACGGCAAGGGCCGGCTGAAGCCGTAAGGGATTCGGCGGCCACCGGCGGCGCGCCGCAGCGCGGTACCCCGCGACCGGAAACTCCGCCGGTCAAACCGGCTGCCGCGTTAACCAGGCGGAATCCCGCAATGCCGCCATTGCCGGTGGCCTGCCGTTTTTATTCCATGCAACAAACGCCCGCAAAGATTGGACCCGGCCGGACTGCGCCGGACCGCCCGGAAGTGAATCATCCGTCAAATAACGGCCGCGGTCGGCAAACTCCTTGATCTCCTTGCTCCGGCGTTTCAACGGCGATTGCCCCGCCGTACCCGCACGCCCGCACGAACTGCGGATACGGATTCCACCGGGTTTCCGCACCCACCAAAAAAAAAGAAGCCCGGTACACCAATGTGCCCCAGGCTCCCGAAAGGAGAGTCTTATATTGTGCAGCATTGTCTTGACCGGACAGGGGCCGCAATGGCGCCTTATCCGCAAGAGGCCTGCTCAGCCGTGTTATTTCTTCTTCTTGGCCGATTTCTTTGGCTTCTTGACTTCCTTCTTACGCGCGTTGTTTCCTTTGGCCATGTTATTTCTCCTGAAAATGAAACTATGTGATCGAAAAACCGCTACATCACGATTCTCCGCGGGCAATGCCCGACAATTCACACGCCGTTATACGATTTATCGGACGATTCGTAAACTGTTTATGAGTTATTTTTTCATTTTATCATCAAAATGTTCTACGATCGGACCGCCGTAATATCCGGCGCGCCGCATCGTTGTCATATTCGCCGCGCCGCGAACCGCGCCTGTTGTAACCCGGAAATTTGCCGCGGCTGACTGTCCGGATTACACTTAAGCTGGCCCGCGAATGTTGTTTCGCCGCGAAATTTGCCTGACATCAGGAGCCACCATGCCCGGCCCGGAAGATTCAGACCTGAGTAAAAAAAATGGCCGTCCCCCGCCGACCGATGCCCTCGCGGCGCTTCATTCCATGGGGCAGCCGCCGGAAAAAAAGGAGGCCGAACCGCGGGAAAATTCCGTCGGCAGCGCCACCGGCTTTGCCGCGATGCTGGCCCGCGGCAATCAGGATGAAACCTCGCCACTGCCGAGTTCTTCAACCATGGGCGGTTCGGCAACCGGGTCCGGCACCGGCGGTGCGGATGGCTCGCCGCGAAAACCCGGCCGCAAGCGCACGGAATTCGCCGAATTGCCCGAAGCCCGCCTGATTGAAGTCACGGATGAACCAGCGCCGGATGAACAGCCGGATTCATCCCTGGCCGCCATGGCCTCCTTGAATACGTCAACCGCCCCCTCCCATGCGCAGCCGGTCTCCACACTTCGACCGAAAAAATCCGGCCCGCCGGACTGGTACAAGTTTGCCATTCCGCTCATGCTGGGTATCGGCGGCATGCTGCTGTTGATCGGAATCTGGGCGTTGCTGGCCCTCGCGGGTCTGCACGTCCCGCTGGTGCCGCGTCACCATTCCGGCCGTGCCTGGAACAGCGTTCAAACCCTGGCGGAGGAAATGCTGATCTGCCTGCCGGTGAGCGCTGCTTTGCTGGGGCTTGGAGTTTTCATGGTCTACCGCGTGGCGCAATTCGGCGCCTCGCGCAAAATCGCCGATGAAAATCGCTGACATTCGCGCATCGGCAGGCCGGCTTATCCGCCTGCCCGCTTCGCCGGCTCATTTCAACTGCCGGTGCAATCCGCAAAGGCCGCTTGTCCGCAGTGCTGCCGGATCGTGCGGCATGGCCGCCCACACCTGCCGCCGCGACATCCGCTGAAAATTGTTCCCGCCATCAACCCGGCCGGTTGTGCATACAGCCGCGTCCTTCATTCCTGTCCGCCCATAGCCGGATTGTCGCCTGCGGGCGGTTATCGCACCGGCTGGATGCTATAGCTTGTTATCGGCATCACATGCCGTCCGGCCGGTGGCGGGTTCGACCCCGGCGAGCCGCAGGATTGTGCCGCGAGTTGTCATCACCATTCACTTCCAAAAAGGACGCGACATGAAGATTAAATTTACCCATGACTATCTGGGTCAGAAGAAAGACGCCATCGCGGAACTGCCGGATCAGCAGGCCCAGCCGTTAATTGACACGGGCACGGCGGAAGCGGTTGCCGCAACCCCCGCCGATCTGGAGGAGGCGCTGGGTGTCATGCACAAGGCCATGAACCAGCAGCTCGAATCCGCCGCCCAGCGCATCACCAACCAGGTGATTGATCAGGTCTCCCGCGGACTTAAGGGCATCCGGCCGAGCCTGGTTATCGGCCCGGATCGCGCGGAGCTTGATCCGACGGGCGGATTTAAATCGCTGGGCGAATTCGCCCAGGCGGTCCGCCGGCACTGCACGCACAAATCCACCGATGAACGCCTCAAACGCATGATCACCAAGGCCGACGGCATGGATGAATCCGCCCTGGCCGACGGCGGCGCCCTGGTCCCCACGGAATATGCCGATCAGTTGTACCGGGACGTACTGGCCGAATCCGTGCTTTTTGACAAAGCCCGGAAATATCCGATCAGCGTGGGCAATTCGCTTTTTATTCCGGTTCGCAGCATTTCCGAACTGGGCGTAACCAATTCCGCCGGCGGTTCGCTGGGTACCTGGCTCAATGCGGATGGCGTGGCCATCGGTCCGGCCAAACCGGTGTACAACCGGGTTCAGATGACGCTGAACCGCTGGGGCGCCATGCTGCCGGTCACCGATGAATTGCTGGCGGATAACAACGTGGCGCTCTCCAATTTTATTCTGGATGAAGGCGGCATCGCCCTGGCTTGGGACCTGAATCAGGCCTTTATCACCGGCACCGGGGCCGCACAGCCGCAGGGAATCATGAATTCCCCGGCACTGGTTACCGCCGCCGCCGATGCCGGTCAGGCTGGTTTCACCATCAGCTACAGCAACCTGGTGAATATGAAAAGTCATTTGTGGACCCCGCGCCCAGGTGATATGTCCGGTGTGTTGTGGCTGGCCCATCCGGATGCCGAGGCGCAGTTTGAACAATTGAAGGATGGCGCGGGCCGCAACCTCTATTTTGCCGCCGGCACCATTCAGCAGTCTCCGCAGGCCCGGCTGTTCGGCCTGCCCGTGGTGTACAGCTACCATTGTTATCCCGTGGGCAATCCGGGCGATGTTATCCTCGCGGATCTGAACCAGTATTTTGTTTCCACCAAGGCCGGCGGCGGCGTGGAGACGGCCATGTCCATGCATCTTTATTTTGACAGTGCGGAAACCGCATACCGCATCATTTATCGTGTGGACGGCAAAACCGCCAGAAACACCCCGCTTACGGTGCCCAACAGCGCCAATCTGCGCAGCGGATTTGTAACGCTTGCTGCGCGTGGCGGCACGCTGAGTTGATGCCCCGGCGCCGTTGCCGGGCATGGACCGGCCCGGGCGGGCGTTGATCGCCGCCTGCGGCCGGTCCCGGAGGCCGGCCATAACCTTGGGCCATGTTCGTGTAATTCCGGAGTTGTGCAATGTTGACACCGTCGGTGAATTTTTTGTCCGTGGCGGACCTGTTCCTGAAATCATTGGTGCAATGGGCGGTTATCGGTGGGTTTTGCCTGGCCCTGGCCGGCAGCGTGGTGACTGCGATCGGTTTTGTCATTACGCAAAAAGTGACCCAGCGCGACCATGCCCGCCGCCTGGGCAGTCTGGAAGCCGCCCTGAAGCAGTTTTTAACCCGTATGGAAACCCTGGAACGCGGCATGGCCGTGCTGCTGCAGCGGTCCGGCCGCGGCGCCCGCGGCAGGCGCCGGCTGTCGCGGAGCGATGCCGGACCGGTCGGTGGAATGATCTGAAGCCCGGTTGCGGCGGAACTATTTCGGAAATCCAGAATTGGAGATAGCCATGACATTAAGCCTTGAAACACTATCCGGTCGGTCCCGCGGCGCGCATGCGGCCCGCAGGCGCGCCCTGCATGCCGCGGCCGCCGTCGCCCTGCTCGGCAACTGCCTCACGCTGCTGGGGTGCGGTTCATCCGCACCGGCGGTGGTGCATACCGCGGATATCATGCCGCAGGTCACCGCGCTGGGTACGGACATTCATACCGCCGGCGCGCTGAACACCCGGGCCCGCCGCCTGGCGGCCGGGCTGGTGCAATTCACATCCCCGGCGGCGGTTGCACCGCTGCATGTTGTGCTGCACAAACAACACACGCTGCTGGTTGCCGCGGATGCCGGCGCGGAACTGCTGGCCCGGCAAGCCGCGGAAAATAACCGCGCCCTGGGCCTGCTGGAAAACAGCGCACGGGCCGCCAAAGCCGCCGCGGCCGCCGCTCTTGCCGGTCAACAGCGTGCGCGGCACCAGCGGGATACGGCGGAAGAGAGCTATCAGAATGCCTGGCTGGGCGGAAAGACCAGAAAACTCATCGCGTGGATCATCGGGCTGGGCTTGCTGGTGGTGGTGGGGGATTTTCTGCTTTCGGCCATTTTCGGCGTCGGGTTCAACCCGCTGGAATGGATATTCAGTCTTGCGCGGGCCGCGCATGGCACGGTACACGCTTAAATGGCCGCCGGGACAATCGTTGATCCCGGGAATTGTCGCCTGAACCTGTTGTCCTGACGTTTTTTGGAGTTTGTATTATGTTATCATGTATTCTCAGTTTCGGCGCCGGATTCTGCGGCGGAGTTGCGGCGGTTCTGGCTGTCCAGGCCCTCGCGGAGCACAAATCATATCACGCCGCCGCGGTCGAGGATTTTTCCACACTGACCGCGGATGTGCGCAAGGCTGTCGGCAATCTGCTTGCGGAAATTAAAAAGCTCACCGGCGGCGGCACGCACAGCTGACGCCCGGGCGTTTGCATCGGCCCGGTCGGTCGTCATTGACTTATCGGAATTGCATCGGTTTTGAAAGGAACTTACCATGACTTCTTCCGCTGGTTCAACCAATCTTTCCATGTGTTACAAGCCGCAGGCGGTATTACCGTTTTTGCAGGCGGCATTGACCCGCCGTGTGGATTTGGCGCTGATGAGCGATTCCAACACGGTCAAGGACACGCTGGGCGGCCACAATGCGGGCATGCGTAACGCCTTCGCCGCCCGCTTCGGCATGTATTCCACCGGCCTCCTGGGCACGGGCGGCATTTCCGAGGGACAAGGCTCCGGATCCTCCGGCTCATACCTCTGGCCGTCGCCGGCTGTGCTCGGAACCGCGACCGGCATTGCCGCGATTGACGCCTACATGGCCAATGACGGCGTTTCCGAGGCCGCGTTTTTCGGCCAGTGTTACCAGTTTCTGCCTGCCGGCGGCGCCATTACCGGCCAGCAGACAAACATTATCTGCGCCAACACGCTGCAGGGCTGCCAGTTGCCTTTGGCTGCGGGCAACATCACCAACAACGGTAAAATCATTCATGCCTGCCCCATGGACCTAACACAGGAATTATCCTGGGAATGGACGCAAGGGATTTTTACCGGCGGCGGTTACTGGAACCCGACCGCGTACCAGACCGCGGCGCAGAACACGCAATACGCCACAACCAAGGTAAGCAGCAACGGCGCGGCCTACGGCATGCAGGATGGAAATCTTATCATTCCCGCGGCGGCACGGAATTCCAACGGCGCCTACGGCACCATCACCTGTTCGCCGTGCAATTTTGCCGGTGGAAACACGTTGGCCTACGGCGTGAAGGGGCCTGTTCTGCTGTCCTACCAGCGGGTGCAGGCGCCGGGCGTGCTGACGGGAATCGCCTATACCACGAACCTGTACCAGGGCGGACAGGATGCGCGTAATGCGGCGCTGGCGTGGCAGAATACCACCGCAACCGCCAAGACGGAGTTTCTGCGGCAGCTTGTGCGGCTCCAGAACGGCGCTGCGCCCATGGTCTGCTTCCAGATTATTCACGGCGGCAATGATTTTAATGATACGACCAACTCGGTCGGGCCGATTCCCCAGCCATCCAACACACCGGCGGGATTTGCCGACAATCTGACCGCGATCATCTTCGCCGTGCAGGAGGCATGGGCCGCGGCCGGCTATTCGCTCTCGAATCTTTTCTTCATCATCGGCCCGTACCATCCGGCGCTCTCACGCCTTTCGGACAATTTGATCTGGGAGGGCCAGAGCTACCAGCAGCTCGTGGCCTATGAACTCGCCGCCATGAGCCTCGCCGATTCATTTTCCAATCTCGCGGTAATCCGCGGGAGCCAGGCGACTCCGGGCGGATTTGAATCTTCGGCGATGTTGCTGCAGTCCAAGGGATATTACGACTACCAAAGCGATGCGCATTTGATTCGCCAGGGCTACGACTACTGGGGTTATCGCACGGTGGACGCCCTCATTTCCGAGGCGTTCGGCGGCGGCAGCACGGGTTCATCCACGGGCGTGTTTTCCACCAGCGGCACAACCGCGTTAAGCACCGGCACCTTTGCGACCGGCTGACGCCGCCCGCGGAAGAAGTTGTGTGCCGGATATCGCTATTTTAGACAGGACCTCATCATGACGGCGACAGAATTGAGTTTTGACGGTGCGGCGGATTTTCTCACCTTCACGCCCGCCGCACAAAATATTCCGGCGGGCAATGTGCCGCAGGTCTGTTTTGATCTGCAGTATCCATCGCGGCGCGGGAAACTGCTGCTGACCTTCAGCGTGGGAAACACCGGACGCCTGGATACCTTTTACATCACGCGGGCCAGTGTGCTGGGCGGCGTGATGGTCACGTGGAAAAGCGGCACCGATTTTTCCACCGCCACCAGCCAGCAGCCTGAAACGCTGGGCTACAGTTTTCCGGTCCCGGCGGGAACGAATTTCCAGCTGCTGGTGGATATGGAAGGTGTCGCACAGTTGCAGGTATGGGCCGGATCAACCGCCGGCTCCACGCTTCAACTTCAGGCCGGCGCGCCGGATTAAACCGGCGGGTCGCTCCGGCGCCGGCGATCAACGCAACCGAACCGCAATTCAAGGAAAAGTGGCATGAATATTCTGGTCAAATGGCCGACGCGCAGTCGGCCTTTCCTTTTTTTATCCACATTCATGCGCTGGCGAAAAACCCTTTCCGGCCGCCATTGCGTGCGCTTCCTGATAAGTATTGATCAGGATGATTCAGCCATGACCGCGCCCTGGGTGATGGGCATGCTGGCGCGGATGCCGGATGTGACATTTGCCGTGGGGCCGGCCGGGAGAACCAAGGTGGAGGCCTGCAACGCGGATCTGCCGCCGGATGGGGATTTTGGATTCGGCGACGGCCCGCCGGATATGCTGGTGCTGGCCAGCGATGACATGCAGCCGCGAATGCACGGCTGGGACGACATTTTCGCGCAGCGGATGGCTCAGGCTTTTCCGGCCATGGACGGCGCCCTGCATTTTGCCGACGGCTATCGCCCCGGTCATTCCCTGATAACCCTCAGCGTCATGGGCTGGAATTTATTCCGCCGCTTCGGCTATGTGTATCATCCGGCCTACCGGTCGTTTTTCTGCGACAACGAATTCACCGCCGTCGTAAAGGCCGCGGGAAAATATGTCGCGGATTCCCGGCTGGTGATCAGCCATGACCACATCGGCCGCAATCCGGATGCGCTGTTCCATCATAATCAGCGGTGCTGGCGGGAAGATGAAATGATGTTCGCACTCCGCCGGGCGGCCGGTTTTGATGTGCAAACTCCCGTACTGAGCATTCTGATCGCATCGCTGGAAAGGCGGCGGGATTCACTGCGGGAACTCCTGGCGGTTCTGCATGCGCAGATTTTTGCCATGGAAAATCCATGGCGGGTGGAAATTCATGTCGACCGTGACGCCGGTGAATTACCCGTGGGCGAAAAACGCAGCCGCCTGCTTTCCATGGCGCGCGGACAATTCATCTGTTTTATTGACGATGATGACCTGGTCATGCCGGGCTATGTCGCCGACATTCTTGCGGCCGTTGCCGCACAGCCGCAGGCGGACTGCGTGGTATTTGCCGGCCGGCTGGAAGTGGACGGCGTATTCGCCGGGCCGTTTGATTATTCCATTGCCCACCAGCGCTACTATCAGCTTGGCAATCGATATTTCCGCACGCCGAATCATTTGTGTCCGGTGCGGCGGGATTTGGCCCGGAGGATCGGCTTTAAATCCATCAACTGCGGTGAAGATACGGATTATGCGCGCCGTCTTTTTCCACTGCTTAAAACCGAGGCCGTTATTCCCGATCCCGCCTTACCCGGTGAAAAGAAAACGCTGTACCGCTACCGCTTCAGCCCGGCCGGGACGGCCACGCAGCGGACCGGCGCCGGCAATCGGCAGGCACAGGCGCGTTGAACGCCGCCTGCCGGCCGCATTCCAAAAATCGCGCCCGGGCGGATAAAACCGGGCGGGCGTTAATTCGTTGATCCGGCCGGCGCGAATTCCCGGATATCCGGAGTGCATTGGCCGGTCAGGATCAGGTCCGTCATAAGGCCGGCGGCCATGGGGGCAAAGCCGATGCCGATTTTGAAATGGCCCGCGCAAATATACAGATTGTCATAGGATGGAAATTTTCCCATGATCGGCCGATGTTTCGGACCGGAGGGCCGCAAACCCGCCCATATGTTTTCCACTTTTGCTTCGGCCAATGCCGGGCATATTCCGGCGGCGCCCTGCCGCAGAAAATTCACGCCGTCCGGCGTATTGCGCTGGTCAAAACCGGCCTCCGGTTCCGTGGTGGATCCCACCAGAATGCGCCCGTCGGGCCAGGGCACCAGAAAAATGCGGTCGCGTTTGACGATATGGTGCAGCAGCGGCGATTTTGTCCGCAGCAGCAGGGCCTGGCCTTTTACCGGCACAATGGCGGCCGCGGCGGCGGGTTCGCCCAGCAGATGCGTCCAGACCCCCGTGCAGAGCAGATATTTGCCGGCTTTTTTGCAATTGTTTCCGCTGATCAGCCCGCGGATTGTGGACCCTTCGGATTCCAGCCGACTGACCGGGCTATATTCGGACATGCGAACGCCGCTGCGGATACAGGCTTCACGCAGCGCCCGCAGCAGCACGTCCACATCCACCTGCGCGGACCAGCGGCATAACTGGCCTTCCGCGGCGCCGGCGGCCACCTGCGGCTCCAATGCCGCGACCGCGGCCGGCGGCAGCATTTCCATCACCGGCGTGCCGGCATCGCCGGCGGCGTTCGCCGTCGGCCATTGCCGACATGCGGCCTGCACCTGCAGCCGGGCCTGATCCACCGCGCGCTGACTGGTGTATAATTCCAGCTTGCCCTGTCGCAGATAGGGCGCCCGCAGGCCCGATCCGGCGCTTAATTCATCAAGAAAATCACGGTACCCCCACAAACTTTGCCGATGCAGCTGTTGCAGTTGTCCGGAGCCGGTGGGCGCCGGCGGCCACAACGCGCCGAGTGCCGCCTGACTGGCCCCCTGGCCGGTACGGCCGAGTTCCAGCAGTTCCACAACCGCCCCGCGCGCGGCGAGCCGCCACGCCGCGGTCATACCCATGACGCCGCCCCCGCACACCAGAACATCAGGCAGGGAAGAATGATTCATATAACGCAATCTCCAGAAACATACCCGCAAGTATACCGTGCCGCACGGCTGCGGTACGGCAGGCCCGTTCAACCCTGGGCGCTGCGCCGGTAGGTGGCTGGCGGCACACCCGCGAGGATGCGGAATTGCCGCGAAAAATAAAACACATCCTTATAACCAAGTTTATGGGCGATTTCCTTCACGGGCAGGGTGGTTTCCGCCAGCAGGCGACGCGCGGCGGCCACACGCAGACCCAGCAGGTAATCGTGCGGAGAAACCGCGGTGGCCCGCTTGAACTGCCGCCGCAGCGTTGAAATTGAAATATTCAGCCGCTGCGCCAGGCCGGCATAATCGTGGATATCCTTGTGCACCCACTGTTCGAGTTCGTGAATCACCGTGGCCAGCCAGTCCTGCGGCGGTTGCGGCCTGTCGCGTGTTTCCGCGAGTTCCAGCAGGATTCCCTCCAGCAGGTGCGGCGCGCGGCGGAGGGCCCAGGGATCGCGCCGGGCGGCAACGGCCAGCAGGTCATCAAACCGGGCGGCGAAATCCACCCCGGCCGGGGCGCGCTGCGGCAAAATGGGGAACAAGCCGTCGCGTATCCACCGCTCCACACCCGGTCCCTGAAACGCCAGGTAGCGGTGCACCCAGGTGCGTTCGCCGGCGGCGGGATGAAAGCCGATCAGCGGGCCGGGCCATGCGGACCAGAACCAACGCCCGTTTAACACATAGTGCCGGCGGTTGACGGCAAGCTCCACGATGCCGGCGTCCATGTATTGCAGTGTGTAATATCCCTTAAAATGCTTGCTTATATTGTGATTACAGGCCGGAATAAAGGTGCCGTAAATACAGGTGATATCGGTTCGCGTCATTGACCGTATTGTACAAAAGTTGCCCGCTTTGTCCATTTTGTTCAGCCGCGGACGGGAGTATTCTTACCAATGTACACGGCAATGGCGGTTTGGCAGGAATCCAGTCATGCAGATTGATGTGCAGTTACAAGCGGCGAATCTGGCACCGGCGATCAGGCGGCTGTTTGAGCTTGCGGCGGGTAAAGCCCGCATGCTGGACCGCTCCTGGGACCCCGCGCGCGGCACGCCCGTAGTCACCGTGAAAGGAAAATATACCGCCCGCAACTGGACACAGTGGACCGAAGGCTTTCTGTACGGCATTCCCCTGCTGATATTTGATGCGACCGGCGATCCGGCGATGCTGGAGATCGGCCGCGGTAAAACCCGCGCCAACATGGCCGTGCATGTGACCCATCACGGCGTGCACGATCATGGGTTCAACAATTTAAGCACCTACGGCAACCTGCGGCGGCTGATGCAGGAGGGCCGCATTCCGCATAACGCGTGGGAATTATCCTTTTATGAGCTGGCGATTAAGGCATCCGCGAGTGTGCAGGCGGCAAGGTGGTCCGCCGCCGCAGACGGCCGGGGGTATGTATATTCCTTCAACGGGCCGCATTCCCTGTTTATTGATACCATGCGTACGCTGCGGATCATGTCCCTGGCGGCGCAAATGGGCCATGTGATGCAGGGCGAAAACGATGCGCGTATTTCGCTGCTCAGCCGTGTGCTGGCGCATGGCATCACCACCGCCCGTTTCAATATTTATTACGGCAACGGCCGGGATCACTATGATACCCCCGCCCTGGCCGGCCGCACGGTGCACGAGGCGATTTTTAACATCAACGACGGGCGATTCCGCTGTCCAAACAGCCAGCAGGGTTACAGTCCGTTTTCCACCTGGACACGGGGCCTGGCGTGGGCGATTCTGGGCTTTGCGGAACAACTGGAATTTCTTCAGGCATCGCTGCGCGATCGCCGGATGGAAAGGGAGTCCGCGGCCGTGGCCGAAGCCGTTCCGGTATTTGAAAAAGCCGCCCAGGCGACCGCGGAATTTTACATCAACCAGGCGGCGGCCGCGGACGGCATTTGTTACTGGGACACCGGCGCGCCCGGGATGGAGCGTCTGGGGGATTTTCGTGCACGGCCGGCTGATCCATTTAATGACCATGAACCGGTGGATGCCAGTGCCGCGGCGATAGCGGCCCAGGGGTTGCTGCGGCTGGCGAAATATCTGGGCGCAACTCCCCGGCAGCAGGCCTTGGCCACGCGCCTGCAGCAGGCGGGGCTGTCCATTACGCGGACATTGCTTTCGGATAATTACCTCGCCGCGGACCCGGATCATGAAGGCATTCTGCTGCATTCGGTTTATCACCGGCCCAACGGCTGGGATCATATTCCCCCCGGCCGCAAGGCGCCCTGCGGCGAATCCAGCCTGTGGGGGGATTACCACATGGTGGAACTGGCTCTTTATGTGCACAGGCTTGCGTCCGGCGGCCGGTATTACCAGTTTTTTGATCCGCCGGGCGCCGCCGACTGACCGCGGGAATTCCGGCTGATGACATTTGCAAGGAGATGAATCATGAAACGGGAAGCAACCCTGTTGAAAATTTCCGACTGCGGCGTGGTGGCCGTCATTCGGGCGCAGTCCGCCGGGCAGTTGGTGGATATAGCCAAGGCCCTGGTGGAAGGCGACGTGATCGGGATTGAAGTCACCATGAGCACGCCCAAGGCGATCGCCGGCATTGAAAAGCTTGCCGACGCACTGGGTGATAAAGTTGTGGTGGGAGTGGGAACGGTGCTGGATGCCGCCACATGCAGCGCGGCCATTCACGCCGGCGCGGAATTCGTGGTGTCGCCGGTGCTGCTGCCGGCGGTTATCGACACCACGCGCAAGCTGGGCAAGGTCTCCATTCCCGGGGCGCTGACACCTACGGAAATCCTGACGGCCTGGTCCGCGGGGGCCGATGTCGTAAAAGTGTTCCCCGCGACGGCCATGGGGCCGCAATACCTTAAGGACCTGCTGGCGCCCATGCCGTTCCTGCGGCTTACCCCCACCGGCGGCGTGAGCGCCAAAAACGCCGGCGACTGGATCAAAGCCGGCGCCGTGGCCGTGGGGGCGGGTTCCACACTGGTTACCAAGGAAGCGATGGCCGGCGGCAATTGGGCGGCCATTACCGCCAACGCCCGCGAATTCACGGCTGCCGTGGCCGCGGCGCGCAAGTAATTGGCGGCGGATCAGCGCCGGGTTATGACTGGAGATGCTCATCATGCAGATTGCCCGATTGAACGATATGGCCGGCGGCAGATATCCCGCCCGCCGCTGGACACGGAACCTTGCCGGCGGCAAATCGCCGATCCAGACCAGCGCATTTGCCATGGGTTATGTGGTGCTGGAACCGGATGGCGGACAGGTACCCTGGCACAATCAGGAGCAGGAAGAGGTCTATTTTGTGGTGGAAGGGACCTGTGAAATGTGCCTTGGCACGGAACGCACGGTGCTGAATTCCGGTGAGGCGGTGCATATACCGCCCGGCGTGTTTCATCAGCTTACGAACATCGGCCCGGAACCGGCCATCATGATTTATGTATACGGTCCGGCGGGTGAGGTGGCCCACTGGCGGCAGGAACTTGCCGGCACGCTGCCCAAGGCCGGTGTCGGCGGCATACCGCCGCTGCCGGCCGGCGCCCGGGGGCAAACCGCGTGATCCATCTTTGGCACAACCGCAGTTTTAACGTTGAAAAAGGACGTGAATGAAAACACATCGCATCGGTATTATCATGAACGGCGTGACGGGTCGAATGGGGTCCAACCAGCATCTGATCCGGTCCATTGCGGCCATTATCAAACAGGGCGGCGTTAAACTTTCCGCGGATGAACTGATCATGCCGGACCCGATTCTGGTGGGCCGCAGTGAAGGCAAACTCAAGGCATTGGCGGAGCAATGCGGCGTCGATCCAAAAATCAGCACGCAGCTGGAACCTTTGCTGGCGGATGCCCGGTACCCGGTTTATTTTGACGCCCAGACCACGGACCGGCGGGCCGCGGCCGTGCGGCAGGCCATCGCCGCCGGCAAGCATATCTATTGCGAAAAACCGACGGCGGCGACCACCGCCGAGGCGCTGGAACTGTACACGCTGGCCAAAAAAGCCGGCGTGAAAAACGGCGTGGTGCAGGACAAACTGTGGCTGCCCGGCATCGTCAAGCTGCGGCAGCTTATCGCCACCGGTTTTTTCGGGGAGATACTTTCCATTCGCGGCGAGTTCGGCTACTGGGTGTTTGAAGGGGACGCGATTCCTCCGCAGCGTCCAAGCTGGAATTACCGCGCTGAAGACGCCGGCGGCATCATTATTGACATGCTTTGCCACTGGCGCTACCTGCTGGACAATGTGTTCGGCCCGGTCAAGGCGGTATCCTGCCTGGGCGCCACGCACATAAAAAAACGCTGGGATGAAAACGGAAAGCCGTACACCGCCACCGCGGATGATTCCGCCTACGCCACGTTCGAGCTGGAAAACGGCATCATCGCACAGTTCAACAGCAGCTGGTGCGTGCGGGTGCGGCGGGACGACCTGTTGACGCTGCAGGTGGATGGAAGCCGCGGATCCGCGGTAGCCGGGCTGCGGAACTGCGTTTCACAGCAGTACAACAATACACCGCGGCCGGTATGGAACCCGGACATTGACCAGCCGATCAATTTTTACCAGTCCTGGACGGAAGTTCCCACGCAGCGCCCGCTGGACAACGCGTTTAAGGTTCAATGGGAACTGTTCCTGAAACATCTGGTAACCGGTGAGCCGTTCCCGTGGAACCTGCTGGAAGCGGCCAAGGGCGTACAATTGGCCGAGCAGGGGCTGGCGAGCTGGAAAAAGCGGGCGTGGATTACGCTGGACCGGCTGGAACCTTGATCGCCGGGGATTCACCGAAAGGGACATGCCGATGACGCGGAAAATCGCATTGGTGACCGGTTCCGGCCGCGGTATCGGCCGGGGCATAGCCGAGGCACTGGGCCGTGAAAAATGGTCCGTGGTGGTGAACTACGCGGGAAACGCGGCGGCCGCCAGGGAAGTGGTTGAGTCAATTGAATCCTCCGGCGGAAAGGCGACGGCCGTCCAGGCGGACGTAAGCCTGAGTGCGGATCGCCGCCGCCTGCTGGATCAGACGTGCCGGGTTTTCGGCCCACCGGACCTGCTGGTCAACAACGCGGGCGTCGCCCCGGGCGTGCGTGCGGATATTCTGCAGGCCGATGAAGCGAGTTTTGACCGGCTGATCAACATCAATCTCAAGGGGCCTTATTTTCTTACGCAAATTGTCGCCGCGGCCATGATCGCGGAAATACCGCGGAGAAAGGCGGCGGCACCGGCCGGCGCCGCGGATTACAGCCCGTCCATCGTGACCATCAGCAGCATAAGCGCCTATACGGCGAGTCCGAATCGCGGTGATTATTGCGTGGCCAAGGCCGGTCTTTCCATGATGACCGCGCTGTACGCCGCAAGGCTTGCCGATGAGGGCATCCGCGTGTACGAAATCCGGCCGGGCATTATTCAAACGGATATGACCGGACCGGTGAAGGAAAAATATGACGCTCTGATCGCCGGCGGCCTGACGCCCATCCGCCGATGGGGAACTCCCGATGATGTGGCGCGGGCGGTGCTTGCCGTGGCCGGCGGTCTGCTGCCGTTTTCCACCGGCGAGGTGATCAATGTGGACGGCGGGTTTCATCTGCGGCAGCTGTAGGCATATGCCCGGGCGACAGGCGTGGTGCAATTGGGGGCCGCGGTGAAGGGCTTTGCGACCGTGGTTATTCAACGCGTCCGGCGAACATCAGGCGGGGTACATGATGCGGTAGGCGGCATAAATAATGAGCCAGGAGAAAACCTGCCCGATCACGAGGGAAATGACGAAAAATTTTCGTCCGGCGATGGTGCGTATGCGCGGCAGAATAAAGTACGCCGCGGCCACGTTGCACGGCACGGTAAGTACGGCCATGATCAACATGATGTAGATCGTGATACGGTCCGAATTTGTCGCCAACAGCGATTGCAACCGCAATCTCCTTGAACTCGAATGATAGACGCCGCCTGCCGGTGGAGGACATTGGCGATGCATGGCGGTCCTGGCCAGCTCAACTTTATATGCGTGCCATCAAGCCGCGGCGGCGGGTGTAATATAATCCAACCCATTGTATTGGCAAGCATCAGGCAAAGCGGGTCAGCCATCGCCGGACAAAGCCCGGGGAATTGCGGTAAACCATGCGTCCGAGCGCCCGGGACCGCACGATCCGCCGGTCCATATGGTCAATCAGGCGGAACATGGGATTTCGATCTTTCGCCTCGGCGGCGATGGCGCTCCACGCCTCGCGGAACCGCGTGCTGTCAAGCGGCATGCGGTCGCAGGCGGCTTCCGCCAACAGCGAATAGGCGCGGCGGACAATCGCCGGGACGCGCGGGTCGGCATGCATATCCGACGACCCATGACCGGCATGACGCAGATCCTCCTGCAGAAATTCCCGCTGGTATTTGTTTACGGCATCGGTATCGGCGGATAAATTCAGCGCCGTTGCCATGCGGTTAAGCTGTTCAACAGGATGTTCAACGATTCCGTCATAATCCACCACAACCGCGGGTTTGCCCGCGAGCAGCGGTTCCAGCGCCCCGATCTGGTACACCAGCCACATCAAATGCAGCTGTGTCGGGCTGGCCCCCGCGCCAAAATGCGGACTGCCGCGGATGATGGATGCCGCCACGTTCAACGGATTGCGCAGTGCAATGATATAGCTGTCGTCACATTGCGCCTGTCCGCAGGCCTCCATCCAGAGGTAATTTATGCGGCCGATCTGGGGATTTTTGCACCCCCAGATTTGATTCGGCGACGCCGTGACACGCTGGGTGATAATGTCCGCCGCCTCAGCAATCAAGTTTCGTCCCAGCGATGTCTGCCAGTCCGCCGCGGAAAACAGCTGCAGGCCGTACCAGGGCAGACCGAAGGTGTTCAGCGCCCGTGCGCAAAGATCGATTACCTGTTTATCTTCCCAGACGCCCTTGGGATTTCCGAAATCCGGAGGCCGGTGGCTGTCCGGTGATCCGAGGTACACGCCCAGACATTCCAGTGCACGTGTCATGGCGCTGGTGCCGCTGCGCGGCGGGCCCACAACGGTTATCACCCGTCTTTTCATCATCGGTGCCGCAACGTCCATTCAATTTCCTTCCACTGCCCTTGGGAAAATCCTGCATCTGCCCGGTCAACGTATCCACGCAATCAATCAGGCCCATCAGGCCGCCGTAACGGTGTTATCGGCTTTCAGCCGGACATATCATTGCAACAGTATAACTGCCTTCGCCATTGAAGGTTGCGTTTTCCGGAATTTTTCCGCCGAATTGGAGGTTGACGGGGCCAATGCGGGCCCGGGCCGCCGGCGCGGCGGAAAGTGCCGCAAAATGCCGATGGGTAAACACCGCGGCGAACCGTTAAACGACAGGGCGGGCGGCTTTGCCGTGGATTTAACATTGCATGGGGGGGCGGCGCGGCCGGGCCGGCGGCGGAAAAATTTGTTATCCATTTGCTAATGGCCGATAATACGCGAAAATTGGGGCATGGCGAGGCTGCATACGGCTTTTTCGATCTGGCTTTCCCGCATCACGGCGATTTGCGTGGTCGCCGGCGGGGTAGCGCTGCTGGTTTTTGGCGACAAGCCGACCATTCATCAATTGCCCAACGGGCAGGTGGTGCACAACCGGGTGGTGGTAAGCTATTGGGAAAACTGGACGGATTTTGAAGGCCGCGCCATGATGCATGTGGTCAATGCGTTTAACATGTCGCAAAACCGCATTTATATCAACACGGTGCAGGTCAGTGATCTGGATATCAAGGCTTTGATAGCCGTGGCGGGGCACGACCCGCCGGACATTGTCACGCTCTGGTCGCGGGACATGGGGGAATATGTCGCCAACCGGGCGTTAACCCCTCTGGATGTGCTGGAAAAACAGGGCGTGGTGAGCCGCCGCACGTTTGTGCCGTATGTGTGGCGGTTGTGCAAGCCGTTTCATCATCTTTATGCACTGGGGGCCACGCCGGAAACCTGCGCGCTTTATTGGAACAAAAACCTGTTTATCAAGGCCGGCCTGAATCCGGATCAGCCGCCGCAAACCATTGCCCAGCTGGATTCGATGGCGCGGCGGCTGACGTTGTTTAATTCCTCCGGCGGCATCCGGCAGATCGGCTTTTTGCCCACCATTCCGGACTGGTCCGGCTGGGAAATCATGTGGGGAATTTATTTCGGGAATCACCTGTTTAACCGGCGAACCGGGGGTTATCAGATCAATACGCCGCAGCAGCGGGCGGCATACCGGTGGTATCAAAGTTTTACGCGGCGTTACGGCCGGGCGAATCTGGAAAAATTTCAGGGCGGGTTCGGTCCGTTTAATTCGCCGCTGAACCCGTTCATGAGCCAGCGCGTGGCGATGGAAATTCAGGGGCCGTATTTCGCCAATTTTATCAACCAGAATGCCCCGGATATGAAGGGCCGGTACGGTGTGGCGCCGTTCCCCACATCATTCGGCCGGCCGGGTGCGGCGGTATTCGGCGATTGCGATGTATGGGCGATACCGCGCGGCGCACGGCATGTGAAGGCGGCGCTGACGGTTCTGAAGTTTTTCATCAAGCAGAAGAACATCGAATACCTGTGTGACAAGCAGTGCAAGCCGTCGCCGCTCATGAAGGTAAGCCGGGCATTTATCCGGCGGAATCCGAACCCTTTCATCAAGCTGTTTGAAAAGGTGACCAAATCCCCCAATGTGCAACTGGCGCCGATGGACATCCTGTGGAGCCGCGTGTATTCGGAGCTGCATTCCTGCGTGCAGCATATATGGGCGGGGCATTCGGTGGGGCGGAGCCTGGCGCGAGCCCAGCGGGTGGTGGACCGCTGGCAGGTGAATTTGGCGATGCTCAACGCGCGTCAACGGGGAGAAAGGCCATGAGCCGCGGCACGCCATTTACCACAAACCGGGCGGGCCGGCGAACGGCGGAGCCGGTCCGATGGGGCGATCAGGCGGCGGGGATGCTGTTTGCCGCGCCTTACCTGGCCGGGGTGGCCATCTTCCTGATACTGCCGCTGGGCATGGCGGTCTATTACAGTTTTTGCCATTACACCATGCTTCAGCCGCCCATCTGGACGGGGTTGCAGAATTATATCGGACTGCTGCATGACCAATCCTTCCGCACCGCGCTGATCAATACCATTGTGTATGCGGCGGCATCGCTTCCACTTACGCTTGTCATGAGCCTGGGTCTGGCCATTCTGCTCAACTGCCCCATTCGCGGGCAGGCTGTTTACCGCACGATCATTTTTCTGCCTTCGCTGGTGCCGCTGGTGGCTGCGGGCGTTATCTGGGGCTGGCTGCTGAATTCCGACAAGGGGCTGGTGAGCTATCTTCTGGCCCCGGTGCTGCACACGGCGGGCGGATTGCTGGCGGCTGCGGCTTCCTGGGCCGGCGCCGGGCGGGACACGGTTACCGCACTGCAACGGCTTGCCCCGCCGGTATGGCTGGCGGATCCGCACTGGGCCATGCCGGTGATCATATTCCTGGGGCTGTGGAGTATCGGGCAGACGGTCGTTATTTTTCTGGCGGGTCTGCAGGATATTCCGCATGAACTGTATGAAGCGGCCGAACTCGACGGGGCCGGCGCCCTGCAGCGATTGCGGCATGTGACGCTGCCGATGCTGTCCCCGGTCATTTTTTTCAACCTGATCATGGGCATCATCGGAAGCTGGCAGGTGTTTGATCTGCCGTACGTGATGACGCAGGGCGGCCCGGATAAATCGACGCTTTTTTACAGCATGTATGTGTTCAGTGCGGGCATGGAACAGCTGCGGATGGGCCCGGCCTGCGCCATGGCGATGGTTCAATTGTTCATTATTCTGCTGCTGACGGCGCTGGCATTCTGGTCGGCAAAGAGATGGGTGCATTACACATGAGCACAAAAAAGAAATGGCTGGTTCACCTGGCGCTGCTGCTGGCGGCGGTGTTTTATGTCGGGCCGCTGCTGTGGATGGTGGACACGAGCCTGAAAGGCGAACACCAGGCCATGGCCATGCCGCCGGTGTGGGTGCCCCATCCGGTGCGGATTCACAAGACGTATTACAAGGTTGTGCACAGTCCCGCGTTTGATCTTACGCTTTATGCCCGCAACACGCTGATTATCGCCATACTTGCCGCCGCCGGAAGCGTGCTTTCATCATCCCTGGTGGCTTACAGCCTGGCGAAAATCCGCTGGCACGGCCGGGGCGTGCTGCTGTCGGTCATGCTGGCATCCATGATGATTCCGTTTCCGGTCCTGATGATACCCCTGTTCTGCGTGTTCCGGAATTTGGGCTGGATCGGCACGAGTCTGCCGTTATGGGCGCCGGCCTTTTTCGGCGTGCCGTTCTTTATTTTTCTGCTGCGGCAGTTTTACCTTACCATTCCGCGTGAACTTTCCGAGGCCGCGTTTCTGGACGGCTGTTCGCACTTCGGCATCTGGTGGCGCATCATGCTGCCGCTCACTCGGCCGGCGCTGGCGGTGGTGGCGTTGTTTGCGTTTGTCGCGTCCTGGAATAATTTTCTGGGGCCGCTGGTGTACCTGACGCACCAAAGCACATTCACGCTTTCGGTGGCGCTGCAATTTTACCAGAGCCGGTCGGGTGGAACGAGCTACAATTTGCTGATGGCGGCGAGCACGCTGGTGATTCTTCCGATTGTGGTGCTGTTTTTCCTGGCGCAGCGAACCTTTGTGCGGGGCATTGCAACCACGGGTCTTAAATAAGGCTGCGGTTGCCTTGCGGCGGGTGTCCGTCGGTTCTCCGTGACGTACATCGGCGCGACAATATTAATCAGACAATCCAATCCTCCCCGGTCTGTTTGTGTTTTTACGCCGTATTGCGGTAATGGCGGGCGGTTCTCCGCGGCGAAAGCTCCAGTCTGTTGATTGGCGCCCGGCGCATGGGGCGTGGCGGCGGATCACCAAACGGGGCGTCCGCCGCTATAATCCCATGGGTAAGCGGCCCGGCCGGCGACCGGGTGAAACAAAAGGGCAATTTGCCGGGGCGTTTGTTGCCGCGGCGCTATTGGAATTTTCATGACGGCGTGTGTCAGCATCATTGTCCCCACGTATGGTGAAGCGGAAAATCTGCCGCGGCTTATTCCGCAGCTTGGCGCGGCCCTTGCGCCGCGCGGCTGGGAATGGGAAGTCATTGTTGTGGATGACAATTCACCCGATGAAACGCCGCGGGTTTTATCGGAACTTGCGCGGGCGTATCCACAGCTGCGGTGCTTGATCCGCAAAGAGGATCGCGGGCTGTCCTCGGCGGTGCTCGCGGGCATTAACTTGGCGCGGTTTGATTACCTGCTGGTGATGGATGCCGATTTGAGCCATCCGCCGGAATCCGTACCGGCGCTCATTGATCCGTTACTGGATGGGCGGGCGGATTTTGTCATTGGATCGCGATATGTGGAGGGAGGCCGCACGGAGGATTGGGGGCCATTGCGCTGGCTCAACAGTTTTGTGGCGACTGTTTTGAGTCGGCCGTTTGTGGGGCCTGTAAAGGATTCGATGGCCGGCTTTTTTGCCCTGCGCCGCGACACGCTTTTGGCCGGCGATGAGCTGAACCCGATCGGCTATAAGATCGGCCTGGAATTGATGGTGAAGTGCCGTGTGCAGCGCGCGGTTGAAGTGCCGATCGTGTTCCGCAACCGTGTTGCCGGCGAAAGCAAATTGTCCATGCGGGAGCAATTCCGTTATCTGGAGCATTTGTCCCGCCTGTATGATTACAAATTTCCCGGAGGCTCGGGGCGGGTTAAATTCGTCATTGCCGCGGGGTGTGGAGCGGCGGCGGCGGGGGCGGTGGAGATGGGGTGCCGGCTGGCCGGCATGCCGGAGGCGCCGGGGCTTGGAGCGGGCCTGTTGGCGATGATTTTTGTCACGCTGATTTTTTTCGCCCGGTTCGTCCGCGCCCAGCGTGATTTTATACTGATGAAGCATCCATACCGGGAATTCCTGTGCATCAGTCTGGTGGAATATGTCGCGGGGATGGCGGCGGGGATTTTCCTGATGCAGCGGTTCAATGCGTGGGTGGCGTGGGCGGGCGCCGTCGGCGTGCTGCTGGTGATGCGCTATGTGCTGCGCAAGGTGTTTCAGCATGATGTGCGGGGAGTGCGGCGAAGAAAGCCGCAGCCGGGCGAGCCGAACCAGTTTATGCGAAAGGTGATTCACGAAGGGCAAATCGGCAAGCAAACGGAGACGGTGAAACTTTGAAGGTGGGGATGAGCGGGAAATCATGAGGCGGCATGGGGATTGGCGCACAAGCAGGCAAATGTTCATAAAACAGGATGCGTGCATGTTAATTAGGAGGTATTTGCCTAATTTTTAATCACTTTCAAAATGGTGGTGGCGTTTGTGGAATTTAGAATCAAATAATCAGCGGAAATGGATGGGAAAATATTCAGCAGGCTGAAGTATTTCATAAGATATTGTATTGTAGAGCTTTATGAATTTTCGTATAATCACGAATACGGGGTTTTTATGCTGGCAGGGGACTGAATTTTGGGCGGACTGGTTCTCTGTGCACGGATTTTGCATAATTGTGTGGCAATGGATCGGGGAAGGTAAGCGTGCGCGGCGGCGGCGTTCGAGTGCCGCATGTGCCGCAGCCCGGAGGGTAAAACGGGCGTCGCCTTTCCATTTTGCGCCGATACCAGGCGTGGCCACGGCAGGAACCTATGGATCGCGAAGAACTTGAATTAACCATATTGACGGAACTTGGACGAGTACTTTCCTCCGGGTTGGACCTTCACGCCATTTTTGACCAGACCATGCGCGTTCTGGCGGACCGGCTGGGGATGGAACGCGGGTCGATGGTGCTTTATGACGAGGCCACGGGCAAGCTGCAGATTGAGGCCGCCCTGGGGCTGACCGCGGAGGAAATTGATCGCGGCCGGTATGACGTTGGCGAGGGGATTACCGGACAGGTGGTGGCGTCGGGCACGCCGCGCGTGGTGGAGGATATATCCAAGGAATTGCAGTTTCTTAATCGGACCGGCGCACGGGCGAACGTGGCCGGGCGTATTTTGAGCTTTATCTGCGTGCCGATCCGTGTGGACGGCAAAGTGATCGGCGCGCTATCGGTGGACAAGCAGTTTGTGGACGCCCGCACGCTGGCCAGCGATCAGCGGCTGCTGGAAATCATCGCGGCGTTTACGGCACAGGCGATCAAGATCAATACCATCGTGGCGACGGAGCGCGAAGAATGGCGTGAAGAGCGTCGGCAGTTGCGCAGCACGCTGCAAAGCAAGTATAAATTTGACAACATCATCGGATCCGCCCCGTCCATGCTGGAAGTGTTTGACACAATCGCCCAGGTGGCGGTCAGCCGGGCGACATGCCTGCTGCTGGGAGAAACCGGAACCGGCAAGGAACTGATCGCCAAGGCGATACATTTTAATTCCAACCGTGCGGACAAGCCCTTTATCCGCGTGAATTGCGGTGCGCTGACGGGGACTCTGCTGGAATCCGAACTGTTCGGCCATGTGAAGGGAAGTTTCACCGGGGCGATCCGGGACAAGATCGGGCGGTTTGAAGCCGCCAACACCGGCACGTTGTTTCTGGATGAGATCGGTACGATTGACACCGGGCTGCAGGTGAAACTGCTGCGTGTGCTGCAGGAGCGTGAATTTGAGCGCGTGGGGGACAACAAAACGATGCGGGTGGATGTGCGGATCATCGCCGCGACCAATTTGAATCTGCAGGACGAGGTGGCCAAGGGGCGGTTCCGTGAGGACCTGTTTTACCGGCTCAACGTGGTGACGATAAGCCTGCCGGCGCTGCGCAACCGCCGGGAGGACATTCCCCGGCTCATTGATTATTTCTGCGATAAATTCAACGCGGAAAACGGCAAGAACCTTAATAAAATAAGCCGCGAACTGGTGAACACATTTGTGCGCTACCCGTGGCCGGGCAATGTGCGCGAACTGGAAAACGCCATTGAGCGTGCGGTGGTGCTCAGTCGCGGCGACGCCTTGACGGAAGACCTGCTGCCCACGGCGATCCGGGCCTTTGCGCAACAGAGCCGCAACGCGATGGCCAGCGATGATTTCGGAGGGCTGGTGAAGCGGCTGGCGGACCAGTCGATGACCGAGTACGCAATGCGGGAAGGGCAGATTTACAATCTGGTGATTCATCAGATTGAAAAAGCATTGATTGAGCAGGCCCTGGCCAAATGCGGGGATGTCAAGATCAAGGCGGCGGATTTTCTGGGAATCAATCGCAACACCTTAAATAAAAAGGTGAAGGATCTGGGAATTGAATCCCCGGAGAGTGCCGCGGAAGCTTAGCGGCCGTGGTGCATTTTGGCGGGGCGCGGCAAAGGCCCTACAATTATCCGGCAGGTCGAATGCCCTTGGCCCGGCGCCATTTACGCCCAAAATCGACAACTGCGGTAAAACAAGTCCGGAAGTGCGGCCTCAAATACGGCATATCGCCGCGGGCTCAAACGCGTCCTATGATAAAGCTGCCGCTGAAACGGCAGGCCAGGGCAACTTTTTTTCGACTGGTTCGTTATATTACGGTGGTGCCCGATTATCCGGAATATCGGTCGAGTGATAAGCGTTGGAGCTTGATGTTGCGAATTTTCAAAGGATTAAAGCGTTGGATGGATGGAATTGCGGTGACGGTACGTACGGCGGCCTTAATTTCGCAACTTCGCATTTTTATTCTTGCCTTGGGCTTGGCGGGTGTGGGGTTGGCGCGGTGTCCGCGGGCGTTCGCGGACCAGAATAATTTTATGTTTCCGCCGCCGGCCGCGGTCAGCAAGTCGATTAGTGTGAACGGCCGGGGTTTTGTAATCAATGGCCGGCGCACGTTCATAGCGTCCGGGTCGTTGCATTATGCGCGGGTGCCGCGGGGACTGTGGGCGGATCGACTGGAGCGGATGAAACGTGCGGGATTTAACACGGTATCCACGTACATATTCTGGGCTTATCAGGAGCCGAAAAAGGGAGATTACCGGTTTACGGGACGGCGGAACCTGGGGGCGTTTTTGGCGCTGGTCAAAAAAATGCATATGCATGCGATATTGCGCATGGGGCCGTACAACAACGGTGAATGGGCCAATGGCGGACTTCCGAACTGGCTGCGTTTTATCCCGGGCATGCTGGTGCGGAGTTACAACAAGCCGTTTCTTGATGCGCTCAAGCCGTATTTTGATCGACTTTTTCCGATTATTGTGAAGAATCAGATTACGCATGGCGGGCCGGTGGTGCTGGTGCAGATTGAGAATGAATATTTTCCCGGCTGGGGCGCCGTATTAAATAACCGCTATCTCCGGTGGCTGCATGCAATGGCCATTCGTAAAGGCATCAATGTGCCGTTTTTTTTCAGCGGGCTGGATCAGGGTTTCAACCCGGCGGGGAATCAGCCATTTGACACGAGCGGCCGGCCGACGCCATGGTTTACGACGGAAATGTGGAGCGGGTGGTTTAATGCCTATCGGAATACCAATCCGGTGATCCGGCGGCTTGTGACGCAATCGATGTGGCGGGTTATATCGTTCGGCGGCAGCGGCTACAACGTGTTCATGGCGGTGGGCGGAAGTAATTTTTCGCATTGGAACTGCCGTTCGGTGCGGGCGAGCTATGCATTTGGGGCGCCAATCGGGCAAGCGGGTGATTTGCGATCATCGTTTTATCAATACAAGCGGGCGAATTTTTTCGCCCGGGCGTTTGCGCCGATTCTGGAAGACAGCGCCAATGCCACGGGCAGTTATCATACCTATATTAAAAACGCGGGAAAGATACGCGTTTCGGCGCGAAAGAGCCCGTCCGGCACCCTCGTATTCCTGATGAATCCGGGAACTTCCCGCGTGACGGTCAACGTACCGGCGGGCTGCCCGGTCACGATAAATCCTGGGCAAACTGTGCCGGTGGTGCTGAATTTTCCGGCCGCGCCGTGGTTGAATTTTCAGCAGGTTTCCGGGCAGATTCTGGGAATAGAGAAATCCGGCGCGAATCGCACGCTGGTGATTTACGGTGATTCGGGCAGCCGGGGGCAGGTTCGCATCGGGCTGGCGGCGAACGCGAAGGTCATACATGCCCCGGCGGCGTTTAAGGCAGACAAAGCCAAGGCGGGCATTTATACACTTAATGTTGTCTATCGGGATGGAGCGCCGCAGCTTTTCCAGATGGTTACGTCGCTCGGCCGGTTTCAGGTGGTCGCTTTGAGCAAGAGCATGGCTGATTTCACGTGGTTTGTGCATGCGGCGGGCAAACCGCTGGTTGTGGTGGGGCCGGCATACCTGGATTCCATTCACGCCTCCGGACATGATTACGTACTGCGGACGGAGCTGCCGTTGAAGGCGGCGGTTGAGCCGGCATTCATCATCAGCGATGCGGGCTTGGCGGCGGAATGGCAGCCGCCGAAAGGCGGGATTGCCGCGGCAGACCCGGCGGCTCCAAAGCTCGGACCCTGGCAGACGCGCATCGCGGATGGGCCGGCCCAGCCGGTATTTAATGACTCAACCTGGACGAAAACCAATTCGCCGCGACAAATGGGTTATCCGGATTATCCGGGTGATTACCAATGGTATCGAACGCAGATCATGGTTAAACATGCGGGCCCGGCAAAGCTGCGGATACCGCATTTGCGCGATCATGGGGCGGTATTTGTGAATGGAAAGATTGTCGCTTACGGCAATCCCGGGGAATTGCCGGTAACGCTGCACGCCGGCGACAATACGCTGGCGATTTTGGCTGTCGCCGAAGCACGCAGCAAACTTTTCAGCATTATCGGGAATTTCCGGAATGCGGATCGCAAGGGGCTGTGGCAAAATGTCCGGCTGTTGCGGACGCGGGTGAAAAAGCCGGCGGTCGCGGGCGGCAAGCCGGTTTCCATTGTGGTATCACGGGTACTGGGGCCCTGGCGGATGCATGGCGGCATGGGACCGGTGGATCCGGCTTCCGGCTGGCAGGCATTCAGTGGAGCGCCCGGCGTGGTGAGTTTTTACCGTACGCATTTTACATGGTCAGGCAATGTGGGGGGCGTGCATACGGTATTACGGGTGAGCCCCGGATCGCTGAGCAGCGGATACATGTATATCAACGGGCATAATCTGGGGCGATTCCCCGATTTTATTATGCCCATGGGGCTTTATCTGCCAAGCTGCTGGCTGAAAAAGGGGACGAACACGCTGATTATTCTGGATGACGCCGGCAGTTCTCCGGCGGCGACAAAGTTGGTGGTGGAAACGGCGGCTTCACGCCGTCTTGTTACTGTCCGGGCGGTGAACTAACCGGCAGCCGCAGGACAATGATGGAATGTGGTGCTGCGGAATAAGTGAAATTAGCGCCCGGCAGGTTAAATTTCCGCTTCACGGGAATGACGCGGTGCGGATGCCGGAAGGTGTTATCCAGACCGGGATTCTTTTCGTGCAGGGTGTAACTGACGGCGGCTGTGCCGACTCCGGTCAGGCCACTAATGGTAAAGGCGACATTGATCGTCCGTTGCGTGGGGTTATCCATTTTAATAATCATGGTTTTCCGGTTCGCGGAAAGCCCGGCATCCGCATAAAACCGCTGCGGATGCGGACCGGGGCGCCGGTAACCGGTAATGTGAACGACGGCGGGCAGGACCGTGGCCGGCCGATTGTGGTTGAACAGGTACTGCACCCAGTAACTGCTGCGAGCGAATGCCGTCCGATCATTGAACTGAATCAGGTTAATCCGGGCGGGAACCGCGCCGGCATTGTCCAGAGTTACACCGTAAGAGGCCATGCGTACAATATCGCAGTTGCGCTCCATGCCGATCATGAAAGCGGTTTCGGCGAGGGTGGAGCGAAAATCGCCATAGCGTGCGCGGGTATTTCCGACGGCATATTCACCGACGAAAATTTCAGGACCATTTCGCGACACGTGATCATAGAGATGGGAATGGTTAAGGAACCATTTCTGGCCGGGGTAAAAGTGTTCGTCAATGATGGTCAAACGGCCGGGAGGAACTCCGCCCCAGGCGTCGGCGATTTGTAATATGTGGGGGAATTTGGCGGCCAGGGCACTGGCCATAATCGGATAATTATGGTCATATGATGGTCCGCCGTTTTCATTGCCGATTTCAATGTATTTAAGCCCGAATGGGGCGGGATGCCCGTATTTTGCGCGAAGCCGGCCCCATTTGGTGGTTACCGGGTCGTTGGCGAAGGCGGCAGCGGTGAGCATGCGGTGAATAAAGGGCTGCAGGCGGGTGCCGGGAATGGTTTGTTCATTCCACAGCAGACCGGCATTGGTGCAGTAAAGTGGAGCGGCATGAATGCGGTTGGCGAGTTCCAACCAGCCCATGTAGCCGAAACCATCCGTATCGCGATATCCCCAGTAATTGACATGGCCGGGACGGTTGATCATGGGGCCGACGGTTTTTCGCCAGTGATAGGTGTCAGCCAGGGAATAACCTTCGATAAAGTTTCCGCCGGGGACGCGCAGGAATCCGGCATGGAGCCGCTTAAGCATCCGGACGATGTCATGGCGGAAGAATTCCGGACGGCCGGTGGCGGCATTGACCGGGAACATCAGTACCAGATTCAGATCAAACACGGCGGGGCCGGCGGCAATGAAGCGCAATTCGCCGTGGTGGGTAGTGCGGGAGGCGGTCAGGCGACAGGTATAGCGTTTCCAAACAGTGCCGGTGATCCGAAGGTTGGCCGCGCCGGAGGGAGTGGCATTGGTGGTATTGCCCAGTTGAATGGTCAGCGGCACGCCGCCCCCTTTGGGGGCGCGGGCGTAAAAGGAGATAACGTAACTGTGCGCCTTACGGAGCGGCATTCCCCAGTAACCGGTATTGGCGGCGCCGCCGGAAGCGCCGGAGACGGTGACCTGCAGTGAAAGGCGGTGCGCCTTGGAGAGAGGATTGCGGTGCAGGAGTTTGAAGGACACATGACCACCGGCGGGGGCTATTTTTCGCCAAGCCAGCAGCGGTCCGCCGCGCGGAGGGTTATGGCGGTGGCCGTCCGGGCTTATCCATTTTCCGTTGACCACGCGGCAATCGGAAGGGGGCACGTCATTTTTGAAATCCGGATTTTGAATCATTTGAGCATACAGGCCGCCATCCACATCATGGCAGATATTTTCAATAAAAAGTCCCCACATGTGCGGACTTTCCTGTCGGCCGCGTGCGGCGGCGTTGATGTTTACGGAAGCCCGGGGGGCGGCGTGGGCCGCGCGGGGAAGGGAAAACGCCGTTGCGGTAATGGCGGCGAAGCAGGCTGCGGTAAATGCCGATGGAAAATGTAAGCTCATAATTAAAGGAATGTTATAAAGTAAGCGGCAAAGTTACAAGTGACGAATTTATCCGGGAAGTAGAATTACGTACATGCGTGCCGGCTTTCCAGAATAGACCGGCACACTACGCCGCGGCGAAAAGCCTGTCTTGCCGGGTATTTGACCGGGCGAACCGGCGGTGTGCGGCGGCAGGGGGAGCGCCTTCGCCAAGGCGCGAGTGGTCCGCGGCGATGCGGTTAAACCGACCGAGGAGCAGTTTGCGGATTTGCTGGAGGAGCATCAGGCAGATGCGGGCCTGATCTTTCTGCGTCTGTTCCGCGGAGGATTCCAGGGCTTCAAGGCTGCGTGCCAGAGAGGTATCAAGCAGGCGGCGCACTTTGCGGATCGCATCGGCATCACTGAGGCGGTATTGGCGGTCCGGGGTGGCCGGCCGGCCGGGCATGCGATGGCTGACGGCGCGATCAAGGATGGAACTGTCCGGTTCGTCATCCAGAATCGCATCATGAAGCAAGGGTTGGCGGCCGTTTTCCTGGAGGAGATGGATCATGTGGCGCATCATGACACGGGCAAAATAAGCCACCGCACTGCAGCGGCGGGAATCGTAGGTGTTCAAATGCTCCATGGCGAAAATAACGGCGGAACTGATGGCATCTTCGCAGTCCTGATTGGAGCTAAACCGCAGGCGCGATGAGACGCACACGGCCAGTTCATGCATGCCCAGGAAAATTTCGTGCCATTTGCCTTCCGGGGCGGTAAGAAGCGAGTTAAGCCTGCGGTGCAGGCCGTTGTGACGGGACATAAGCGTTCTCCAAAAAAAGGGGAAAAATAAAAAAAACCGGTTCGGACGGCGGCGGGGCTTTGCGCCGGGCAAAGCGGTTAGCGCCTTTAGCCCAATAGAGAGACAATGACATGCCGGTCACGGAGCGATGCGGCCGCTTCGCGCAGCAATTGGCCCACACGCGATACATGCAGGCCGAGTTCGGCGGCGATGCAGCGGCGGGGAAGATGATGGATGAAATGCATTTCGACAATTTTGCGATGGCGCTGCGGCAAGTGCGCCAGACAATATGCCAGCATGTCCGCGGATTCAATTTCCGACGGGGGCGGTTGACCGGGCGCTTCAGCGGGGGATGCCTCCACCGGATACGATGCGCGGCGGCCTTTGGCCCAGCGGCGCACCGCATCCAGAGTGGCCCCGGCCATCCGTCGGCGGGCGAATGCGCCAAAGGGCACGTTGAGTTCCGGGTTGTACGAGTCCATGGCTTTTAACAGGCCGATAACGGCTTCCTGTTGCAGATCGTCACGGGTGAGGCCGGGAATGGCACGGCGGTAGCGGGCGGCCATGGCCGCGGCGGCGGGAAGAAGCAATTCCACGAGTTGCCGGCGGGCGGCGTGGCGATCCTGTTGGGGTGCCGGGCTTTGCCAGGTGCGGCAAAGTGCGGTCAATTCTTTTTCCCGGGTTGCACAGGCCGGGTAAAGGGATGCGGGATGGGGCTGTAATGGTACAGTTTGCGGGGAAATGCATTTGCCGGAGGCTCCGCCGATGATGGGAAGCGTTTTCCAATTATGAATCCAGGTGACGAATCGCTTCAAGATAGCGGGCTGCGCGGGCGGCAGGAGAGCGGCCTGCGGTGCACCGATGCTGCTGGTGGAGGGAATGAGTGTGAGGTTAAAATTTGACATCATGGCAGTACCCTAACAAAAGTAGAACATACATGGATAAAATCGTTGGGACAAGGGGAGAAGGAGAATTAAATTGGAAATAATTTTAATTTATATTAGCGAATTAAATATTGATCTTAGAATATATAAAATCACGAATAATTCGCATAAACGTTGGTTGTGTTAATCAATTCTTGACTCATGGTTCTCAGGGGATAGGATACCGGTTTGATTCGCTGTGCAATGGCCGAATGTGGCCCGCCAAAGAGGGCCACAGCGGGGGAACCAAAAGGCCCGGATGAATGGGCCGAGGATGATCAGCACGGGCGGCGGAAGGCGTTTTAGGTAGTGTTGAGAATCGCCCAATGGGGCTAATTCACCGGATGGCCGGTGAAGGGTGTAACAGCGGAACCCAGCCCGACAGCTAACCTCGCAGGCATTACAAAGAAGGACCCGCCCGTGGATTGCGTGTGATGACGGCAATCCACTTCAAGGCGGACAGGGCACATGCTGGAAAATTCTGTTACGCGGAAAGAGCGGCCACGTGAACTCAAGTGGTACCATGCCGGAGCGATCCTGTATGGCGATTGGGGGACCAGCCGATTTTACGTGCTGGGGCTGGCATTTTTTTATTCGTTGTACGAAAGCTTCTGGTATGTGCTGGCGGTGGGCGTTCTGGTGGCCCTGGTGGGCTGGGCATATACGGTCATCTGCCGATGTTTTCCGGATGGCGGGGGCGTTTACTCATCAGCCAAGCAATTCAGCCGACAGTTGGCGGTTATCGGTGCGCTGCTGCTGTGTGCGGACTATATTGTAACGGCGGCGATGTCGGCGTTCGACGGCATCCATTATCTGGGCGTGCCGAACCATGGCGAACTAATTCCGCTGTGCGCAATCGTCGCGATCATATTCATCGGAATGATGAATTATTTTGGTTTACGCCGGGTAGGTGTGGCGGCACTGGTGGTGGCCCAGGCCACGCTGATCTTAACCATGGTGATCGCTGTTTTCTGTATTCCGCACCTGGCGACGGGCTGGCATCGGATTACATCAATCACGCGGCTTTCGGGCAATTTGTCCGCGCGGTGGTTCAGCTTTGTGAACGTGGTCCTGGCGCTTTCCGGGGTGGAGGCGGTGGCCAACATGACCGGCGTGATGGTGCAGCCGGTGGCGCGAACGGCGAAAAAGACCATTTACCCGGTGTTGATAGAAGTGGTTGCATTGAATTTGCTGCTGGCGGTGGGTATGTGCGCCCTGTCGCCCAATCCGCATAAGCCGATGGAGAAATTCACCACACCGGCGGTGCAACTTCAGGCCAAGGTCAGTGCGTATGAACAGGCGCACCCGGACTGGCGGGCGTATCCGACCCTGCGGGCCAAAGTGCAGAGCATGGATACGAACTACAAGAGGGAAGATAACATTCAAAACGCGGTGATGCGCGTAATGGCGACGGATTATGTCGGCAAGGTGTTCGGGTGGATTTGCGGCATTGTATTCGGTTTGCTGCTGATTTCGGCGGTGAACACGGCGATTGGCGCGATGATGAGCGTGCAATATACGATGTCCCGTGACAATGAGCTGCCCAAATTCCTAAGCCGCCTGAATATGTTCGGCGTGCCATGGCTGGCGTTGATACCGGCGGTGGTGGTGCCGGTACTGATATTGAGCATTTTCCAAAGTCTTTCCACGCTGGGAGATCTGTACGCCATCGGCGTGGTGGGAGCCATTACGATCAATCTCGGCAGTGCGGCGGCGAACCGGAAACTGCCGATCAAAGTGTGGGAACGGATTTTCATCGCGTGTATCGCACTGTTGATGGGCGGCATTGAAATTACCTTGGCGGTGCAAAAGCATGAAGCGCTGATTTTTGCGATAAGCGTGCTGGGCGCGGGATTGCTGGCGCGGTTTTATACCAAGCAGTTTCCCGAATTGCCGGTGCGCGGGCGGGCATGGACGCTGGCGGGAAGCAGTGCGGCGGGCATTCTGGCGGCGGTGGGGCTGGGGCGGCTGGGCATGGCGTTTGTGGCCCATCAGCCGGTGTACGCGGGTTGGTGTTTTGCGGGGGCCACAGGTTTTGCGATAGCGAGCCTCGCGGCCGCCTATTATTGCCGCGGCTTGGTTCGTTCGTTGATCGCGTCGGCAGCCGAGATTGAGGCTCCCGCGAAGGCGGCGGCAGCCGGGCTGGCCATAGGCACGCCGGCCAGAGAACTGGACATGGCGCTGCCGAAGGTGATGGTGGCCACGCGTGGTTCGCCGCGGCTGCTGGAATTTGCCGCCAAATATGCCCAGCAGACCGGGTCGATATTGTTTGTGATATTTGTGCGTCCGCTGAACCTCACATTCCTTGCCGAAGACCAGGGGCCGAGTTTAAGCGAAGATCCGGAAGCAATTGCGGCGCTGCGCGCCGCGGACGAGCAGTGCAAAAAGCTGGAGGTGCCGATGGTGCCGATCTACGTGGTATCACCGGATGTGGCGTGGAGTATTCTGGATTTTGCCGCCACGTACGGCGTTAACGCGCTTTTGATGGGCGTGTCACGGCGCGGCTCGCTGCTGCGGGCCATGCATGGCGACACACTGACATCCGTGGCGGATCAATTGCCGCAGGATATACCGCTGTTGATTCATGCGTGAGGCGGGGGCGGCGGCAGATTTTTCGTCCGCGGGCGGCGGTCCGTGGAGCCATGCACGGCGGCGTTATCGCCTGCCGGTATTCTTCCGGGGCGATTGCGTGCGGGCAATCAATAGTACCAGTTGTGACGGGTTAAGGCCGCGAGGCGCTCCTGCGGGGTAAGGACACGCGGCTGATACGCCAGGCGGACGCCGACATCGGCAAATCCGCGGCTTGTCCGCCGTAAACTCCAGTTGATCGCAACCGGCGTTTGAGGTTGAATTTTTCCCAATGGCGACAGGCAGGACCCGCCGATGACAAACACACTTTTAAGCGCGGCAGGCGCAAACAGCTTGTCGACGGCGGCGCTGTTCAGTGCGGTCGGGGTTTTGATCCAGGTTTCAAAGGCCTTGTGAAAGGCGGACGGGGCGTTGAATACCCATTCGGCGGCGTTGCCCGCCAGATGAATGAATGTGGGCGAATGGCCGGCGCCGGTTACCGGCATAAACCAGAGCGAGGGGTTTTGCGAGGCGCCGAATTGATTGACGCTGCCGGCCAATGCCGGGGCGGAATAGCCATAAACATCCCAATATCTTGGTGTGGGCAGGCGGGCATCCTGGGCGGAATTTACCTGCCGCAGATACCGCACATAGGCGGACAGTGTGCGACCGGGGAAATGGGGATCGGGGCTTTTTCGATTTTGACTCCAGGCATATTGCCATTGGGCGGTGGTGGGCAGTGTGCAGCCGAGCAGGGCGGCGACATAGACGGCGGCCTGCGGGGGCAGATAAGTGACCGGGTCGCTGGTTTGGGGTGGGCCGCCGGCGGCGGAGCTGAGGCGTTTGCCATTCGGCGCGCGAAGGGCAGGGCTGTAGCGGGGGGCGTTGTAAATTTGATTGGTGTTGGTGAACCAGGAAGTCGCCGGCGCAACCTGGCCGACATTTTCGTTATACACCCAGGTGTGCGGGCCAAGATAGTTTTCATTGGGCTTGACAAGGTTGTAAAACGAATTGGACGGATGATGGAGAAGATTCGCGCTGGAATTCAAAACGGAAATAAATGTTCCCACGTCCAGTTCCGTTGTGCAGAGATAAAATCGCTTGCCGTCCGGAGGGGATAAAAGCACAAAGGTAAGTTTATGGCGGCCGGATGGACTGGTGAAAATGCGGGAATGATCGGCTGATTTCACGCGGGTCCAGCCGGCAAGCGCCGGTCCGGAAGGTTGCCGGGCCTGGGCGGGATTGGCCTTGATGATTCCCTGCAGTGCGCCGGTGAGCCCGACGAATCGCTTTCCGGAAGTGATTGCGGTCCAGCCGGGCCGGTTTGCCGTGCGGGTCAAAATATTCTCCATACGACCGGCAAGGTCGCGGGCGGCGGCAGCGGCTTTTACGCCTTGGGCCTGCCGTAAAAACTGCCACATGAGCAGATTGAATTGTGCGGCCGGCTTTAGCGCGGTGAGGCCGGCAAGCTCGGCGAGAGCCGGCGCCGGCGGCAGCGACACACTGTAGGCCGGAGCAGAGGTCAAAACGGGGGTAATTTGGGCGGCGCCGGCGGCGGCATTAAGGCGGGCCTGCCAGCGCAGGCGGTAATGCAGGTTGAGGGCAGCCAGCAATTCCCGGCGACGATTCGCGGTCAGTTGAGTATCAGCGGTGAGAAGGGAATTAAGGCGGGCGGGCAGGCTGCTTTCCAAATGGATAAGTGCGGCGGCGGATCCGGCGGGCAGCAGGCCCAGCCGATGCCATATCGCGCGGACGAGCACCGGCGATCCGGCGGTTGTGCCTTGCGGGCTGTTGTACAGAGCGGCAAGCGTTGAAAGCGGGGCATTTTGAATTGCCGCCAATTGCCGCAGATTCTGTTTGTCCGCGGCCAGGGCGGTGTTGACGGCAGGTGCGGTCCACCAGGAATTGGCGCGCGCCTGGGTATAAAGATCGGCGATACCGGGGCGGCCGTTGATGGGCTGATTGAATAGCCGGCACTCCCGCAATGCGGATTGCAGGGTGCGGACGGTTGTTGCAAGCCGGATAAAGGCGGAATTCCGGGTGTTCCATCGGCGGACAGGGCCGGAGGGAAGCTGCGGAACAAGGTTTGTCCAATGCAGGCCGGCGAACGCACGGCTGACGGCGGCAGCGCGGGCGGGCAGCACCGCGGTATTAAGGACGGACGTAACCCAGGGCGGTGTGTTTTGCATGGCGGAGGCGGGCGGGCCTGCGGGGAAATCCTTTGCGATGAGCAATTGCAGCGCACCGCGGACGGCGGCGATGCGATGTGTAATATCCGGAATTTGCCAGCGGCGCTGTCGCAGGGCGGTAACCAGGGACTGATAATTTGCGGCGTCCGGCCGGAGTAGATTTTGAGGGGGTATTCCCGGGGCATACAGGAGTTGTTGCACTTTGGAGCGGTAAACGGAATTGACCGCGGGGATGGCGGAAATCCGCAGGATGCCGGGGTTAATCGGATCACGGCCGGCGGGCGGCTGATAGCCAAGAAGCTGGGCGACCCATTTGCGAACGTTGATTTGTGAATTAATGAAAGCGGTCACGGCGTTGTTAAGCGATTGCAGGTCGGCAAGGGCCGTCTGTGCTTTGACGGTCAACATGCGGTGATTTTTCCATATCCAGAGATTGTGATTGGAAAGGCCTTGAAACAAATTTTCCGATTTGAGCAGCATGGCCTGATAATTGACGGTGGGCTTTTTAGGAAGCCGCCGGGCATGGGCGATATTGCGGGCGATGGCTGCGGCCTGGGCGGTAAACAGCGGTTTGAGGCGGGTGTAGGGATTGTCCGCACCGGTGAGCGATCGATAACCGGACAGATCGGGAAAATAGCGGTTGGGCGGCAGCTGGTTACCGGGCGGCGGCAGTCGGGCGACGAGGTCCCAGCGGATGGAATTGCCATAGCGGGTCAGCGCCAGCGTCTGGCGTTGGGCGGCGGACAGGAGTTGGCGCTCGCGCAGGGCGATCGCGGCGGCATCCGGTGCGGCGGCGAGGTATTGCTGGGCGTAGGGGACAAAGCGGGCGATGAGAGGGTGATTGTCCGCAATGAATGGTTTGACGGCCTGCGAAAGCCGCGGCCACAGTTTGTCGGCCTGCAGAGCGTCCGCGGTTTGGGTCAGCCAGCCGGAGGCGGGCATGCCGCTGCCGGCCAGATGAAGTTTCACAAGGTGAGTATCCGCCGCCCATGCGGCGCTATGCAGACGTAGAAACGGAATCATGGAAGTGTCCGCTTCAAGCGGCGCCAGCAGTTGTGCGGAGAGTGCCGCGGCGGCGGTGGACCAGCCGCGGTGTTCCCAGCGATTATGGATCGTGGTTAATTGCAGGTGAAGGCCGGCGAGAATGCGCTGGGTTCGCATCAGCAGCACCACGGCGCGGCCGAGCTGCTGCGACTGGTGCGGATGGGCGGCAAGGTCTTTTTGTATCTGGGCGGGGGAAAGCAGGCCGGTGAATTCATGAAGAATATTGTTGGGGTCAAGAACGATTCCCTTTTTGACGGCGGCGTTAATGGGCGCTAAGGCGGGAATGGCGGCGAGTGCTTTTTTATCGTGGGTAAAATCCTTGAACCAGTCATGGTACGCGGCGGCATAGGCCGGATAGGCGCCGTTGAACCGGGACATTTCCGCAATGGTTCGCTGGTGATGAATATAGCCTGCGGCGGCGGCGATAATAAGGCAGAGGGCGGCGGCGAGGCCCGCAATAAGCGGGGCGCGGCTTTTTGGGGGTTTAAGCGCCGCGGCCTGTTTGAGCGCAAGCTCAAGATTACGTTGATCCGCCGGGAGATCGGTATTAAGGAGAAAGCGGCAGAAATCCGCCCAGCGGCGGCCGATGGCGCCAAGGGAGCGGAATTCCGGCATGGACGGATCCAGCGGGGCGGCGGTTGTCCAGCGGCGTGATGCGACGAGTTCGCATATCAGGCGGCCGAGTTGCAGCAGGTCCTGGGATTCAGCCTCGGCGGAATCAAACACGGATGCCCGCGGCAGGCCCAGCACGACGGCGGACCCGGCCGCGGGAGATTGGGAGGCCCATATATATTCAGCGCGGAGGTTTCCGTGGGATCGACCGGTGTGGGATTGGGCGTCCAGCAGCGCTTCAAGAATTTCCGTCACCAGATGATGGAGATCGGCGGGGGAGGGTTTGATATTCAGGCGGATAAACCGGTGGAGAGGCCAATCCATGCGATCCATGACGCAAAATGCGGCGCCGGATTCCAGCGGTTGAAGATCATAAACCCGCGCCCAGCGCGGCGAGACTTCGGCAAGACTGCGTTGCAGATCACAGCGGGCTATGAACGCGGATTGATTGGCGCGCAGCCGAACCGCGGGCAGGCTTTCCGGCGGCGGGTCCAAAGCCAGCAGGCACCGGGAGGAATCCGGTAAGGTGTACAGCACGCATCCGGCCTGCCGGGCTGCGATGCGATCGGTCGTATATTCGCCGAAAACAGGCACCGTTTTATTCCCGAATATTCGCCATGCGGCGCGGCGGCAGCGCCGCCGTCAGCTTTTGGACTTGGGCGGAGTCTGGCATACCACGCCGCTGTTTTTAATCATGATCCGTATGGGATTGGCGGAATCCGGCCAGCGGGATTTTTTAAGGGGAAGAATGAGGCGGCGCGGGTCCTGCGTGCCGGGCATATCCTGGCGAATTCCAGGCAGTTGGGCCAGTACAAACAGGTAGCTGTCGCCGTCGGCGCGCCATTTTTTCCACATCGGATTATTCTTGGAGAATTCGATGGTGGCGGTGGAGCCGGGCGTGAAGTTCAGGGTAATTTTGTCGGCGCCGGCACGGAGCAGGTCACCGGCGGAAAAATAGGCAGTCATGGAATAGTTGCGCCAGCGCTGGTAATCGGTGGCGTTGACACCCACCAAGTCCACGGCAATGGTGCTGGTGGAAGTTTGGCCGGCGCGAAGGCTTTGTCCCAGCATCAGGCTCATGTTCCGGTCAATGGGGCCGTGGGAACAACCGGCAAGTCCGGCGAACATCGCCGCGGCGAGCAGCGGCCCGGTCAGTTTGCGGATTAAATTTTTCATGGGTGTGATCCTTTCGAGAATCCGGCGGAATGTGACGCCGGGAGAACGATTAAACTCCCAACTGAAATCGGCGGATAACGGCGTGAACTTCGCGGTTTACCCGCCAGTCGATCACGATCAGGCTCCGGGTCTGAATTAAAAGCCGCTGGAGCGTATCGGCG
Organism: Planctomycetota bacterium; assembly: GCA_021808485.1. GTDB lineage: Bacteria > Planctomycetota > Phycisphaerae > WQYP01 > WQYP01 > JAJYPG01. The sequence continues at coordinate 45,328 of JAKBBN010000001.1, read as the reverse complement.
GCTGGTTCAAACAGCCCGGCCATTCCGGCAGGGGGCATTATACCGTAAGAGGCACAGAAGCTCTCCGGCCCGCCGGGCACCATGCGCACCAGCAATTCAAGAATCTGGAGCCAGAGATTGCGTGGAATCAGATCGCCGGCGGAATCGTCATCCGTGAGCGGGAAAACGTTTGCGGGGCCCAACGACGCCGACCATCGCGAGTCGGTTTCCAGCAATTCGCCGATGCGCTGCGCCAGGGGGCGATCGGATGCGGCGTCCGCGGAAAGCCGGGCGATGAGGCTGCGCAGGACATCCACCGCGACAGGCAGCGGATTTTTGGGATGCACGACCAAAGCCCGCAAGCCCAGGACGGCGAGTGCGTAAAGATCGTACGCACTGTCCATGCGCGGAAGGCACTGCATGCGGACCGGCCGCAGGGTTGTGCCCTCGGCGGTTTTGAGCGCGGCAAGAATGTCCGGGGGCGCGGCAAAGCGATTGGAGCGGAAGCGCAGCTCGCCGGCGGCCAGCGCCGTATGCGCATCGGCAAATCCAGTAAGGAGAATCCGCTGATCCGCCAGAGCCACGCGCAGGCAGACAAGGTCCGCCGGCTGTGATTTGATGCTTTCAATTGCGGAAAGTGTGCCGTCAATGAGGCAGCCCCCATCGGATTCCGCGGTGAGAGAGCGAAGGCGAAGCGAGGCGGATTCGGCGATAAGCTGACGGGCGTCGAACAGGGGTTTATAGGCGTTGGGGGCCGCGGGGCCGGCGTCGGTAAAAAATATTTCGTCGGAATCGGGAATATTGACCGTAGCAGCCCGGCCGAAATCGACCAGATCAAGGCCGGCCGTCCATAGGAAAGGCAGTGCCGCCGATGGCGCGGCCAGATGGGGCTGAAAACAGGCGGTTTGCAGGTTGAGCAGCGGCCGCCGGGCTTTGCGGGTAAAGCGGTGGACGCAGTCCAAGGCATCGGCGAGGAATTTGAGTTTAAGATGAAGGCTTTCAATGATGCGGCCATGCCGGCCGTGCCGTCCGAGAAAGACGGTGCCCGCGGACAAGGATTCACCGGTATCTTTAAGGATATCCGCGAGGCGGTCAAAATCCATGGGCTGTTTGCCGCCGGGTACGCCGGAATAAGGCAGTCCGGCGAGAATGTCCAGAAGTGAATCCGTGGAAAGGCTGCTCCATCGCCGGATGCGCATCAGGCCGGCGGCGGGGTTCCACGGTTTGCGACCGGCGGCGGCAGCAATATCCCGCAGGAGTGCGGTGGATTCATTCCGGGGGGCATCATCCTGAACCGCGAGGAACCGGTGGTGATCATCCGGCGGTGTTACGTACAAATACCGGCACGTGGAGGTGGAATAAGGCGGCAGGCCCGCGGCGGCTAAAACAGCTTCATCGGTACACAGCCGCCATACGGCGCCGGATTCGACGTCCGTAAGAGGCGCAAGAGTCCGGGTTGCCGAATCAAAGAACAGCGGAAGCGGATGCTGGGATTCCCATGCGCCGCGGAGGGCAAGATGGCCGGTGGCCAAGTCGCAATCCGCCTGCCAGCGCTGATCAAGACGATGATTGGTCCAGAAATCGCCGATGGCTTCGGGTCCGGTTTGCGCGGCATCGGTAATTTGAACGGTGATTTGCAACCAGTACAGGACGTTGCCGAGTTGATCCGTCAGGCAGCCAAGAAAACCGCGGGCGGCGAAAGATTCACCGAGGGCGACAAACCAGCCGTTGGCGGGGTCGGCCTTGGTGCGGACCACCAGGCAGATGCGCACGGCGGCATCCGTCTGCGGTTGAAGCGGGCAGACTTGAAAGCCGGGGGGCAGGCAGGGAGAAAGTTCCGATGCAGCCATAGTTGACGTTCCACAATCGTACCGTGCAGGCAACCCGGCATGGGGGCCGGCCATGCCGGTCGGACAAAACTTGGCCCGGCGCTTCACCGCGCCGTGCCGCTGAAGAATAACGCCGTCCGGCACGCGGTAAGCGGCGTTGGAAGAGACGCTGCCGCACGCAGAGGGAGCCTGTGTGCAGCGGGGCGACAGCGGGGTCCGGCAGATGGCACCGGCAGCCGGGTAAGCCCGGAGCCTATTTTCACCGTTATTGCGCAAGAATCAAGCCGGGGATTAAATGGGGTAAAGTCATGGTCGTCGGCGGGGTAAATGGCGGCGGTGGTTGGTGGGGCGCAAGGGGTGTGGTATGGTGATGGCCAACCAAAGGACAAGACATGGGCGACACGGATACGGCATTTGTTCAACTGCGGATACATGGGCGGCTGTATCCGCCATCGGGGCCGGTAAAAATTCGCGTGCCCAAAGGCCGGGTTTATCCCAGTGACATGGTGCCCGCCGCTGGAGAACTGGCGGATATCGTGGTGTCCGCGGCCGTTGATCAGGTTACTGCGGAGGGGAAAAAGATTTCCTGCCGGGCGGGATGCGGCGCTTGCTGCCGGCAACTGGTGCCGCTGGCGGAACCCGAGGTGTATCACCTGCGGGGAGTGGTGGAACAGATGGCGGCGGAGCGGCGGGCGGAGATTATGCGAAGATTTTCCGAAGTCCAGGAGCAACTGCAGGCGGCGGGAATGCTGGACAGGCTTTTGCAATCGCGTGAAATGGGATCGCGGGAAAGGCATGAGCTTGGCTTGCGCTATTTTCAACTGGGGATTGCATGTCCGTTTCTGGAAAATGAATCCTGTTCCATTTACAGCGTGCGGCCGGTGGAGTGCCGGGAATACCTGGTTACCAGTCCGCCGGAGCATTGCGGTAATTCATCCGCGGAAACAGTGGATTGTGTGCGGCTGGAGGCCCGGGTATCGCAGATAATTGGCCGGCTTGCGGATGCGGACAGGGCCGCGGGACCGCGGTGGGTGCCGTTGATTTTGGCCATGCGCCGATCGGCATCGGATGAAGTGCGGCAGCGCCCGCGGCTGGGCCATGTGATGCTGGAGCAGCTGGTGCGCGGTGTGGCGGGAGCGGGCAAGTGAGCCGGTCGCGGCGCAATGGGTGAAAGGTCGCGACGGGGGTGTGGGCGCCGGCATGGGCGCGAGTGGGGCCTCAACCTACCAGAACTTTGACCTGGCTGGGGGCAATTTGTGCACCCGCGGGCATATTGGCATTGGAGCCGTTATGACCGGTGATGGACGTGAGATAGACGGCGGGCTGGCCTTCAATTTTTACTTTCATGCTGCCTTTTTTGAAGGCAACTGTCTGCATGTTTGTGCCGGATACCACGCCGCCGGCCGTGCCGGCTTCATCCCCCTGGGATTGCGACATTTGGGTGTTAAGATTGGCGGCCTCTTTGCCGTCGAATTTAACCTTTGTGGAGGTTTTCTGGGCTTGTGCCAGATTGCCGATGTTGGGATACGGCACAGGAACCGGGCCTGCGGGTGAGGGTGTTTTGCAGACATCCGGCGTTCCCATGCAAACTCCGCCACCTTTGCTTGATGCGGGAAACATTATGCAACTCCTTTTTTTAAAATCAGCCGAGATGAATCTGATCCGCCTTGACCTTAAAATCTTCGCGGGTTGAAAGGTAGGTGTTTTGGCTGCGGCAATGCCATGTGTCCCGGACCACCGTCCGCAGGCGCCGCGTGCATAACTGGTACAGTTCTTCGGCGTGGTGGTAGGCGTTTTGAAATTTTGTGATGATTGTTTCCGCCGTTAACTCCGCCCGGCCCGTTTTGCAATGGGTGTTTTGCGTTTGCAGCGAAAGGTCATCGCCGGCGAGCGTGGTTTTATCCGCATTGATGTCCAACTCGGCGGTTTGCATTTGCAGTCGCGGGGAATGAATCGCGGCGGTTTGATCTTGTAACAGCATACGGGAAAGAACCCCGCGAAGGACATGAACAATGCCGATATCCACACGGCTGCGGGCCTGTATTTGAACCGAGTCCGCCTGCAGGTTCAGGCGTTTTCCGGAGCGGAGGGTGATATCCGCATCCGGTGCGGAAAACTCCAGACCGCCGGCGCCGGCGTGCACCCGGGTGCAAAGGGTTGAGGGGCTGTATTCCAGAATGATTTGCCCGGTCGGCGTGAATATTTTAAGGCTGTCGGCGGAAGTGGCGGGCATTTCCACATGGCCGCCGTCCGGAAGTTTGTGCCGCAACGGCGCCGACGGTTGGGGCGCAGCGAGGATGCCGATGATAAAAAGGGAATGGCGGTCATCCCCGGCGACGAGCACGCTGCGGCCTGGGGAGATGGCCTCCGGATCGGCGATGGCGGGAGTGGCGGCGAATTCACGGTCCGCCGGGTCATCCGGGAAGCGAACAATCACGGCATCGCCGGATCGGGAAACAACTTGGGCGGTCGCAAAATGCCGGTCGGCGGCTGCGGCCGGGCGGTGAAGGGTATCCATGGGCATAGGAAGTCTCCTTATTTAATCAGCGGGATGATCGGGTTCGGGTGGTTGCCAATCCTCGGCGGCGGCAAGGTCGGCATCGGTGCGTCGTACATTTTCAAGATCGGCGCCGGTCCAGTTTGTATTCAGATCAACGATGCGGTGCAAATCGGCCTGTTTAAGGCGGGCGGCGGTGAAATCCGCGTTATTAAGCGTGGCGTATCTTAAGACGGCGTAAGGCAGATCCGCCTGGCGGAACAGCGCCCCGGCGGCGCCGGCGCGGGTCAGATCCGCGCGTTCCATGCGGGCGGAGCAGAAATCCGCCGCATCAAGACGGGCATCTTCAAAGCGGGTGCAGCGCAGATCGGCATTGCGCAGCCGTGCTTTGCCGAGGTTTGCGGCGGTAAAATCCGCGAACTGCGCCTTTATGCCGTCCATGGAGGCGCCCTGAAAATCCGCGGATTTAAGGTTGGTTTTACCGAGGTTCACGCCATCCAGAATAGCCCGTGAAAAGCGGCTTTTTTCAAGATCGGAATCGGTGAAATCGCAGTTTGGCGCGGCGGCCCCGGTGAACAGGGTTTGCTTCATGCCGCATTTAATGAAATGTGTGCCGCCCAATTTGCTTCCGGTGAAATCGACGGCCCTGAAATCCGTGGTGTGGATGCGGGCATTGCGCAGGTCCACCCCGGCGATGATGCAGCCGGCCATCTGGCAGTCCTGCATCGTGCTGCCGGAGATATCGGCGCCGGTCAGATCCGCTTTGGAGAAAATGGTTTCATGCAGGACGGCTCGGCTGAAATTCGCGCCGCGAAGGGAAGCCCCGGAAAAATCCGCATGGGTCAGATCGCAACCGGAAAAATTCGCGCCGTTGAGCCGGCCTTCTGCGAAATAACAACCGGTCAGATTCATTCCGTTGAAATCAACCTGTTCCAGCGAGCAATTGGACAAATGTCCGCCCTGGAGCGTTGCGCCGGAGAGTTTGGCGGTATTCAGGCGGCAATTTTCAAAACCGGCGCCGGAAAGTTTGCAGCCGGCAAGGGTCGCCCCGGTCAGATCGGCGAAGCTAAAGCTGGCCCCGGAAAGGTTCGTCCCGGTGAAGGCGGCCGCGGCGAGCTGCACTTTTACAAATCGACAGCCGGTGAGATCGGCGGACGTGAATTGCGCCTGGGAAAGATTCATGGATTCGAATTTGGCATCGTGAAGATCGGCGCCGATGAAGTTTGCGGCGGGCATCCTGCAATTGATGAAGCTGCAGCCGGCGAAGTTTTTCGGCCCCGGGCCGTCGGTGGGAATAACGGCATCAACAAACGTCGCCCCGGTGATGCGGGCCTCGGCCAATCCTTTCACGCCGGACATTGAACATTGCCGGATGGAGGCCTTTTCCAGGTTTGCCCGGCTCAGATTGCAGCCGTCAAGCGCGGCGAGTTCAAACCCGGCCTCGTCCAGGGCGGCATGGGTAAAATCGGCCTCTTTGAAACTGCACACGCCCGGGCCGAAATCGGCGTCGGATAGCCCGATGTCCTGCAGGCCGACGCCGGCCTTTTCCATATCGGCCATTGACGGGTTGGCCCCGACCATTTCCAGGATGCGCGGAGAAAGTTTGAGTGTTCGCGGGTCTTTGAGAAGGGTGACTTCCGCCTTGGCGGTGAGTTTGTGCAGCGTAGCGCCGACGAAACGGGCTTTATCACAGATTGTATTGGTGATTTTGGCATCCGTCAGATCGGCCCCGGACAAATTGGCGCCGGTCAGATTGCAGTTTTCAAATTGGGCGCTCCCCAGCCGGGCCTTTTCCATAATCGCGCCCGTCAGGGTGACATAGTGGAAGCGGGCCTGTTGAAAATCAGCGCCGGTCAAATCCGCGTTGGACAAGTCCACCCACCATAACTGCACGCCCAGCATGGATTCGCCGGACCGGGCCCGGGCAATCACATCGTCACGTGTCATGAGCAATTTGCTGTGATTTTTGAACTCCTCCATAAGACGCTTTAAATCCAACTTGGAGAGGTCAAAATCGCCCGGATCAATGGTTTCAAAATAGCTCATGGTATCGCCTGTCGTGATCAATCCGATTCCGCAAGTTTGGACATTTTAACATTGGTGGCGGCGTCGGTGATTGTTTTGTCCAGAACCGCGTTAAGAAATTCCGCGCCATAGGCATTGGCCCCGCTGAGGTTTGCCAGGGCAAGGTTGGCTTTCTCAAAACTTGCCCTGAAGCAGTTCGCCTTAACCAGCCTGGCCCCGGTGAGGTTGGCTTTGTTGAGCCGGGACTCCTTGAGGTCCGCGGCGGAAAAATCCGCCCCGGCGGCATTGGCGGAAGTGAATGTGGCCTGGGGCAGTTTGGCATAGCGGAAATCAGCTCCGGTGAGCGCGGCGGCCGGCCAGATGGAGCCGGGCGCGTTTAACTTCTGAAAATTCGCCCGGGTGAATACGGCATTGTCCGCGCGGAGTCCGGCGGCGTCGGCCCCCGCAAAATTTACATCGACGCCGACAGTCTTTTCCACGGAAGCCTGCTGCAAAACCGCGGATGAAAAATCAGCATGGTTAAGTGCGGCGGAGGTGAAATCCGCCTGGGTAAATATACCGGCTTGGAGTTTGCAACGGGAAAGATCCGCCGCCACAAAGGCAGTCCCCCTGGCCGATGCTTTGCTTAGAACCGCGTCGGTAAGCGTCGCATTTTCCAGAACGGCGGCATCCAGCCGGGCGGCGGTTAAATCCGCCCCGGAAAGATTGGCCCCGGCCATCTCCGCCTCGGAAAGATCCGCCTCGTGGAGCTTGGCGCCGGCCAGCGTAGCCCGGCTGAAATCGGCCTTTTGCCCGGCGGCCCGGGAAAGATCGGCGCCGGCGAGATTCGCCCGGGAAAAATTGCACCCCGAAATATTGGCGGCGATAAGATTGCACCTTGAAAGGTCCGCCCCGGCGAAATCCGCGGCTTGCAGATTCAGACTGGACAAATCAAGCCCGACAAGGTTCCGGCCGGCGAAGCTTTTGCCTTCGGCGGCGGTTTGTTCAACGAGCCGGCGCGTCCAGACAATGTCCGGCTCCGGCGGCGGCCGCAGATCCGGTTCAGGCACGCCGGCTTTTGCGCGGGCCTGTTTCATCTGGTCAATCAGGGGGGAAAGATTTTCCGGATCATGACCCATTTTTGGCAGCAGGGCCCCCATGGCCAGGGTCAATCGGCTGAATGCGGAATTCCCGGCGATTTCCCCGGGTTTGATGCCCTGCGATTCCCAGAATCGGATCTGTTCGGCATGGGCCTTGGCGGACAGGGCCGGCAGATTGTCGAAATCCAGGCCGATTTTGGACAGGGCGGTGCGGAGCTGATTTTGCATGTCGGCTTCATGCCTGGCGGTTGCTGCGGCCGGATCATTTTCGGTCATCTGATCCAGAATGGCCGCCTGCCTGGCTTTTAACTCCGGGGAAAACCCGGAGGTATCAATGCCCATCTGTTTGTAAACGGCGTCGAGTTGAACCTGCATCCGTCGGCGGGATTCCGCTTTGAGTTTTTCCCGGGCGGCATCATCCATAACCGGTTCGGATGGTGCAGGGGGCGGCGGTTCCTCCGGCGGTTCTTCCGGCGGATTTTGCAGTTCCAGGAATTTGCGACGGCAGGTTTCCAGCGATGCGGGCTGACCAGCCAGCGGTTCATCCATGATGAATACATCGGCGACATCTTCAAATTCTTCCGATGCGACGGCCGCGACGCCGCGCCACAAAAGCACCATGGATTGGGCTTCCATATCGACCCAAAGTGTGTCGAGGTTCATGGTGACTTCTTCAAACCGGCCGGGATTTGTCGCGCCGGCGCGATTAATAAAGCATCGCACGCGGATGCCGGGCAGGTTAGATTCAAATACGGAGAAGTCCGGATGCAGGTTTTCAAAATAGAGCGGCTCATCGCCTAGAAGAAAGCCGTTTGCCTGCATTTCCGGCGGGGCGGCGTTGAAATAGGCATAATCGAAGTCCGCGGGAAACCAGGGCCAACGGGTTTTGCGGTAGCTGCCGGTATAGGTGCCGAGCTTGCTTTTTCGCGTGTCCCATTTGGGGCTTAGGGGCGCAAAGCCGGCGGGGAAGGGACGATCTTTGGGGTTTTGAATCAATTGCGCCGGATTTTCGATATTGGGCAAAGGCCAGATTTCCTGGCCGCTGCCGCCCTTGAGGGGTGCGTGCCCTTTGCCGATCGGGTTGGTCACAAAGCCGGCGCCGCCGTAGCTGCTTTCGTAGCGCAATTCCATGCGGCGGAAGGGCTGGGGGGCGGTGGCGGCGCGGCTGAGAAACTTCTTTTCCCAGCGTCTTTCGCCAATGACGCTCAGGGCACCGGATTTTGTGCCCACGCGGAAGAGGGCTTGGCAAATGGGAACAGGCACGCCGCCCGGCGGATGGCACGCGCCGACCAGCAGCAGGTCGGCACGGGGCTTATAAAACGCAAAGTCCGATTCATAGCGGGGCGGGCCGGTTTGATCCTCATCATCCGGATAGTACTGATCGCCGGTGGGAAAGGGCTGTTTGGGCAAAGCGACGGGCGGCTTGCCGGGCGCGATGGAATAGGTTCCTTTGGCAATGAGTGTCATGGAGTGGCCCGGGAAGTTGTATCTTCCGGCCAGCGGAGCGAAGGGGAGATTGGTAGTGTTGGTGACTTTCAATAACAGCTCGCACAAGCGCCATGACCAGGCAGGTTGATTGAGTGCGGGGGTGGGTTACACCCGTGCACTTCAGGGTTCAACCTGTATGGCGGTTCCATTAATCTTAACCCCCTGCGTTCCGTTGATTTTCACTTGCGAACCCATTACGGAAGCGTTTCCATTGGGGGCGTTGGTTATCACGTGGCCGGCCGGCGTAAGTTTGATGTAGGATGAACCGGCGGTGCTTTTAATGTCAATCGCGCCGTTTTCGGAACAGAGCTTAATATTGCCCTGCGGATCTATTTTCAGGCTGGCAAACGCGCTGGCGCCATGTGAACCGGCCTTCAGGGTGTCTTTCGCCAGCTTCAGCCAGATGTAGAACACGGCGCTGGCCACGAGTCCGATCCCGTATGCGGCAAGACCGACATCGTCCATCCAGGAACTTTCAGGGTCCGTGCCGGTGTAAGAACCGCTGATGCCGGAAACAAAGGTGTTGGCATCCGGCGCTGGAGTTCCCACGGCGGCTCCCGCGGCCATCAACCCCATTCCGGCCAGCGGAAACGTCGCGGCCAATGCCCCGACTATCTTAATGCCGATGCCAAGCCCCTGCGGTGTAATGGTTTTCGGCGGGCCGACTTCAATGTCAACGCCGGAATGATCCAGCTTTGCGATTGAGGTGGCGGTGGATGTGGCCTTGGCCCCCTGGTCGCCGCCAATAAGCCATAGCGTGCCGCCCGTCGTGATGGTGGTGTCATCTTTGCCGACGGTGTCGGTATCGCCGTCATGCCAGGTAATTGTTTCGGTGAGGTCCGCTTCGCATTTGTAGCCGACGTTAATATTGTATTGCGCGCCGATTGTAATGTTGTAGGCGAAGCCGGCCTTCGCGTTAACATAGCCGCCGCCGGCGATCGCAACTTCGTTGCCCAGCACCATTTCGCCCTGTGTGCCGATGGTGCCGGACCAATTGTTGCCGTAGGTGCAGTTATAGGAATTGCTGGCGGTGTTCATGCTTACGCTTCTGCCCAGTTGCAGGTCTGAATTATGATGGGGGCTGGAAATGCGAATGTGTTCATCGCCGGGCGTGGCGTCAAGGATGATCTGGTTGCCGTAATCATCCCGCATGATCCGTTTATGTTTGTTGTCCGGCAGATCCTGCGGGGGCATGTTATCCGCGTTGTACACTCTGCCGGTCACCAGGGGCTGGTCCGGATCGCCTTCCAGAAAATCCACAATCACTTCATCTCCCACGTGTGGAATGGCCATATCCCCCCACGAAATTCCATTGTTGGGCGCTCCCGCCCAGGATTGCGATACGCGCATCCAGCAGGAAGAATGCTGATCCGATGCACCGTAGGTATCCCAGTAAAACTGCACTTTCACACGGCCGTAGGAATCCGTGTAAATTTTTTCCCCGGACGGTCCCACCACGACGGCGGTCTGCGGACCGCGCACCACGGCCTTGGGGGTTACGCGCGGCGGCCTGTACTGCTGGCTGGATGGAAATGCCCCGAGCCTGCAGGTTGCGTCCGTGCGGGCCTTTTCGGCCTGGGACTGAAGATAATTCTCGTTGCGGACGTCATAGTCCACGGATTTGATCAGATAGGTTGTGTTCATGGAAGAGACGGGGTGATCCGCCAGCGTGAACATGAACCCAGCCTGCATTTTGCGGCAATTGGAGACGGCGGAGGCGGTGGCGAAGCCGCACTGTGCTTCCTGCATTCTGGCCTGAACATAATTGCCGCCGTCGCCGGTTTGCGTATAGCCGCCCGGATAATCATAGACGCGGTGGCTGGTCTGGCTGACAACGCCGGATGTATTGGCGGAGGAGGCAAGCAGGGACTTTTTGGGAGCGGTGAAATCGTAATCATTAAGCATGAAATTGGCGGATTGCAGCGTTTGCTGCATTTTCCAATCCCGGATATAGACCCCTTTGGGGGCCCGGTCCGGACCGAGATAGCTTATCGTGGAATCGCCATGAATGGGCGTACTGGCGGAAATACCGTCGGCAAGGACCAGTTGATGCGTCCCGTTGCCGCTGGAATCCTTATCGTGCTTGAAAAAGTAATAGATGCCCTCATTTTCCAGCAGTCGCGATACAAAATCAAAATCCGTTTCACGATACTGAACGCAATAATCCCACTGGCGATAGCTTGCGGTAAGGGCGTTATCCACCAGCGAGGAGAACCCGAGGTCGGAAAATATCTGCTGGACAATATCCGGGACCGTTTTTTTCTGAAATATGCGGCAGTCCCGTCGCCGGGTAAGGAACCACAGCCACGGCACCATGGTGGCGGTGTAATAGTAAAGATTGCCTTCGCTATGGGTCTGTTCAAAGGTGGAAATATGCCCGTTGAAATAGCGCACGGATGAAACAGTGGAAAGCGATCCGGACTCACCGGCCAGCGACACAGTGACGGATTTGCCCAGAATGTCCGTGAAGTTGATGTCCGGCTTTTCGGAAAGCATATCCAACTGGAATTCGAACGGCCGGCTTAGCGCCTCATGGCCGTGGAAGCGGGTGAGAAGCAGCGCATTGGCCCCCAGCGGGGTATCAATGCCCAACTCGCGATGTTCCTGTTTGAATTTGGCGCCCATGCGGATGCTCCCAAAAGTTTGTCAGCTGCAAACGTCCGGCGGATTTTTCAGGCCGCGGCCGGGCCGAAATCAAATGCAAAGTCCCCCATTTCCGCCCGGACGGCGATGCGGTCAACCTGCCGGCCTTCCATCATACGGGTAAGAAATTCATGACCGATGCGCGGCAGAAGCACGTTGGTGATCATGGCATCCACCATGCGGGCGCCGCGCTCCAGTTCCGTGCAGCGTTCGGCGATGAGTTTGGGTACGGATTCGTCATATTCAAACGGTATTTTATGGACCTGCCGGACGCGTTTTTCCACGCGGGAAAGCTGCAGTTGAATGATCTGCCGGAGCATGGCCGAAGAAATCGGATAATACGGCACCACCACCAGGCGGTTCAAAAGGGCGTCGGGAAACACTTTTACCAGCGGGCCGCGGAGGGCTTTTTCAAGTCCTTCGGCGTCGGGCATCAGGTCCGGGTCTTTGCACATGTTCACCACCAGGTCCTGCCCGGCATTGGTGGTAAGGATGATAATGGTGTTTTTGAAATCGATCATCCGGCCTTCGCCGTCCTCCATCCAACCTTTGTCAAAGACCTGAAAGAAAATTTCATGGACATCTTTATGGGCTTTTTCGACTTCATCCAGCAGGACGACGGAATAGGGACGCCGCCGAACCGCTTCGGTCAAGACGCCGCCTTCGCCGTAGCCGACATAGCCGGGGGGTGATCCTTTGAGGGTGCTGACGGTGTGGGCTTCCTGGAATTCGCTCATGTTGATGGTGATAAGGTTGTGTTCCCCGCCGTAAAGCGTTTCCGCCAGCGCCAGTGCGGTTTCGGTTTTGCCCACGCCGGATGGGCCGGCCAGCATGAATACACCGATGGGCCGGTTGGGATTATCCAGTTTGGCGCGGGATGTCTGTACGCGTTTGGCGATTATTTCCAATCCGTGGCGCTGGCCGATGACGCGTTTTTCCAGATGGTCGGCGAGTTTGAGTATCTGTTCGATTTCGTTTTTCACCATCCGGCCCACGGGTATGCCCGTCCAGTCCGCGACAACGGCGGCCACGGCCTGTTGATCCACCGTGGGGAAAATCAGCGGTGACTCGCCCTGCAATGCGGCAAGTTCCTGCTGAAGTTTACGCAGTTCGGCAAGAAGCGATTCGCGTTCCTGCGGGGATAATCCGCCGGCAGGAACGGGGGAACCTTCGCCGGCGGGCGCGACACCGCGGGCGGCAGGCGCGGCGTTTTTGGTTTCCGCGGACGGTTTTTCCGCGGCAGGGGGTGGAGCGTCTTCAATGGGATGGGCAAAGGACCGCAGTTTCCCGCGAATTTCAAGCATGCTGTCCACCAGCTGTTTTTCCTGTTTCCACTTGGCATCCAACCGGTCAAGACGCTGCTTTTCGGTTTCCAGCAGGGTGTTGACCTCGGCAAGGCGCTGGGTGTGGTCCAGCCCGACGGCCGATTCGCGATTGATAATCTGAATTTCCACTTCCAGTGATTGCACGCGGCGCATGGAGTCCTCCAGTTCCGCGGGCAGCGCGTGCTGGCTGACCCCGACACGGGCCGCGGCGGTGTCAATCAGGCTTACCGCTTTATCCGGCAGTTGGCGGGAGGGGATGTAGCGATGCGACAGCCGCACGGCGGCATCAATGGCTTCATCCAGAATTTGGACACGATGATGCTTTTCCAGCGGGGCAATAAGGCCCCGAAGCATGAGAACCGCCTTATGCTCCGACGGTTCCTCCACCTTTACCACCTGGAAACGGCGGGTAAGGGCGGGGTCCTTTTCAATGTGCTTTTTGTATTCATCCCACGTGGTGGCCGCAATGGTGCGCAGCGTTCCGCGGGCGAGTGCGGGTTTGAGCAGATTGGCCGCATCACCTGTACCGGCGGCGCCGCCCGCACCGATAAGGGTATGGGCTTCATCGATAAAAAGAATGATCGGTTTCGGCGATGCCTGAACTTCCTCAATCACGGAGCGAAGCCGCTGTTCGAATTCGCCTTTCATGCTGGCGCCGGCCTGAAGCAGGCCGATATCCAGTGTGCGTACGGTGACATCCTTCAGGGCCGGGGGAACTTCGCCGGCGGCGACGCGCTGGGCAAAGCCTTCGACGACGGCGGTTTTTCCCACGCCGGCTTCGCCGGTGAGAATGGGATTATTCTGACGGCGGCGCATCAGGATGTCGACAACCTGTCGGATTTCTTCATCGCGCCCCACGATCGGGTCAAGTTCGCCGGTTTTGGCGCGTTGCGTGAGGTCTACGGAGAATTTGGCCAGGGCCTCCTGTTTGCCCATGGCCGCCGGTGCGATGGCGCCGGAGGCCTCGCCGGGTGCGCCGGCCCCCTGGCTTTCCACTGGGGCCAGCAATTCTTCAGCGGAACCGGCCGTTATTTTGCCGAAATCGTCGGAAAGCCGCTCCGGCTTAACTTTTTCGAATTCCTTTGAAATGTTGACCAGGCCGTTGCGCAGGGCGGGTGTTTTAACCATTCCGACCATTAAAAAGCCGGTCCGCACCTGCTGGCCGTTATAAACCAGGGACCCGTAGACCCAGCCGCGTTCAACGGCTTCATCTATATGTGATGATAAATCGGAAATGGACGTGGATCCGCGGGGCAGGCGGTCGAGGGCGGCGGTGACGTCCGCGGCGAGCCTGGACGGATTGAGTTCAAAGTGGCGGATGATCAAATGCAAATCTGTATTGTCCAGCTGGAGTATCTGGTTGATCCAATGGACAAGTTCCACATAGGGATTGCCCCGCATTTTGCAGAAAACCGTGGCGCTCTCGATGGATTTGTAGGCGACACGGTTGAGCTTTCCAAACAGCGCTGTACGGCTTATTTCCGCCATATAAGTGTTCCTTTGTTGTTATCATGCCGCGGGGCGGCAAATCAGGTCATCGGCGTCATGTGAAAGTTCCGCGGTCTGCAGCCATGTGGTGTACCCAAGGCGGCAGCCGCCGCCAAGTACGGCCGGTGGAATACATGCAGCACTCAAGATGAGTTGAAGGTCCCATTCCAACTCATCGTTCAGGAATAACTTTACCCAGTCGCAGAGTTTCTGAAAACCGGGGCTTCCCGGCAGCAGGGATTCAAACTTCCGCAGATTCATGGGTCCAAGCACGACACGGAATTTTCCCTGAACATCCCAAACCCGCTCGCCAATCACCAATGTTTGTCCAAGCAGGCCGGATTCCGGATCGCTGCCGAGCCGGCAGGCCGCCTCCGCGGGCAGTTGCAGCCACCGGCCGGAAAATTCCTGGATTTCCGCCCGCACGTTGAAGAATTCCGTGAGAATGGCGCGCAGCGATTCGGCGTTGCGGGGACCCGGCAGCAGGCGGCCGGCGAAATGGAGCTTGGCGGTATCGGGTACCGAATCACGGTTCTGGAGGCCGACGGTGCCCAGGCCGATCAGGCCGGCAAAATAACCGGCGAAGGTGTCCGCATCACCATGAATGTCCGCGGCGCCGGTCTGGCGGTCGTAGCTTACGGTTGGTTCATTGCAGGCCCAGGCACGGTAGAAAAAGCTGATCATCCGGTGATGAAACATGTCCGCAAAGGCGCTGAACGTATGGTCCCTGGCGTGCAGCTTGCGCTCCCGGGCGTATTCGGTAAGATGCAGGGGCAGCGGCCCCTGCGGCCCGAATAATCCAAAAAACCGCACGGAAAGACGCGGCGCCGGACAGGCTGCCGGCTGGTCAAGTTTTTCAATGGCGCTGGCGGGAAAGCCGACCGCCGGCTCCTGGCCGAAGCGGACCGGGTCCTGGGACGGCAGGGCGGAATGACCGATGCGCGGCAGATCCCGCCGGGCGCATTCAAACAGGCGTACCGCCAGAAAAAAGTCGTAGCACGCAGCCTGCGATTTCAGCGATCGGATTAAAGAATCTGCCGTTGTCCCGGACGGGCTGTCCATTCCATGATCCTTCCGCGATCCACTGTATTGACAATGGTTTGCGTAAACGAATTTATTGAAACATAGCGGGCAAAGAACTGTTCCAGGACGGCTCCCATCAAAAAGGCTCCGGTGCCTTCATAGGCATGGTCATCCAGAGTGAGGGTGATTTGCAGCCCACGAACCAGGGCAAAAGTTCCATCGCCGGCGAAGCGGCGGACAATCGGTTCACTGCTGACGGACTTCACCCCCTGCGCCTGTTTTTCAGATGCGGGGTCATTGTTGTTGCAATAAAGACGCAGCATTTGACAAAGGGCGGCGGCCCCGCGCCCGTCCGTGGAATCAATCAGGGAAAGATAGTTGAGCGATAAATGGCTGATCAGCCGCCACGCCGCATCGCCTTCCGCCAGTGAGGGGCGGGGAACGGTGGGCGCCCCGCTTACGCACCGGATGGATTTTACCGGTCCGCCGGTTTCCAGTGTAAAGTCCGTGGACCCCTTGCCCAGGGGAATAAACAGCGGAAGATCACGGTTGGTGCACAGCGCTTCAATGCCCAGTTGCCGCAGATCCGAGCGGTATGGGGCGCATTCGCCATCCACCAGGGAAACAAAGACTTCACTGCCGGCATAACCGGAGCGGGCACCGCTGATGCGTTCACGCTCCGATGGGACGCGGGCCTGGCGGTTGATTGTAAAAAAGGCTTTGCCGGCGCGGTCGGCGGAATCCCAGATACGGTAAAACGGGTGAAATGGCTGCACGTCGTCGGAGCGGGCGCCGTGGCCGGTGACTCCGGTGACATCATAAACCTCAAAATCCCGGGTGCGTGTACGGTCGGGAATAATGGGAAACTCATTGAATCTTTCGGATAACTGGATGCGGTCGCAACGCTTGGGGAATAGATTGATAATCGGGGAGCAGTGCAGTTTAAAGTTGTCTTCGTTGACTGTTCTTTCCAGCGTGGAGTCGGCCTTTTTCAGGCACAGAATCAAGTCCAGCTGCGGCTCCGGGCAGCGTGCGATGAGCGGCTTGAGGTTGGCGACCTCAAAGAACAAAAATCGCTGTGGAATAGTGAAATATTCCTGCAATAGCCGGTAACCCTGGAACGAGCGGGCACACACCGGCAGAAGGGCGTGCTGGTCATCGTAGCCTAGGCGGCGAATGGAGGCGGCCGGCAGCATTTCGCGCCATTTCAGGGGTTTGGCAACGGGTTGAACGGCCATTTTGGCGGTGTGGCCCAGAATTTGTTCGTACAGGCGAATTTGTACTTCGGAAGTACCGGCAATAAAAAACTGCAGCCGGTCCAGTTGCAACTGATTCCACATCACACCGGGATTGCAGGTGAGGCGAAGCTGAATGGCGGCAGGCAGGCCGCTGATGCCCAAACCAAGGGATTCCACTTCACGGAGGTGGTATTTTGCCATGCTGACGCTTACCGGCCAAAGCGTCAGATCATGGGCGGTGCGAAATTCGCACGCCGTCGGATCTCCGGCGGCAATCATGCTGCGCATGGAGGCGCCGCGGGGAATGGCGAAGCCCTTGGCGAGGCCGGGGTCGGATTTGTCAATCTCAAATTGGACGACCGCCATGGAAGGTGTGGGGGCGAGGTAATTGGGGTGAACCGTTTTGAGCAGGCTTTGGGTGAAACGGGGGAATGAAGCATCGAGTTTAAGATGCACCCGCGCCGCAAGAAAGGCGAATCCTTCCAGCAGGCGCTCCACATAGGGATCCGGGCAATCCACCTGGTCAAGCGTAAGCCGCCCGGCGACTTTGGGATATGCGGCGGCGAATTCCTTGCCCATTTCGCGCAGGTGCCGCAGTTCCCGTTCGTAATATTGCAGAAGCTGAGTATCCATCCTATTTATCCCGCAGGCTGCAATGACCGGATTCCATATCTACTTCAGTGCGGACAAAAAGAACATCCGGAAGAGGCACCGCCCAGATTTCTCCGCGAATTTCAAAATCAAGCGCGTTGGGCTTATCCGTTCCGACCGCACCGCCGATGGAAAGCGAATGCCGGATAACGCGCGGTTCATAACGGTGAATGGCATTAAGCAGCATTTTTTCAACCCGTTCGGGCGGCATTCCGGAAACCGTTTGACCGGAAAGGTTGGGGATGCCGTAATTTATTACGGACTGTGCCGCAAAGGGGAAATCCTGCAGTTCCTCCGGATTAAAATGGCACGGAGTATTAAGCAGCCATTCCAGATCACGCAATACGCTGCGGCGCAGTTGCCGCAGGCTTCCGGTTCGTTGATCGCGGGATTCGCGCGTGTTTTCCGGGGCTTCGTCGGTCAGGCGGTCAAGCAGGAACGGCTGAAGGCGGTCACGTGAAAATGATTCATCCATTTTCTGTCGCCTCCCTGGCTTCCTGTTCCGACATCGGCTCGGCATCCTCCGGCGAGTCCAAAGTTATGTTGCGGATTTCCAGAATCGCGTAATTGTTTTGATCTGTCGCGAATTCGCGCTGGCCGAGGCCCACCGACAGCGGGCCATCCGTTCGCCAGTCTGTTTTTCGGGACATGCGGATGGCTGGATCGCCGGACTTTTCCGACCCGACATAGCGCACGGGCAGCAAGCCGACACTTGTGCCGCCGTTAATCCAGGTGAAGTTAGCGGAAATCCATACGATATCGCGCAAATCCACCGGTTTTTCCAAGTTGATTTCACGGATGTTGGCAAACGGGATCCAGTAATACTTGCCATCCACCATCGCTTCCACCACCGGGCCGAGCCGCGGGTCGGCGTCGGCGATCCAGGCGAATGGTTCACCATTTACTTTGCCGCTGACGGCCGGTGCGGCTTCAAAGGCTTTGTCGCGAAGGTCCTGTGCGGCACCAGCTTTGCCTGCGGCGTTAAGGGCATTGGCCTGAATGATCTGACCAAGCCATTCGGGCGGTCGGCCGAGCACCATAGGCGTGTTTTTGCCGGCAAAAATTTCCGCCCGCAACGCCTCGCAGGTCAAGGCAAGGCGACATACCTGGGCCATCAAAAGATTCAGAGGGTCCAAGTCCGCGGCAATGTTAAGCTGTGTCAGGGCGCGATCCCAATTGCCGGCGATGCAGTGCAGTTGAAAAAGAAGCACGCGCAAATTGGCTTTTGCGGGGTTTTTGCGCACGGCATCGGAAGCGGCGGCAATCGCCTCGTCAATTTTGCCGGCCCGTATAAGCTCATCAGCAGTCATGTATACGAGCCTCCATCGGCTGAAAACACAAGATAATACCCGCAGCCAACTTGTGCCGCGGGGCGGGGCCGCCATCAAGCCGAGCCGGCGCGGCGCCGTACACGACCGAGAACCTCACGGCGTCTGTTGAGTCGGAGCAACGGACGCAAGCGGCGCAGCGGACCTGCGGTGCAACAAGCCAGTTCGTGGAAACGGGTCGGGAATCAAGGTCGCCAAAATCATCAGACCTTGGTGTTCTTGAAACGATCCCATCCGGTATTGGCAACTTTGGAGGTAGAGCCGTCGGCTTTCTGGGCGTGATATTCCATCTCCACCTTGCCAAATTCAAAACTGACGGTTTCGCGGAGAACGTCCGTTCCGCCGGTGGTGCCGTATGTTTTATAGCAGGAAACCATACAGTCGGAAAACTTGATGATTTCAAACGGCTTTTGTCCGCCGGTACCGGTGCCCTTGCGGAAAGTAACCGTGGCTGTCTTGAAATGCGAACCGTCACACGCGGCGAGCATAAGCGCGGGGCTTGCTTTATCCACAATTTTGACCACGGTAAAAGCATTGATATTGGCCCTGCCGGCACTGATGCCGCCGGTCTGGCTGCTGGCGCTGGCACTGTTGACAATGTCCCAGCTGAATGATTCCACTTCGATCTGTTTTTCCATGCCCTTGGAAGTCGATTCGCCCTCAAGTCCGTCAATTTTCAGATAAGCATCAAACGCCATGATCAAGCTCCTTTAAAAAGCTGCCCCGTATATGACGCTGCCGGATCAGCGGAAAGTCAGCAGCACGTCACAAGCGTGCCAGTCTGCCTGCTCCGGCAGGAATGTGCGTGTGGCAGGTGGCTCTATCCGCCGCTCTTGGCGGAGGGTAGTTTGCTGACCAGCCGCAGCGAAACGGTTAATCCTTCCAGTTGATAATGCGGTCGGAGGAAGAACTTGGAACGGTAATATCCGGGATTTCCCTCCACTTCCTCAACAACCACTTCCGCGGCGGCCAGGGGATGCGAGGCTTTGTATTCTTCGCTGGATGTGGCCGGCGATGCATCCACATATTGCATGATCCATTCATTGAGCCAGCGCTGCATATCGCTGCGTTCCTTAAAGGATCCGATCTTGTCGCGGACCATGCACTTAAGGAAGTGGGCGAAGCGGCAGGTTGCGAAAAGATAAGGCAACCGCGCGGCAAGGTTGGCGTTGGCGGTGGCATCCGCATCGGCGTATTTTTCGGGTTCCTGCAGGGATTGAGCGCCCACAAATACGGCGTAATCGGTGTTTTTCCAGTGAGACAGCGGCATCATGCCGTTCTTGGCCAGTTCGGCCTCCCGGCGGTCGGTAATGGCGATTTCGGTCGGGCATTTCATGTCCACGCCGCCGTCGTCGGTGGGAAAGGTGTGGCAGGGCAGGCCTTCCACCATGCCGCCGGATTCCACGCCGCGTATCCGGGAGCACCAGCCGTAAAGCTTGAAGGCCCGGTTGATGTTGACTCCCATGGCATAGGCGGCATTGGACCAGGTGTATTTGTTATGGTCCGCTTTGCCCGTATCTTCCTCAAAGGCAAATTCTTCCACAGGATTGGTTTTCTGGCCGTAGGGGATGCGGGAAAGGAAACGGGGCATGGTAAGGCCGATGTAGCGGGCATCTTCGGATTTTCGCAAGGATCGCCACGGGGCGTAATCCGGCGTTTGGAAGATTTTGGTGAGGTCGCGTGTATCGCCAAGCTGTTGCCAGGAGTCCATATTCATCAGGCTGGGGGCGGCGCCGGCAAGGAAAGGCGCATGGGCGGCGGCGGCAATTTGCGCCATACCGCCTAAAATTTCCACATCCGGCGGGGAATGATCAAAGTGATAATCGCCGATCAGGCAGCCATAGGGTTCTCCGCCGGGGCTGCCAAACTCATCCTCATACAGCTTTTTGAACAGGGGGCTTTGATCCCACGCGGTGCCTTTGAATTTTTTGATCGTTTTGCCGATATCTTTTTTGGAGATGTTCATCACCCGTATTTTCAGGGTTTCATCGGTTTCCGTATTGTTGACCAGATGGTGCAGGCCGCGCCAGGTTCCTTCCAGGGACCGGAAAGCTTCATGATGGATGATTTCATTGACCTGCTCGGAAAGTTTGGCGTCAAGCTGGGCAATAATCGCCTCAATGGACCGCACCACATCATCGGAAATCAGAGCGGTACCCGCCAAGGCCTGCTGGGCAAGGGTTTGGACCGCGTTTTTGATCTGCTCGGCCACGCCGTCCGTCTTGGGGCGAAACTCTTTTTTCAACAGGGCGTCAAATTCGCCGAGTTCAACGGCGGCGCCGGCCGGCGTTGCCGCAGATTGAGCTTGTGCTGGGTCTACCATGGGGTGGCCTCCTGTGATTTTTGAATCAGATCAAACGCAATGGATTGCGATGTTCTTATGGCTCTGGTTTGGGCGCCGCGGCGAGCGCCTGCAGCAGGGCGGGGTCCTTAAGCGCCTTGCCCAGCAACTCTTCGGCATTGGATTTTCCATCCATATAAGTCAGCAGATTGGACAACTGCGTGCGGGCTTCCAGCAGTTTGCGGAGCGGTTCAACCTTGCGGGCCACGGCGGCGGGCGAAAAGTCATCCATGTTTTCAAAGGTCAGTTCGACGGCCATGCTGCCTTCGCCGGAAAGCTTGTTGGCAACCTGAAAAGCCACGCGCGGTTTGGCGGCTTTCATGCGTTCATCAAAGTTGTCCACGTCGATTTCAAGGAATTTCCGCTGTTCCACATTGGGCAGTGCTTCAGCAGGATTGCCGGAAAGATCCGCCATCACGCCCATGACGAACGGCAGATTAATTTTCTTTTCCGAGCCATACAGTTCAAGATCATATTCAATTTGGACACGGGGCGCTCGATTGCGGGCGATGAATTTTTGACTGCTCGCTTTAGCCATGGGACAGCTCCATCAAAATTGCCCGTGCGGCAGGACCGCACCAAACCGTATTTGATGTTCCAGTGGCGGAACAGCAGTTAATTTATCGGAAAGCGTAAAATAAGTCAATAGACGCTTTATTTCGGCCGGTGCGGCAAAGGCGGTTGATGCTTTAAATGTTGCACGATTTTTTCCGGTCTGAAATACGCCGGCAGGCCAACACCTGGAACTATAATATTCTGCAGGCGGGAAGCGCATTGCCGGCCGAACGAGCCGATGACGGGTTGAGGGGCAAAGAGACGGAAAAACCGGTAAACTGCTCCGCTTTGCCGCGAAGCTGCCGGTAGCAGCCGCGGCCGAACGGTACGACGGAGCCACTATGACAATTCCCTATCTCACGGCCGGTATGCCGGGCACGGGCGGGCGCATCAAAACCCGTGTGGAAGATTTCATCGTTCAGGAGATTCCACTTTATGCTCCCAGCGGACAGGGCAATCACGTTTACTTTACCATTGAAAAACGCGGTATTTCCACGCTTTCGGCGGTGAATGTGATAGCCCGGGCATTGGGCCGCCGGGCCATGGAGATCGGTTATGCCGGCCTTAAGGATACACAAGCGCTGGCCCGGCAGACATTTTCCGTAGAGCATGAATCGCATACGCGTGTGGCGGAGCTGAAGTTGCCGCAAATCAGCATCGTGCAGGTTACCCGGCATCAAAACAAGTTGAAGGTGGGCCATCTGGCCGGCAATAAATTCATCATCAAATTGCGCAATGACCAATGGGCCGTGGCCGGTGGATCGGTTGCGGATGCGGGCAGGATCGCCGCCGGCGTGCTGGAAAAGCTTTCCGTCACCGGGGTGCCCAATTTTTTCGGTCCGCAGCGTTTCGGCATGCGCGGAGATAATCATCTGCTGGGGTTGTCACTGATCCGCGGAAGGAGTGAGGAGTTTTTAAATCGGTGGCTTGGCGATCCGGATCCGGATGTTGACCATGGCGGCGTGCTGGAAGCTCGCCGCCTGTTTGCCAACGGCCAGCTGGAGCAGGCTTTTACGCATTGGCCGGGGCATTTGCGGGAGGAAAGGCGGGTTCTGAGCATGTTGGCGCGGAATCCCAAAAAATTTGACCAAGCCCTGCGACTGGTGGATATCCGGCTGAAACGATTGCTGATCAGCGCGCTGCAGGCGCATCTGTTTAATGAAACACTGGCCGGGCGTTTGGCCGATATGGCCGTTATTTATCCGGGTGATTTGGCGTGGAAGCATGATGTGGGCGCGGTATTCCGCGTGGGAAATTCCGCTGAAGATGCCGCCAAAGAGCAGCCGCGCTGCGATGCCCATGAAATATCGCCGTCCGGCCCGATGTTCGGCTATCGCATGACCGAGCCGGATGGGCGCAGCGCGGAGTTGGAAAACGCCGTGCTGGCTGCGGCGGGGATTACGCCACAGGACTTTCATGGCCCGCGGGCGGAGAAATCGAAGGGATCGCGCCGCGCGATGCGATTTTTCCCCTCGGAATTGGCGCTGCATTCGGGTACGGATGATCTTGGACCGTTTCTGGAACTGACTTTTACTCTTCCGGCCGGCTGTTTTGCCACGGTGCTGCTGGGCGAAGTGATGAAAACGGATGTTCCGGTGGATTAAACCGCAGAATTAAACCGTGGAGTCAATTCCGCGGCGGGCGGCGAATGAAAAGGCCCTGATGGGCGCGGTTGCCGCAGCCGGCAATGGCTGTCGTCGGTCAGGTTTCCTGTCCGGGAATTTCGCCGGGGCCGGCCAGCACAATGGCATTTTTACCCATGGATTTGGCACGCATCAGTTCGCCGTCGGCAACAGCCATCAACTGCGCAAGATCAGCGGCATCCCAGGGGAATGTCGCCAGTCCGCCGCTGATGCTAAGCCGTCCGGCAATGGGACCGCCGTCGGCATTCCAGGGATGTTCCGCGACTGCCTTGCGGAATCGCTGTGCGATATTCAAAACGCTGCGGGGATGCTGTGAGTCGGGCTGGCGCAGGGCGCCCTGATCCCAGAATACGACGGCGAATTCATCACCGCCGATACGCGCCACCAAGTCCTGATTGCGCGTGCAGTGCCGCAGCAGGCCGATGACTTCCCGGATGATTGCGTCGCCGGCGGCATGACCGAACTGATCGTTGTATTGCTTGAAATCATCAATATCAAACAGCAGGATTGTGACGCAAAAGCGTTCGCGCCGGGCTTTATCCAGCAGGCGGGGCACCATTTCCAGAAAATAACGCCGGTTAAAGGCGCCGGAAAGCTCATCTGTATCAGCGAGGCGGCGCAGCATCTGGTGCTGGCGGGCCATGGCCAGCATTGTTGAAAGCCACAGGCCGGATTGCCGCAATTGTTCTGAAACGCGTGAACTTGCCGATGGGCAGTCGAGCACAAGATTGCCGAAATTGTGATCGCCGGCTGTAAGGCGCACGGCGGTGCCCGGGTCGGTTTCCATCCGGGGGCCATCCGGGCTGGTGGTTGGTTCAAACCGCAACTGGCCGGGCCATCGCAAATTTTCCTGCAGTAATGACAGGCCGGTATTGGCCGCGTTGGCGCCGCGCAAAATATCCTCCACCATCCGCATCTGGGCGGATGCCGGAAGCTTCAGCGTGGCGGATTCCGCATTCATTGCGCTCTGCTCATCACCGGAATTTTCCGGTTCCGGCGCAGCGGTCGGGGCAGTCGCCTCCGGTTCAGCCGCGTCCGATTCCGGCGGTTTTACCGAAGCGCCTTTTGCAGGGCGTCCGGCCTTTGCCGGCGCGGGCTTGGCGCTTTCAAACGGCGATTTGGCGGGTGATCGCGGAGGTTCCTCGCGATTTTCCGTACCGCCGGGGCGACGGAAAATGTCTGCACCGGGGACGGATTCCTGCCCTCCCGGAGTGTCAAATGGATCAAAACCTGGCACGATGCACCTCTCTCTCGTAGACCATTGCTCGCTGGTCCTCGTTGCAACATCCTTTATCGGATATTTATATGCTTTTGCTTCCATGCCGCTAAAGACCCAAGAGTGGAATTCCGTTGCCAGCTCGATTCGAGCGGTCCGCATAGAGACTACACACGTATTCTCTCATGAAACCGGTCCGCTGAAAAGGCTGTCTGTGGAAAAACCACGAATTCCACAGCCGCATAACCTGCGGCGGTCGCCGCCGCGGATTTTAACGCCGGACTCCGCCATTTGTTTCACATACCCTTTTTTCACGGCGGGCGGGTGAAACGGCACTGGTCCGATCGGACAAACCCTTACTGGACTCCATCCTGGTCCGGTATCAAGGCTCCGGCCGCAGCCGGGCCTTCCGTCCGGATCAATAGACATGAGAGCGAATTGCCACCGCCTCATGCGACGGAACCCGACAGCATCTCTATCGGCAGATTATTTACAAATTAATCAGCCAATTCAATTGGGCCCAGGCCCGGTAACCAGCGGTAATTGTCGTATCCGCGAATGACGCGGCAAATCCGTCGGCAATCGGGCCTCTTATGGGAAGCGATTGACGAAAAATCTAGGGGATTATTGTTCATGTTTCTTGATCCATTAACCGAAATGGGGCATCCCACAGCGGATGGTAATTTGCGGCTTTACGGGCAATGACGGCAGGGCATCAAATTTCAACAAAGTTCGGCACAATCGCTTTATCCGGCAGGACCTTCACCGTCGTCCGCCGGCATAACGCAATAACCGGCGGCGATGGTCCACGGCGACTGCCTTGCCGATACCCCGGCCGACAGCCGGCTGCGGACCACCAGGCGGATATGGATGGGGCGGAACGGTTTGATCATGTTGATCATGTTTTTGACAGTCGGGCCGTTTTGCCGCATGATGTTGGGCATCAGGCAGTTTCTGCATTTTTTGTTTTCTGCACAGCGCGATTGAGTTTTTGAATCCAGAGTTCCGGTTGCCAGCGCCTGCAGGACAGAGGCCGCCGTTACGGATACCGTGTTTCCAGAGGTGCACCATGGGCAACAAAGTCGGAAGAGTCAAATGGTTTAATGATCGCAAGGGGTTCGGCTTTATCGAAGGTGACAATCAGCAGGATATATTCGTTCACCATACGGATATTCTGGCCGATGGTTATCGATCCCTGAAAGAGGGCGATCTTGTTGAATATCTGGCATCTCCCGGGCCAAAAGGGTTAAAAGCTTCCGCAGTGCGACGGGTGGCCGATGAGGGGCGCGGCAACTTCGCCGATCCAGCCGAGGCTCCGGGCATCGTATCGGGAATGCATCCGCGGCATGAACCGGAACGGGGCTGACCGACGGTGGTTTATTCGCGGCGGTCGCAACCGGCGGCAGGCAAACGCACCGGCACTTGCGGCAGCCCGATCCGGCATTAGCATAGCGGCATGAACAGACCCACTACAGGCAAGCCGGATATTCTTATTACCGCAGGCACCACCCGTGAAATGATCGACAAGGTTCGCTGCTGGATGAACATATTTACCGGGCAGACGGGGCTGGATATCGCCAAAGCTTTCATGCCGGTCGCCAATGTTACGCTGCTTACGAGCAATCCGGAGCATCAACGGGAGTTTCAGGCTTTGGTGGAAGCCTCCGGTGCGAATGGCTGCAACTGCCGGGGATTTGAAAGCCATCAGGATTTGCTGGGCATATTGGAATCGCAGGTGCAGCAAAAGGCGTATGATGCGGTTTTGATGACGGCGGCCGTAAGTGATTATCAGCCGGACGGAGCCTTTGAAATTTTATCAAGCTCGCAACTGCAGGGGGGCGGTGAAGTGGAGTATCATTGGATTGTGCGGCGTGTGGACCGGGCGAAAATTCGCAGTTCACATAAGCAAATAGCCTTTCGCGGCAAGCCCACCACAAAAATTGTGGATTTGCTGCGGCCGGAATGGGGATTCGGCGGTCTGCTGGTGAAATTCAAACTGGAAGTGGATGTGGCGGAAGGTGAGTTGGTTAAAACGGCGAATCGCAGCCGCCTGGAAAGTGGTGCGGATTTGATTGTGGCCAATACGCTGGAAATGGTGCGGGGGGCGGCGCCGGAAGCCTGGCTGATCGATGATTTTAATTCCCGGCGGGTGCCGCGATCCGGGTTGGCCGCGGAATTGCAGGATTATGTGATGTCCCGCATTCGGAAATGACGGATGGCATAACGGCCGGCGGGCTGTCCGGGCGACAGGCGGCGGTGCGCCGTGCCATACCATGCCAAACGGCCGTCGCGCCGATATACTTTTATGTTCAAGAGTCTGCGGCGGGCGATGGCAGGCCCGATAAACTGCAGGGTTTGGCCTTCAATGGTGGAAAAAAACATGGCTAAAAAAGATGAGCGGCAACTCTCCTTTGAAGAGGCGATGGCCAGGCTGGATGATATTGTCAGTCAGATTTCTTCCGGCAAGGTGGGCTTGGAGGAAAGCCTTACAATGTATGAAAAGGGAATGGAACTGGTGAACCGCTGCCGGGAAATTTTGGAGGGGGCGGAAAAACGGATTGAAATGTTGGCGCTGCGGGACGGTAAACTGACTGCGGAGCCGATGGAATCCGGCGGCGAGGCGGAACAATCGTCGGAATGATCCGGCGGAGGGAAACGGGTGCAGGAGCGGGGAGTACAGGTTTACAGTCCGGTTTGAAAATCCGGGTTTGAAGGTCAGGGTTTGGAGGAGTTTTATATGCCGTTTGATTCGCCGCCGGATTCCGGTCATGCCTCCGTTCCATCCGGGTCCGGTGCGCCGATTACGACGTCGGACATGACCGGCGCCCGCAGCCTGCTTTTATTGACGGCCGTCCTTTATTTCGTGGGTGGATCCGGTTTTGCGATTCTATTATTTGTATTGGAACGAAAATCCGGACTGAGCATTGCGCAGTCCTGGCCGTTGCCGGCGGGGATATTTATAAGTGCGGTGTTTTTGCCGGCGATGCTGGTGGGTCTGGCGGCGATTATAAAAGGACAGCTGAACAGCCTGCGTATGCAGCGGGCGCAATTTAAGAGTGCCGAACAGAGTCGCGCCGTGATTGAGTATCTTCAGCAGACGATGTCCGCGGTGCGCAGCAGCCTGCTGGAAACGGCTGTGCGCTCGCGGCCGCCGGAGGCTGCACCGAATCCAGCCGATGGTGCACATATTGCTCCGGTGGGGAACGCGGCGGAGGCCTTAACCCGGACTATTGACGCGACGAGCGGCGGCGAAATATTGAATTTACTGACACAATTGCGTGACTTGGCGTTAATGACGGAAAGCCAGCGCCTGCAGCGGGCGGCCCAATTGCATCAGCAGCGCCGGAATGCATTGTGCGATGAAACCCGGCAGCTGATCAGTCGGCAGCAATGGAGGTCGGCTGCTGACGCGATTGAAAAACTGCGGTCGATGCTGCCCGGCGATTCGATTGCCGATGAACTTTCGCGTGAGCTTGCCGCATCGCGATCGGGGCTGATTGAAGCGGACATTGCGGCGGTGCAGGGGCCGCTGGCGCAATTCATGAGCGTGAATGCATGGGATCGGGTGGAGGAGATTGTGGGCCGGCTGGAAATGACCTATCCGGGTGAAGACCGGGTGGAAAGCATGGTGCGGGATATACGCCGGGAGCAGGCGGTGTGGCGGGCGGAGGAATTCCAGCGGCTCATGGCCGATTTTCGCGAAGCGGCGGATCAACGCCGGTGGCGGCAGGCCTGCCTGGTAGCCCAGCAACTGGTGGAGCGCTATCCGGAAGAAAAATCGATTGAAAAAATCCGCGGTGAACTGGGCAAACTTCGGAACAATGCCGACGCGCAGGACCGGCAAGAGATGGAAGCGGAGTTTAAGGACCTGCTGAATCGCCATCGATATGAAGAATGTTTGGCGGTGGCGGAAAAAATGATCAGTGCGTATCCGGATTCCAAGGCGGCGGCGGAATTGACCAAAATGCTGCCTAAATTGCACGAACTAATCCGGCAGGACCGCTCGCGGCGGCAACAGAGCGCCGGAATGGAACAGAAATGATTCGCATAGGCCGCAGTCGGCGGTTGGATTGTAATTTCCGGATGACGATGCGCCGCCGGTGAATTCCGGGTTGCAATTTATGCGGACGCTTTAATGTTTTTCGGTTGATCGCTTGTATGCAGGGCCGTGGGTGGATACTGTAGTGAGCTGTATGCAATGGAAGTTTTTCACAAAACTAAATAAGGATTTAGCGGCATGAGCCTGCCCCAGTTAAAAACCGTCACAATTCCCGCGAATGGTAAAGCGATCACAATGGGTTTCGGCAAGCATTTGAGCGTGCCGGATCATCCTATTATCCCTTTTATTGAGGGTGATGGCACTGGTGCGGATATCTGGCGGGCGAGCGTTCGTGTGCTGGATGCCGCGGTGGCGAAAAGTTACGGCGGCAAGCGGAAAATCGCCTGGATGGAAGTATTTGCCGGTGAGAAGGCCTTTAACAAGTTCAAGACCGGCACACCGGACGGTGATGCCAAGGCGTGGCTTCCGGATGATACGGTGGATGCATTCCGTCATTTTTTAGTCGGCATTAAGGGGCCGCTGACCACTCCCGTGGGCGGTGGCATCCGGTCATTAAATGTGGCACTGCGGCAGTTGCTGGATCTTTACATTTGCCTGCGCCCGGTGCGGTATTTTGCGGGAGTTCCCAGCCCGGTGAAACGCCCGGAGGCAGTGAACATGGTTATTTTCCGTGAAAACACGGAAGATATTTACGCGGGTGTGGAATGGCAGTCCGGCTCCGTAGAAGCCAAAAAGATTCTGGAATTCATTAAGCAGGAATTTCCAAAGTCTTATGCAAAAATCCGGTTTCCGGAAACTTCCGGCGTCGGTATCAAGCCGGTGAGCAAGGAAGGTTCGCAGCGTCTGATTTCCGCGGCAATCGATTATGCCATTCATCACAAGCGTAAAAGCGTGACGCTGGTGCACAAGGGCAACATCATGAAATTCACGGAAGGGGCCTTCCGTGACTGGGGTTATCAAATAGCCAGGGAAAAATATGGCGCGGTGGAAATTGACGGCGGGCCCTGGTGCAAACTGCCCAACGGCATTGTGATCAAGGATTCCATCGCGGATATCACGCTGCAGCAGGTGCTTACCCGTCCGGATGAATTTGATGTGATTGCGACATTGAATCTTAACGGCGATTACTTGAGTGATGCGCTGGCGGCACAGGTGGGTGGTATCGGCATAGCTCCCGGCGGCAATATCAATTCTGATTCCGGCCATGCGATTTTTGAAGCCACGCATGGCACGGCTCCGAAATATGCCAATCAGGACAAGGTCAACCCTGGCAGCGTGGTGCTTTCCGGTGTTATGATGCTGGAGCACTTGGGCTGGCAGGAGGCCGCGGATTCCATTGTCCGGTCTCTGGAACGCACGATCGCGTCAAAGGTTGTAACCTATGACTTCGCCCGTCTGATGACCGGCGCTACGGAAGTCCGCTGTAGCGCTTTTGCGGATGCAGTAATCGGAAATCTGGCTTAGGAACGCTTGGACGGCGGCGGGTTGCGCGTATGGCGGCCCGGACAGCCGGAACGGCATTGAAGAAAAATTTAACCCTCCATACCGGAGCTTGGAACTATGGCAGATCAATTCAAGGGCAGATCAATACTCGTGGTGGATGACGATGCGGATGTTCTTACCACCATTACCGCGGCACTTTCAACAACCGGGGCCAAGGTATTTTCCGCCGCGGACGGCAATACCGCGGTGGAGATCGCGGAAAAGGAACAGCCGGATCTGATTATTCTGGACATGATGCTGCCGAAGCGCAGCGGTTTTATTGTATTGGAGCGGATTAAAGCACGCAAGCCCAAGGGCACAAAACCGCATGTCATCATGATCACCGGGAATCTGGGTACCCGGCACAAAACCTATGCGGAATCCCTGGGTGTTGACGACTATCTGAACAAGCCTTTCCGCATGGACAGACTGCTTGCCTCCATGGAAAAACTGTTAAACCCGCCGCCCAAAGCCGAAACCGCGCCAACCGCCTGACGCAGCTTCGCCCGCGGTCCTGCATTGATTCTGTTTCGGGTGGTATTAAGCCAATTCCGGATATGCTGCCATGCCTGAATTGCCGGAAGTTGAGGAAGTTCGCCGCACGCTTATTCCGGTTCTTGTGGGTGCAAGAATCATGGACATAAAAATTCTGCGCCCGGATTATATTCGCTCCGGGCTGGACGCGCTGCCGCGGCTTTGCGGGCACAAGGTTGTGGCGATTGACCGTCATGGGAAATGGCTGTTCTGCAGGCTGGACCATGATCAAACACTGGTGCTGCACTTGGGGATGAGCGGGCGTATTTCCGCGGCGCCGGTCGCCGGCGGTGTTGAAAAGCATACCCATCTGGTTTTTACATTGGATTCACAGCGACAGGTGCGGGTCTGCGATCCGCGGCGGTTTGGCGGCGTATGGCTGCATGAGACCATGGAGCAGGCCCGCGCAGCCCATATTCACAAGGGCGTGGGTGTTGACGCGCTGCTGCTGGAATTTGCCGACCTGCAGCACTGGCGGCGGGCGGGCGGGCGGCTGAAAACCACGCTGCTTTCCCAGCGTGATGTCGCCGGACTGGGGAATATTTATATTGATGAGGCGCTTTGGCTGGCGAGGCTTCATCCGCAACAGATTTTAAACCGGCTTTCCGACCGACAGATTCAAACTCTGGTGGAATGCATCGGCGCCGTTCTGGCGCAGTCCCTGCGGTTGGGCGGCACCACTTTGCGCGATTACCGGAATGTGGCCCTGCAGGAAGGAAGGTTTGCCAAAAAACTGCAGGTGTACGGCCGCGGCGGACTGCCCTGCAAACGCTGCGGCGCCGGGCTTAAAGCCATTGCGATCAGCGGCCGGACCACGGTGTTCTGTCCGGCGTGCCAGAAACGGATTACGGTCGCTGACGGCCGCGACAAGGATGCGGCAGCCAATCCGCGGCGCACGGGGAAAAGGGCGCGAAACGCAAACAGCGGATGATTCGATGAAAAGCGGGCCGGTGAAAGGTGCGTCACGGCGAACGGCGGTCCGGTGGGGCGGGCAGGTTCAGGCATGCTGTGCGGTGAGATGATCAATCACACGCGGTAGATCGGTGATTTTGCGAATAACATGGTCCGGTTTGTGGCGAAGGGTGGTGCGGGGGACCGGCTTGGCCGGCTTCCATACGGTCGTCATGCCCATGCGCCGGCCGCCTTTGATATCCGCGCGGATCAGATCGCCGACAAACATGGCCTGATGCGGCGCTACGCCGAGCTCATGCAGCGCCGTGCGGAAGATTTGCGGGTGCGGTTTGCGGTAAATGGTGTTGGAGGAATAGACGCGGGTGGGGAAGAATTCCAGCAGGCATTCGTCTTCCAGGTGACGGTCCAGGCAAATGCCCGGCGCGCACGTATTGGAAACGATGGCCATCTTAAGTCCGCGGCGGCGCAATTCGCAGAGCATTTCCAGCGTGCCGGGTTCGACCTTTGTCTGGCGGATGACGGGCCGATACCACAGCCAGGCCAGTGCGGCTCGATCGACCGGCTGCAGGGGCACATCAAGTTTGGTCAGCACCCGGCAGACAAGGTCCATGGCGTCAAAATCGCGCCGGCGTATTGCCGACCAGATGTATCGCCGGCGGAATGTTCGCAGGTGCATGGCGGCATACTGTTGAAACGGGGGCAGATGATAGTCCCGTTCGCGCAGGTATTGATAGGTATCCTTGGCTGCGATGGGGAACAGCGCCTGGGCGCGGATTTTTCCGAAACTGATCAGTGTATCCGCGAAGTCAAATAAAATTGCCTCGAGCATGCGCAGCAATTTCTCCTGTTTTTCATAAGGGATGGCAATCAGCCGGGGTGTATCCGGGGCGAATTTGAGTGTGCCATCCGCTTGCCCGCCCGCAGGGCATGGAATCCACATTATACTATGGCGGCCGGATTTCCGCGATTGGTTTGGCCGCATTTTTCGCCGGCGGCGGCGACCCGCGTTGCCGCCGGTCGCCGGCCGGTTATGATGTGCGCAGGAAAATGTTCGGCCTCTTGGAGTCATCACGCATGCATCCCGGAACCCAGGGCGGCGGAGTCACCGCCCAACCCGCATACAAAGTCATCATCGGCATGGAAGTTCATGTGCAGCTTGCAACCGTCTCCAAAATGTTTACCGGCGCGGCCAATGGCTTTGGTGGGGCGCCGAATGCCCAGGTAGACCCGGTTATCCTGGGCCTTCCGGGAGTGCTGCCGGTGATCAACCGCCGTGCGGTGGAAATGGCCATGATGGTGGGGTTGGCGTTGAATTGCGACATTGCCCGGCACACCAAGTGGGACCGCAAAAGTTATTACTATCCGGACTTGCCCAAGAATTATCAGATCAGTCAATATGACCAGCCGCTGTGCGGCGCCGGCGAGCTGCAATTGCCGCTGCCGGACGGCCGGATGAAGACCGTGCGTATCCGGCGGGCGCACCTTGAGGAAGATGCCGGCAAGCTGCTGCATGAATCCGGCGCCGCGGAAAGCCTGGTGGATTTGAACCGTGCGGGCACGCCGCTGCTGGAAATCGTTACCGAACCGGACCTCGCAAGCCCGGAGGAAGCACGCCTGTTTGGCGAGGAACTGCGGCGGATTTGCCGTTACCTGGGCGTTTCCGAAGGCATCATGCAGCAGGGACACATGCGTTTTGAACCCAACATCAACCTGCACATTTACCCGGAAGGTTCACCGGAAGGCCGTGTGGTCAGGACGCCGATTACCGAGATCAAGAACCTCAACAGTTTTCGCGCGGTGGAGCGCGCCTGCGGCTACGAAATTCAGCGGCAGCTGGCGGATTGGATCGCCGATCCGAATGCGGCCGCCGGCGGCGGTAAATCCACGCGCGGCTGGGATGATGACGAAGGCGTCACGCTGCTGCAGCGTGAAAAGGAAGAAGCGCATGATTACCGCTACTTTCCGGATCCGGACCTTGTTCCGCTGCATGTGGGGGAACAATGGGTGGCGGAGTTGCGGCAGGGCCAGCCGGAACTGCCTATTGCCCGGCGCCGGCGATATGAGGCGATGGGACTTTCCGTCAAAGAGGCGGCGTCCATCACGGAAGAAAAACCGATCGCTGATCTTTTTGACCGTGCCGTCGCGCTGGGCGGGCCGGTGCGGCGCGTTACGAATTTGATACTCGGCTCCGGCGCCAAGCTGGCCAATGAGCGTGCGGCAAGGGAGTCGCGCGTTTATCTTGCTTCCGACCTTGCGGTAACGCCGGCGCAATATGCGGCGCTGGGCCGCATGGTGGAAGACGGGGTGATCAGCGCATCTGCCGCAGCCACGGTCTTTGATCATCTGGCGGAAAACCCGGATGCGGACCCACTGGCCGCAGCTAAGGAACTGGGCCTTATTCAGGTTCGCGATGCGGGCCAGACGGAACTGTGGGTTCGCCAAGCCATTGAATCCAATCCGCAGGCGGTTACCGATTACAAACACAATCCCAAGAAGAAACAGGCTTCCCTGGGCTTTTTGCGCGGCGCGGTCATGAAAGCCAGCGGCGGAAAGGCCGACCCCAGATTGGTGGGCGAGTTATTGGAAAAAATCCTCAATACCGCCGAATAAGGCAACCGTCGCGGCTCATGCCGACGGGGCCGGGCATACGGCCGCAATTAACAACCGCAGGAGGTTGGATGTCTATTGACGTTCGGGAGCCGGCGCTGCGACCCGTATGCCGCGGCGGCACGGTTAAACTTAAGGTGGCGTTGCTATGCGTATGCATGATCGCATTGATTTGCACGCACCGGCGATCCGTCTCGGCCGGGACCTTAAAGACATATGATCCGCCGGGTTTTTATGTTTTTCATACGGATGAAAGCAGGTCCATCCTGCAACAGATATGGCTGCGCATGAATTTTGTGGCGGCGGCATACCAACGGAAGTTACACGCGATTTTCGGCGGTGATGTCACACAAAAATTGCCTTTTTTCATTTATCGGCGCGAGGGGGAATATTATCGCGGCGGCGGTATGCCGGGCAGTGCGGGCGTATTCCTGGTGGACGGGCGTGGGCAACGGCTGATGGCGATAGGCGGCACGCACATTGATCACCAGATGTGGCATATCATTCAGCACGAAGGTTTTCACCAGTTTACGTTTGCGTTTCTGCATCGATTTTTACCGCCATGGGCCAACGAAGGTCTAGCCGAGTATTTTGGCGAGGGACTATTCACGGGCAATTCCTTTGTCACCGGCTGGATTCCGCCGTACAGGCTGGCCCGGCTGAAAGCTGAAATACGCGGTCATAAACTCCTGTCGATTCATGCCATGCGCGTGATGAGCTATCGCCATTGGAATGATGTGCTGATGGGGGTGAATTACGATCAGGCATGGTCCATGATTTATTTTCTGGCCTGGGCGGATCATCACAAATATGCCCGTCCGTTCACCACTTATCTGAAATTGTTTCGCGACGGCATACCGGCGGAACAGGCGTGGGAGCGGGTGTTCGGCCGGGATGACGCGGCGTTTGAAAAGCGGTGGCGCAAATACTGGCTGGATTTGCCGCGCAATCCGACCGCGGTTCTGTACGCAAAGGTGCAGACGCAGACCCTGGAGAATTTTCTGTCGCGTGCCGCACTTGGAAGGCAGATATTTACTTCGGCGAGGCAATTTTTCCGCACGGCCGCATCCGGGAAATTGCGGGGCTTTGCCATTCCAAACCGGCTCTGGCTGCCGCCGAGTTTGCTCAAATCGGCCTTGGGCCATGCCGAATCGATCGGCCGCTGGAAGTTGACGGGAAAGGCGCCGGAACTGATCTGCACGATGCCGGACGGCACGCGTGTTATCGGTCATTGCCGGATCAATCGCCGGACGGTCCGCCGGGTGTGGGTGACGGTAATCCATGGGCACGGGCCTCCGCCGGCGGCGACCGTAGCGGCAGCGGCGGCGCTGGGGCGGGAGGAAAGGCAAGCCGCCCTGGATCCATCGCTGGAAACCGTGGCGCAATAAAGCACCGTGGCGAACAAAAGCCGTTACAATATGCGAGGCGCAAGAATTCTCCGATATTTCCGGGGGCGGAAAGCCGCAGTCCGGGAATGCCGGAAATTGAACTGGAAAAAGGACGCCCGGCGAGCCGATAATATATTCGGGGAAGGGGAGCCTTCCGGTTCTTTTTTCCCTGATGTCACGGACAGGCGGCGACGGGCCGGGTTAAGATGCGTTCGGAATCGGGCGCGGCACAGGAGATCAATGCACAATGCGGGTATTGGTGGTTCATGAGGATCACGTGGGGTTGTCGCTGATTCGCCAGACGCTGCGATCCGCGGGATTTGAGGTTGTGGCCACTGATTCCGGCCTTGAGGCGATGGAAATTTTGTCGCAGGGGCTTTCGCATCTTCTGGTGGCGGACTGGGAACATGACGGGCCGATGAGCGGTCTGTCGCTGTGCAAAACAATCCGGCATGAAGAGATGTGGGGATATGTTTATATCATTCTTATTACCAGCCGGAATCTGCCGCGGCACAGGGTGGAGGGGCTGACGGCCGGCGCGGATGATTTCATCGGCAAACCGTATGATCCGGCGGAACTCGTGGCCCGCGTGCGCTCCGGCGAGCGCGTGCTTTCCATGGACACACGAAATGTGGCCATTTTCGCCATGGCCAAACTGGCCGAATCAAGGGATCCGGAAACCGGAATGCATCTGGAGCGCGTGCAGAGCTATTCGCGTCTGCTGGCGCAGGACCTTGCGGCCACTCCGCAGCATGGGCCGGAAGTCACCGCGAATTTTATCCGATGGGTCTATCTTACCAGTCCATTGCACGATATCGGCAAAGTGGCCATTCCGGATTATGTTCTGCTTAAGCCGGGGCGGCTGACGGATCGGGAATTTTCCCTGATGAAGACCCACACCACGCTTGGCGCCAACACGATTGACATTGCGCTGAAAAAATTTCCCGATGCGGAATTTCTGCGCATTGCACGGGAAATCACCTCCGCGCATCATGAACGCATCGACGGCACGGGCTATCCGCGGCAATTGCGCGGCGACGAAATTCCGCTCAGCGGACGGATTGTCGCCGTTGCGGATGTTTATGACGCCCTTACGTCCCGCCGTTTGTATAAAGACGCATTCACGCATGATGTGGCCAAATCCATGATCCTTTCCGGCGTGGGCACGCAGTTTGACCCGGAGGTGGTGCAGGCGTTCCTCCGGCTTGAAGACACCTTTCAAAATGTGCGCGAGCGCTTTACGGAGCATCCTCCGGTTATCACGTAAACGGACCGCGGCGGCGGCAGCGAACCCGTGGCGGAGCGGCGGGCAGCCGTTACAATGGCCGCCCGTGCCGTTTTGTGTTCCGCCGGCGAATCCGGCCGGCGCCGATACGGCTGAACACCGGGAAAGGATCGCCGCCCATGTCCGCCGAACCCGCCATAATGTCCTTCAGCGGCGGCAAGGACAGTGTGTATGCACTGTACCGGTTGCAGCAGACGGGCGGGTACAGCGTTCATTCGCTGCTCACCACAGTTAGTTGTGAATTCAATCGTATCAGCATGCACGGCGTTCGCCGGGAACTGTTGTTAAAGCAGGCGGCCGCCATCCGGTTTCCGCTGGAAATCCTGGAATTATCCACCGCGCCGGACAACGGGGAATATGTCCGGGTGACCAATGCGGCGTTTGCGTCCTGGAAGGATCGCGGTGTGGGCAATGTTATTTTTGGGGATCTGTTTCTTTGCGATCTTCGCCGGTGGCGGGAAGAGCAACTCGCGGCCATCGGCATGCGCGGCGTTTTTCCGATATGGCGGCTGGATACGCGGCGCGTAGCGCTGGATTTTATCCACGCGGGGTTTAAGGCGGTGCTGGTTTGCATTGATCTGGAAAAATTGCCGCCGGAATTCGCCGGCCGGGATTTCGACCAATCTTTGCTTGATGCGTTGCCCCCTGGCGTTGACCCGTGCGGTGAAAACGGCGAGTTTCATACGTTTGTCTATGACGGTCCTCTGTTTGACCGGCCGGTCCCGATTGTGCACGGAGAAACCGTGACCCGCGGCCGCTTCCGCTACCGGGACCTGTTTTTATACGGCGAGGGTTCGGCGGGGTTAAAAACATGAGGATTGTCTCTTTGCTGGCTGCGGGGACGGAGATTGTGTGTGCGTTGGGGGCCGGTGATTTTCTGGTTGCGCGGTCGCATGAATGTGATTATCCGGAATGGGTGAAGCGGCTGCCGGCGGTGACTTCCGCCGCATTTGATACATCCGTTTCAAGCCGGGAAATTGATGCGGAAGTCAACCGGCGCATACGCGCCGGCGAGCGGCTGTATTGTGTTGATGAGCAGTCTATTGCGGCGATGGCGCCGGATCTTATTATCACGCAGTCGCACTGTCCGGTGTGTGCGATAAGTCATCAGGACATCACCGGTCCGGTATGCCGCCTTAAGTCGACAATTCTTTCCCTGCAGGCGGGCAGCCTGACGGGGATTGATGAGGATATCAGGCATATTGCCGCTTCGCTGGGCCGGCCGGATGCGGGCCGCAAATTCATTGAGCTTCAGCATTGCCGCCGCGCGGAAATAAGCCGGAGCCTCGATCAATTCAATGCGCCGACGGCGGTGGTGCTGGAATGGATTGACC
Organism: Planctomycetota bacterium; assembly: GCA_021808485.1. Taxonomy (GTDB): domain Bacteria; phylum Planctomycetota; class Phycisphaerae; order WQYP01; family WQYP01; genus JAJYPG01. The sequence goes on along the minus strand of JAKBBN010000001.1, from coordinate 7,378 downwards.
CGCTGTTTGCCATGGGCAATTGGGGGCCGGAATTAATGGAGCTGGCGCATTGCCGGCCGGTGATGGGGAATCGGGGGGCGCATTCGCAGGCAATTCCAATGAGCCGGTTGTTGTCCGCGGATCCGGAGGTAATCATCATCGCCCCGTGCGGGTTTTCCCTGCATCGCACGCGAACTGAAGCACGGGTGTTGACGGAGCATAAGGATTGGGGGCGGCTGCAGGCGGTGCAAAGGGGCAGGGTTTATCTGGCGGATGGAAATCGCTATTTCAATCGTTCGGGAATCAGTCTTACGGATACGGTGGAAATAATGGCGGAGATTCTTCACGGTCAGGGCGGGGTGAACCGCTTTCATGCGTGGGAACCGCTGGTGGACTGCGTGCGACAGTAAACTGCCGGCGGGCGTGGCCCACAACTGACCAAGGCCCGGCTGTTGGTCCGCGAACGCATTTAGCGGGGAGAGGCCCGTGCGGCGATCGGCGGAATTCAGAGGGCAGCAGGGGAAGCCGGCTTAATTGCCTGCCGCCAGTCGCATTCCGGTGAAGCGGCGGCGCCTGATAAGCAGGGCGACACCGCCGACCAACGCCAAGGCGAGGCCGGCCGGTTCCGGCACGGCATCGGCATACGTGACGCCGGAGATGGTCTGCATTTGGCTTGTAGATCCGGTGGCACTGGTAAAATCCAGATTCATTTGCGAGCCGATTTCCGCATTGAGGTTGACGTTGTAGTTGAAAACTACCGGCGCGCCCGCGGTGAACGAAATCGTTTCGGTCAATTGATCGCTGGTGCTGTTGTAGCTTAGATTAATACCGGCGATGCTACCGATATAAAAAAACGAGTTGGTAAAGGTGTAGTAACCGCCGCTGCTCCCGGCATTGCCGGCCGGCAGTGAAAAGGCGCCGGTGCCGCCGGTTCCTCCAGTGCCACCAGTCCCACCAGTTCCGCCAGTTCCACCTGTGCCGCCGGTCGATCCGCTGCCGCTGGATTTCTTCACGTAGCTCGGCGGATCGGAAATGCCGTTGGCAAACGGATTGATCACAAAATTCAGCGTGCCATTTTGTCCGGTAAGGGAAAACTCGGTGGCTGCTCCGGACGTATCCGCCTGCGAGGTGTTGGCGGAGATATTGTAGTTAAATCCGAGGCTGAAATTGGAACTGGTGCTGATGGTGTCCACGGATTGGAATGTGTTGAACTCATTGGTCCCGTCCGTAAGGTTGAAGGCCGCACCGGAGGCCCCAAGGCCCGTGGCGCCGGCGGTGTTGCCGTCCACGCCTCCACTGCTGAGTGTAAATCCCCCAAGATCAGTGGGCGTAGCCGCGGCCCTTCCCGCGCCTAAAATGGCGGCCGAAATAATTCCTACGCCGGCGATTATCAGATTATTTCTTGTTCTCATAACCACTACCTCAAAAAGAATAGGGGCGCGACACCGCCCGGTTATCAAACTCCGCCAACGATCACGATGGGCGCGTATCCAGTTCCGAACTTCCCCCGACTTCCGGATGTTAACGATTTAAAGATTACGAGTCAACAATTTTTGCGAATTTTCCCAATGCGGGGTGTATGTGGGGCGCAGGGGCGGTTGTGAACCGAAAATTGCACAGTCTGATAAAACATCATGGGAAAGGCACGGCAAAGACGCCGCGCCGGCATGGGACCCATAATTTCAAGAACCAGACCGCCTGGCGGCTACCAGCCGTCAGGCAGCATCGCAGGTTTTTTAACCGGCTTTCGGAAGCTTGCGGGCGACAAGCAGCAGGGCGGCGCTGCCGGCAACGAAGAGAAGCAAATCGTCGGCTTCCGGGGTCGGCACGGTTATGGTCGTGGTGGCTTGTGGATAGAGGTATTCCCATCCCTGCAACGGATAAAGGAAATGGGCGTAACTGACACCCTGGTTATACGATCCGCTGACCGTCTCCGGCTGCGAAAAAAAGGTGGGTGACAGGGTGCCTATGTCGAAGTTTTCCGCCACATAAACCTGATCTTTCCCGACTTGCGTGAGAACGCCGCCGGAAACCGGCACGGTTATGGATTTTCCGCCGGGCTGCAGGTTGGCGACAAAGATATCGGTTTTAGCATCATTAATATTAAGATCAAAGGGATTGATTTGTCCGCCCGTGGCCTGTGAATACGCGTTGGCGCCGTAACCAGAGTATTGCACGCCGGAACCATTTCCCTGTCCCCAGTAGTTCTTGTTGTTACTGCCGGAATTCACAAGGCTGGCATGACCGGTCACGGTTGTGCTGATCACGGTGGTGGTGGCCCGGGCGCTCAAACCGCAAAGGGCTATTACCGCGGAAGCGGCAATGCCGCTGGTTACCAGATTTTTGCTTGCAATCGAGTTCTTGTTGCTCATACGTACATCTCCGTCAATACTAGGTCAAATTCGGTTCGGTAAAAATCCAATTGATGCGGAAATCCATTTCTCGCAACGGGCTATCGCCGACGGAAAAATTCCGTCGAATATGAGAAAGCCGAGAAATCCCGAATGGTTTGACCTGTCTCTTCCCTTCAAACCACCGAGCTTGCCACCAGGCAATCGGTGCTATCCAACCATTAACAGTTTATTCAGTACACCCGCTTGAGTCAAAGGGAAAAAAGCAAATTTTCACAGAAGGGAAAATTTCGGGAGGATTTTCGCCTCAATGGTCGCAATAGAACAGAGTTTATCGGAATCGCAGGATGGCCAAGTCGGCGGAATATTACGGCGGCATTTTACCGGGTGGGCTCGAATTTCAGCATGATGAACAGTCCATATTTCCGTTGAATGGGCGACGGCTCATTCGGCGGAGTTGTGATAAACATCGCTTCGGCAGGGTTATACGGGGCCGTGCGCGGGCAGGAATTTTGGATGTCGGGTGTGGTGCGGGCTTGACCATTAAGCCGCCGCAGGCGATATTCACGGATTAGGAATTGGCGCTTTTAGCCTGAATCGGGCCGCGGGCGGTTCGTTTTGGTGCTGGATGGGCCGTAACAGGCGGGAAAGGCGTTGAACGGCGAAGCCGTTTGACGTAGGCTTCAGATTAATTGAAAACCTGTCCGCACGTCGGCGGGCTGTTGTTTGAACTGTTTTTCGTTTTGGCTGGCTACGGAGGCATGTGGCTATGGCAGTTGTAAGACAAGGTCGCAATTCACCGCCTTACGCATTGATTACATTTGTCTTTCTCTGGGTGCTATCCACCGCCGGTGCGGTGATATTTTACATTGCCTGGGGAAAAGCCAATCAGAGCGTGACGCGGACCAAGCAGCAGATGGCGCAGTTCGTATCTTACAGGGACCAGCAAAATCCCACGGTGCGGGACATGCTTGCGCAAGCCGGGGCGACGAAAACCGTCGTGTCGCAATTGCAGCGTGAAATTGCCGATCTTAAATTCAGCATCGCCGGTGCGCAGCACAACGGCGCGGTGAAGGTGGGGTCGCTGATCGGATCCAACGGCCAAATCGCTTCGACGCTCAGTGCGGCGGGCGTTTCCGGCAAGAGTCTGCTGGGCGCGGTGACGGATTTGAAGTCGCAACTGCAGCAGGCCGTCGCCCTGCAAACCCAGTACAAGACCGCGTGGCGAAACTATCAGCATCAATTCACCGATGCGCAAGCCAGTTTTCGCAGCAATTCCGATACCCTGAATCGGAAACTCGCTTCCGCCCGCAAGCGCATTGACGCACTGACGGCACAGCTGGATGCGGCAAAAACGGCGCAGGCCAGTCAGGCCACAACTTTGCAGACACAGATATCATCGCAGCAGCAGAAGTTCGCCGGCGACCTGCGGAAGCAGTTCGTACTCAAGCAGCAGTATCAGCAGGAAGTGGTTGCCCGCGACCTGACGATCAAGAATCTGCAGCATCAGATTCAGGGCCTGCGGGCGCCGACACAGGGAGCCAACGCCATTCTGTCGCAGGCGGATGGGAAAATCCTGCGGGTATCGGCGGTGGACAGCCTGGTGTATCTGAACATTGGTTCGAACGAGCACTTAAGCGTAGGCCAGACATTTGCCGTGTATTCACCGCAGCTTGGCGTGGGCAGCGGCTCCCACAGCGGAGGCAAGGCTTCGATTGAGGTGATCAAAGTCGGACCGTACGCTTCGGTGGCGCGGATCACCCATGTGGCGGCCAAGCAGACGCTGTTCCCCGGAGATTTGATCGCCAACCCGGTGTTCAGCAGCGATTTGAACCGCAAGTATCATTTTGTGGTTTATGGCGACTTTGATCTTAACGGTAACGGCGTGCCGACCGCGCAGGGGCGCCGCCAGATTATCAGCCTGATCGAGCAATGGGGCGGCGTTGTTGACAGCAAGCTCACCAGCCAGACGGATTTCCTGGTGCTTGGTTCCCCGCCGGCCAAACCTTCGCTGAACTTCGGGTCCAAGCAGGCGCCGGTCAGCAATTCCGTGGCCAATCTCCAGGCGCAGGCCCAGGGCCGCTATAACCTTTTGCAGTCCGAGGCGCAAGGGTATTCCGTGCCGATACTGGATGCCAACCGTTTTCTGGCGATGATCGGTTATTACGCGCACCCGCTTGTACATCAGTAAACCGGGCGATGGTGATAAATAACCCGCCGGTGAGTGACGGCTGGAGCAGGCACACAGGTTTCCATCAATAATTTCCGCCATGCGGCCGCGGGTCGGCGGCGGGAGCCGCTATTGTCCATGCGGGGGCTGTGACGGCGGGCGCAGCGGCTCAGGATTCGGCATATCCCGCAAGGCGTGACTGTTCCTTGCATTCCGCGGTGCGGCCCGGGGTGTGCTGGCAAAGATATTAATTTATGACAGATCGACTGACCCAGTGCCTGACCCGGTTGCGTGCGGAGAAACGTACGGTTCTCTGCCCTTTTATTACGGCGGGTTATCCGGATATGCGGCATCTGGGCGGCATGCTCATGGCGCTGCAGAACGCCGGGGCCGGTATGGTGGAATTGGGATTTCCATTTTCCGATCCGGTGGCCGACGGTCCGGTAATCCAGGAAAGCTATCGGCTGGCATTGGAAAAAGGAGCCGATGTCGGCGGAATTCTGGCGGAGGTGCGTGGCGCCCGGGAAGCGGGTTTCAAGCTGCCGCTGCTGGCCATGATCAGTTTCAGTATTCTGTTTCGCTATGGCACGCCGCGGCTGGCCGCGGAGGCCGCGGCAGCCGGTATTGACGGCTTTATTTTACCGGATGTGACTTTGGAAGAAGCGCCGGCGGTTATTGAAGAAATAGGCCGCCACGGTCTTGCGGGTTGCCTGCTTGTAGCGCCGACAACTCCGCCGGAAAGGCGGCGCGCGATCGGGGCGTTGTGCACGGGGTTTGTCTATTATCTTTCGGTGACAGGCATCACCGGGGAACGCACGAGCCTGCCGGCGGATCTTTCGGCGAATCTTTTGGAGTTGCGTCGACTTACGGATCGACCCGTGTGCGTGGGCTTCGGGGTTTCCACGCCGCAGCAGGTTCAGGCGCTTTCGGGACTTGCCGACGGTGTGATTGTGGGCAGTGCCCTGATCCGCTGCATAACCCGTGAAATGGCGGCCGACAAACCGGATGTGGTGCGGGCCGTGGGTGAATTGGCGGGCGCATTGTCCGCGCCGCTCACGGCGAATAACAATGGATGCTGACAATGGCGACAATTCTTGCGGATGAACGTGTGAAATCAGTGGATGTAGCGGGACTGATTAAAGCGGCTGCCGCGAAGACGGACCAGTATCTCCGGGAATTTGTGCAAAGTCGCGCAGGCTGCCCGCAGGTGCTGCGGGATTCCATTGAATACAGCTTGCTGGGACCCGGCAAACGCATCCGTCCGGTTTTGGCCATGCTTACCGCCCAGGCGGTCGGCGGGTCATCCGCGGACGCCCTGCCCGCGGCCGGTGCACTGGAATTAATCCACTGCTTTTCGCTGGTTCATGACGATCTGCCGGCGATGGATAATGATGATCTGCGGCGCGGGCGACCGACCAACCACAAGGTTTACGGGGATGCGGTGGCCATTCTGGCCGGCGACGCGATGAATACAATGGCCTTTGAACTGCTGGCTGAAAAGGTCGCCGATCCACGGCGGTGCTCTTTGTTGGTGCTGGAACTCGCCGGCGCCACCGGATCGGGCGGCATGATCGGCGGTCAAATCCTGGACACCTGCCATCCCACGGACAAACCGGGCGATCATGCGACATCACTGGAAAAGCTGCAACGAATTCACCGGATGAAGACCGGCGCTTTGATAAATGCCGCCTGCCGCATGGGTGCGATTTCCGCCGGGGCGGATGCCGCCATGCTCGTTGATATAGACACCCTGGGTCATGCCATCGGCCTGGCCTTTCAAATTGTGGATGACCTGCTGGATGTCACCTCGTCGGATCAGCAGATGGGCAAGCGCACCGGCAAGGATGCGGCGATCGGCAAACTTACCTACCCCAGCCTTCTGGGACTGGATGAGACGCGCCGCCATCTGGCCCGGCAGCAGGAAATCGCGGCCGGCATTCTGCATAAACTTGGCGAGCGGGCGGCTGATCTGGCGGCAGTGGTTCACATGCTGGCCAATCGGGAACATTAATGCGGCGATCCCAGCGCCTGCATGTGCGGCCGCATGGGCGATCTTGATGGCCTTTCACCGGACATGGTGCCCGCCGCCCCACGCCGTTACACAAATCGAACCACTATTTTGCGTGCCCGATGCGACAGGCGTTCCACCGGGAAAATATCACGGTCGGGCCGGCAGCCTGATTCTGCGGCGGCCAAACGGATAGCCGGCGGCTTGTGCGGGCGGCAATCCATGGTACAAATAGCTCGTGTGATTTTGTGTGCGGCAAATGGAAAGGTGATTGCGATGAGTTCACCCATCGATTCTGATAAGGTCGCTCAAGCCCCGGCCGGCCGGCCGTCCGATACCCATACGGCGGCCAATCGACGCGATCTGATAAAACTCGGAGCACTGGCAATGGCGGTGAGCACGGCGGCGGCCGGCTGTACGAACAGGCGGGAGTGCGGCATGCCGTTGTCGGATGCTAAAAAGCCCGGGCGCGTGGAAGTGGATTTTGATTCGGACTGGAAGTTTTTTAAACAGGGGATGCCCGGCGCGGAAGCGGTGAATTTTAATGATCATTCATGGTCCACGGTAAAGCTTCCGCATACGTGGAACGGACTGGATGGAGAAACCGGCGCGCCGTATTACCGTGGTCCGGCATGGTATCGCCGGAGTTTTGTGCTGCCGTCCGGGCATGGCGACGATCCGGAAAAACAGTTTTATTTGTATGTGGAGGGGGCGTGTACGACGGCCGAAGTGTATTGCAATGGAATGCCGGTCGGCGGGCACGTGGGGGCATTTGGCGGATTTTGCGTTAATCTGACGCCGCATATCCGTCGCAGCGAGCGCAATGTGCTGGCCATTCGCGTGGACAATTCTCCCACGGAAAAGAAAGGT
>JAKBBN010000045.1 GCA_021808485.1 Planctomycetota bacterium | reverse complement strand
CAAACATTACATGACCGATGAAGAAAATTTGCAGCGGGCCGTGCGGGATATCCATCAGGAGCTTGACCAGCGGCTCCAGGAATTCCGCATGCAGGGCAAATTGCTGGAAGCCCAGCGGCTGCTGGCTCGCACCAAATATGACACGGAAATGATGCTGGAAACCGGATTTTGCCAGGGGATTGAAAATTATTCGCGGCACATCGCGGGCTTACCGGCGGGCTGCAAGCCTTTTACCCTGGTGGATTATTTCCCGAAGGATTATCTGCTGATTATAGATGAATCGCACGTCACCATTCCGCAGCTTAACGCCATGTATGCCGGCGACCGTAACCGCAAACAGGTGCTGGTGGAGCACGGCTTTCGCCTGCCCAGCGCCATGGACAACCGCCCGATGCGGTTTCAGGAATTTCAGGCCATGTGGAACCAGGTGCTGTTTGTATCGGCAACGCCCGGCAAATGTGAACTGGAACTTGTCGGCGGAGAAGTGGTGGAACAGGTGATTCGGCCCACCGGGCTGATGGACCCTCCCATCATGGTGTCGCCCGCACAGGGCCAGGTCAAAGACCTTCTGGAACAGGTGAAACAACGCGCCGCCCGGCAGCAGCGTGTGTTGGTGACAACGCTCACCAAGCGCCTCGCGGAAGACTTGTCGCACTACATTTCAAAGGAAGGCCTGAAATGCAAATATCTGCACAGCGAAATTCAGACGTTTGAACGTGTGGACATATTGAGGGAATTGCGCGCGGGAGCATTTGACTGCCTAGTGGGCGTAAACCTGCTGCGCGAAGGCCTGGACCTGCCGGAGGTTTCCATGGTGGCCATCATGGACGCGGACAAACAGGGTTTTTTGCGCAGTGAATCATCGCTGATACAAATGATCGGCCGCTGCGCCCGCAATGTGGATGCCCAAGTGATTTTATACGCGGACACGGTGACTCCGGCGATGCAAAAGGCGATCGATGAAACCGCACGCCGGCGCAAACTGCAGGAGGCATACAACCTGCAGAATGGCATCACACCCACCACGGTGCGCAAGGCGATTCGCGACGGGCTGGATGTTGAACTGCGGGCCAGGCGCACCGCACGCGACATGGTCACCGGATCCGAGGATCAGTACGACCAGCAGGAACTGGTGCGAATGCTGGAAGAGGAAATGCTCGCAGCGGCCAACAACCTGGAATTTGAAAAGGCCGCGGATATCCGCGACCGGCTGAAAGAGTTGTATGACAACAACCCGTCCCTGGTGCACGGCGGAAAAGCCGGGGAACTGGGCTCCATGGATGTCATGGCGGATCATGAAAAGCAGTTGGCCGGCGCGATTGATGCCGGCATTGCCGGCAGACTCGCCAACCGGCCGGCGAACCCCAAGCCACAGAAAAAGCCGCACCGCCGCCGGGGAAGGTAGCTGCGGCAGCCGCAACGGATTGCCGGAAACCCTTTGCCCGCGGCAACATCGCCCTTGCCCGCAACACATCCCCCACAGGGGTCGCAGGGAACCTCACCCGCTGCCACCGCGCCTGCCGATCCTCCGGCGATAACAGGTGCGCTCTCACCGGTTAGCCCATGGCGGACATTATGCCGCCGCGGAAACCCCCACCGCAACCGTTGGAATCTGATAAATCGCGGTTTGTGCAGGTATTTGTCGCATTCAGCCACCACCGTTTTCATTGGACAATGCCGGTTTAATATCCACTGATTTATCCATACCGAATCATCGAAAAAGCTATTGTCCGTTGTGATTTTGCGGACTACATTGTCAGGGCTCTGCCTTAAAGCAGGTCATGGTGCGCGGATTGTATGTGTTTGTAATAGCGGAGAGTGAAAAGTGGATCGCATATGAAACAACACGATTTCACGAATGATCAATGGGCGGTGATCGTACAATGTTTCGGCTGGTTGAAGGAGTGCCGCCACTTTGGTGCGCAATTCGGGAAACCAGCCGTCAATTTCCACGCCATGCCGCAACGGGCTATCATAGGCCGATGTCTCAGGCGGTCGTTTGAAGACAGAGCCTGATTTACCCGTTTGGAAGGCAGTGATTTCGCGCGGCCAGGAATTACCTCAAGGAGGCGTTTGAATGCGTGTTCGTGTTGTCTGCACAGGCATGTTACTTCTGTGTGCGTTTACACAACATCCCGCGATGGCGAACCCGGGCAACGGCGGAAAGTTTACGGCCGATCTGAATCGTGCCCGGAAACTGGTGGCGCGTATGACGCTGCGGGAAAAGATTGAGGAGGTACACGGCGAGGGAACTTCTTCGCATCCGCGGCATATCGTGGGAATTCCGCGGCTGGGCATACCGGAACTGCGCCTGGCCAACGGATGCGTGGGCGTGGGGCCGGCCGATGATCAGCCGCAAAAGCGGGCTACCGCACTGCCTTGCGAGATTTCACTCGCCGCGACATGGGATCCCGCCTTGGCGACACTTTACGGCCAGATAATCGGGCGGGAAGCTCGCGACCTGAATTACGGTATGGTGGAAGGGCCGGACATAAACATCGCCCGTGTGCCGCAAAATGGGCGGACATTCGAGGGTTATGGGGAAGATCCTTATCTGACTTCCCGGATGGCCGTCGCGGTGATTCGGGGAATTCAAAGTCGGCACGTAATGGCCGAAGCCAAACACTTCGTGGCAAACAATCAGGAAACCGATCGTGGCGGAATCGATGAAATCATCCATTTGCGGACATTGCATGAGATTTACTTTCGCGCGTTCAAGGCTGCCGTGAAACAGGCCCATGTGGCGGCGGTGATGGGAGCTTATAATCGGGTCAACGGTACTTTCTGTTGCCAGAATAAATATCTGCTCACCGACACTCTTCGGGACCGATGGCATTTTAATGGATTTGTGACCTCTGATTTTGGCGCCACACACAGCACTGTCGCCTCGGCCCTCCATGGATTGGACGTGGAAATGCCCTCCGGCAAATATTTCAATAAAGGACTTGAAGCGGCCGTGACTTCAGGCCGGGTGCCCATGGCGGTGCTCAACAACATGCTGGTGCACCGTTTTGCCACAATGATGAGATTTCATCTTTTCAGCCGCCCGCCGCACCCGCGACCGATTCCCGCCCGCCGTGATAGTAAGCTGGCACTGCACCTTGCCGAACAAGGCATGGTATTACTGAAAAACAACGGCAATCTCCTTCCGCTGAATGCGGCCACAATTCAATCGATCGCCGTCATCGGTCCATATGCAACCCGGGCTATGACCGGCGGCGGCGGCAGTTCCCATGTAATTCCCATGTTCACGGTTAAACCGGTGCAGGGCATCAAAAGCAGGGTCGGCGGCGGCGCGAGGGTATTTTTTAATAATGGCAAGGATATCGCCCAAGCCGTCCGTCTGGCTAAATCCGCCCGGATCGCGGTCGTCATGGTTGGTGACTATGAAACTGAAGGGCACGATCATCCATTGACGCTCAGCAAAGGCCAGAACAGGCTGGTGGAGGCGGTGGCCGCGGCCAACCCACACACGATTGTCGTTTTGAAAACCGGCTCAGCGATGATTCTGCCATGGATCAAACAGGTTCCGGCGATTCTGGAAGCCTGGTATCCCGGCGAAGAGGATGGCAACGCAACAGCGGCCGTGTTATTTGGCGATGTAAATCCCAGCGGCAAACTGCCCATCACATTCCCCGCCAACGCCGGACAGTTGCCCGCGCATACAGTGCGGGAATACCCCGGCGTTCCGGCAGCCGGCCACCGGAACCTGGTGGTGCATTACAGCGAAGGCGTCTTTGTCGGCTATCGCTATTACAACGAACACCATTTCAAGCCGGCTTTTCCGTTCGGATACGGCTTATCGTATACGACATTTCGCTTCAGTAATCTCAATATCGAACGACCGCGGTTGAATGCCGCAGGTCAAGGGTATTTACGTGTTACATTTACCGTGGCCAACACCGGACGGCGGGCTGGTACAGAGGTGGCTCAACTTTATCTGGGTTATCCTTCGTCCAACAGGGTTCCCGAACCACCGCAACAACTGCGGGCATTTGCCCGCGTTGCACTTCGTGTCGGCCAAAGCAAACAGGTGACCCTATCGGTACCGGCTGACACCATGAGATACTGGAGCAGATCGCGGCGGTCTTGGCGGACACTGCCCGGCGCCTATCGGGTAATGGTCGGCGATTCCTCGGCTAATTTACCATTGCAAAGCACGATACGATTGGATGGCAAGACCAACGATTCCCGGATCAAGTAACGATTCGGCAATCGCCCCCATTACGCATTGTAAACAGGTTCTTCTGACGCGGTTTTGCCGGCCGCCTTGCTTCAAGCCGAAAATCATGCGGACATGGCGACAATCAATTGTTGTGACCGTTTACAGGTCTCCGCGCCCCTTCGTGTAAAAGTAAACTGCTCACCGCCGCCTAGCCCGGGCGCCCATTGGTCTATCTGTGAAAAACCGCAATCACAATTGAACTCGCCGGACTGGATAATTCGTCTTGGGAATTTGGCGTGCGTTGCGGCAATGGGTGCTTGTGCTTCATGCGGCCTGCTGTTGACCCGTTTACGCGAACGCCGGTTGTTATCACGCCCCTGGTGGCCTGCAGGCTTGGAGCGCTAATGTAGTAACGGCGAACAAGCTTCATTTTTGACGGGAAATGAAAACGCACCAGCAAATCAGTGGAGGGTGTGCGATTAATAACGGCTACTCGCAGCGTATGATCGGGTCTGACAAAGGCAAATGCACTGACGTTCAGACGCGTGTCAAGATGAACGGCTACCGGCCGGCCGCCGCGCTGCACCACATCGGCGGCCGCCAGCATGCCAACATAAACCGGCATGATGTGCAGTCGCCCGCCCGGCCCGATTCGCAACGGCCCATACCAACCGGGGGATCGATCCACGCCCTGGGACATGTGCAGATTTACACCCGCCCCGCCGGCCCCGGCGATGCCCAGGAGTGTATTTGCCGCCCAGAGTGTGGATGCAAACGTGTTGCTGACTCCCTGGGTCCCGCCGCCGGAGACAGAATTCATTTCGCCAAAACGCACCGGCAAATGATAAGGAGCCGCAAGTCGTGCAATCCGCCGCATCTCATCGCTGAAGAGGTTGCAGCTGGCCCTGGGCCCGAGCAAATGGGCTATACTGGCAAACTTCAGCGATCGCGGATTTTTAACCCACGACCCCATCGGATATTGGTGAAGCGATAGGATGCCCAATCGCGAGTGTTCCGTTTGCAGATAACTTGCCAGATGATTAAACCATCCCTCGCCGGAAAAGGCCGGTCCTTCAATTTTGATGGTCTTTCCCAGGTAAGGGGCTATGGCGCGGTAATAACGGGTCCACCGCCGCATGTACATCCGATAGTTGTTGTGCGCCCACCAAGTTCGGTGCCCCAAACCTCCCAGCAGATTTGGTTCATTGCCGATCTCAAAGTCGGCAATGTTCCGGCGGCCGATATATTTTTCCGCCGCCTTGACCAATTGCACCGCCAGCGCAGGGTTATTGACCGACAAATTCAATCCAAGCACGTACCGGCAGCCGGTTAACTGCGCCAACTCTCGCATTCGCCGGAGGATCTTCACACGAATATCGATCGACACAAATTTTGGCCGGGGGTGGACGGCAGGCAGATCGAAAGCCGCTTCATTTTCAGAATCACCGCCGATGCGCAGCAGCATTGGCCCGGTAAATTTCTCAAGTTCCTTGATCGATCGGGCCATGACGGCAAACCGCCCATGCTCTTTCCTGACCATACGGCCTATCAGGCCCCATTCGATGGAATATCCCATGAACATACGCGGAACCGCCGGGCCGATCGGTTTGGGATCAATGCGGCCGGAAATAGGGACTATTGCCGATGCGTGCGGCGAAATCGAGGCGCCGTGACACACCGCACCGGCCTGTAGAGCGGATGCCAACACAACAATCGAAAGTGACTCTATGTAAATCCTGCTCCGCCACAATTTATTTTTCACGGAACTATCCTTTATTTGGTAATCGATAACCGTTGCTCATCCAGCAATATTGACGAACCATCTGATCACATACGGAGTTTACTCCCGGTCGACCAATATTCAACTGAATTTTCATATAACGGCGGCCCACGCGTTCAGTATTTAACGCGATCCATCGGATCAACGACGCCGGCTGCATCCGCCTGACCGTTGGGCATTGACGCATCCAACGGTCGACGCAACATGAATTGGGATGATGATGTGCATTCCGGCCTATCCGCCCCACACCCGCCGCCCGCCGTGCATTAACCGGCCGCTACTGTTCCAGAATCACCGCCACAGAATTTGCCGGTATACGCACCGTTCCGTCGGTGGCCATGGGATTCGGGTCTTCCGGCGTTACGACCACCAGCTTGCCATGGTGCGGCAAATTTACATGCGCGACGATCGCCCGGTTGTACTCCCGGTTCATCACCACGACCGCACGCCGACCGCTTTTCCGCTGAAATACGCTGTACGACTGCCAACCATCGGCTTTTACGGCGGCACCCATGTTGTCGCGGAAAGTAGCATTCCACAGATACTTCTTGTAGCGCCGCCGCAGCGCATCCACCTTCCGACCGTACGCGACGGTCAACGGAAAATCTTCCAGCCGTCCCTTAAAGTAATATGGTTCATAACTGATGATGTAACGATCCAAAAGCGCCTGGTTGATGGTTTCTCGATCATTAAACCCGGTTACCGCGATCATGATTGGTTCATGCGGCAGAACATAGCGTGTTACCGGGACACTGCCCGGTCCGACACGGATATACATCAACGGATAATCCTCCAACAACCAATCCTCCGGACCTTCGCCGGCAAACAGGAAATGTGGATCAACCTTGAAGGCCGCTTTGTTGAACTGTTCACCCATCAGCATCTGCCCATGCGGTAGATAGCCGGGGATCGGGTGTCCATGATCGGTGGTGAAGCTGTAAAGAGCACCGGGGTCGCATACTTGATCCTGCAAAACCCCGTCCGCACCCAAGGCCAGGACTTTGTCGAATTCCTTGGCCGCGATGGCCCGATATGCCGGGTCGCACGTGTCCATCACCGCCCAGGGACGGTGACTGATACCGGCCAATTCCGCAGGGGTGAAATAGCCGAAACCGCCTGTTGTATACGGCACGTCAAACGGATCATCGGCGGTATATTTGTACAATCGGGATTTGTACCAGTTCGTGCTCATATCGGCGAACTGCGGCTTAATAAACATGATACACTTGACGCCCATGGCCTGAATTTTTGCTATCGCCTGATGTAAATCCTGCCAGGTGCCCAGTGCCGGATCAATACTCAGCGACGGATTGCCCCGATCCTGTCCGCCTTTCTGCCAGCCGGTCAATTGGATGGCCTTCACGCCGTATTTCGCGCAATCTCGGCCTATTTTCACCAGGTTTTTGTACGACATTTTTGTTGAATTCACCGGCGAATTCACCTGGTATTGTTGCCACGCGTTAACGGTTCGCGCCCAATGCGGAATATGCGGCGGCACAAACCATGTTTTAAGCCACTTTTTGTAAATATCGGCGCCGGAGTGCCAGTCGCCCCGGTAGCCCTGCATGACCACAGGCGCCAGCTTCATGGTGCTGTGGGGAGCCGCATAAATAAAATGTGTAGCCCGCATTTCCATGTGCATGTGCATCCCGGCTATCCGCCAGTCATGCGGAATATGATCGGACTCCCAGGAAGCGTCACCCGGCTTAACCACAAATGTATAATCCAGAAGATAGGATATTTTGGGATCATTAAACTGCAGGTAAAGCCCTTGATTGTCGGAACACTGAATCAGCGACCAGAGCGAACTTGACGATCTGCCAAGCATTTGCGTCGGCCAATTCACACCCCAATAACCTTCGCCGTTGCCGAAATTGGGATAGATTTCAGTATCTCCCAGGTTGCCATACCAGGCCGACCGCATGCGCATGGCTGTTCCCGCCGTCGGCGGCCGCAAATTATCCAGACACGGGTAGTCAATCGTTTCAATGGTCAGCTGCGAATTATTTTTAACCCGCGCCGCAAACTGCAAGGCGCCATGTTTCAGTGTAACGGTGGCGGTAAAGTTTATCGGCAATGCGCCGGCGTATTGGCTCACCAGATGCCGCCATTGAATTCTGACGGTATTGGCGTTGATTTTGGCGACGCGCGCCCCATGCTGCCCGGAACCGAGAATCCAGTTGTCCCGTCGGCCTTTCAGCGGCACGAGCATTCGAAAAGTCCCGGCAAATCTTGATCGTCGCTGAATGTGCCAGCGGCCGGTTTTGTATTCCAGTCGGGTCAGGGCTCCAGTGCGGCTGAAGGATGCCAGCATTTGCCGATCCTGCAACACGACCCCGTCTGCGGAAGCCTTTGCCGAAAAGAACAGCGCAGCAAGTAAAATGGTCAGGCCACATAAGGTTGTCCCAAATAATCCTGATAAACTGCAACGCATTCAACACCTCCGGATTAAGGTTTCCGCATCCGCACGCACGACTCCACCCGTCACGGCGCCATGACGCTTTTTGCAAACCCTGATGCCGCCGCCCCCGCCGGATCAGCCGCCCGAAAGCAAACCGCCCCCTTATGACTTAGCGCCGTTTTTCAGGCGGATTGATCACCAAAAGTCCCGGACGCTGACGGATAAATAGGATGTGATGCAACGGACACAACGCGGCCGCAGCCATCACCTCTTTTTCCACCCGTTGAACGGCCGACCGGGATTGTTGGATCCGCGATACGCAGATGAGTTGGGGACGCGACATGCCGTTAACCTTTGGCGGTCAGCCGGTATTCACTGGGTGACATTTTATAAATCCGATGAAAGACTCTGGAAAAATACAGAGGATCTGAAAATCCGGCGTCCGCGGCAATCTCCTTCAGTGGACGGGTTGTCGTATCGAGCATTTCCGCGGCTCGCTGCATTTTAAGCCGCAAAAAGTAGTCCAACGGCGAATACCCGGTAAATTTTTTGAATAATGTGGTGAAATGGGATGTCGACAAATTGCAGGATCGCGCAATGTCCGGCACTGTCAGCGTCTTCTGCCATCGGCTTTTCATATAATCGATGGCCTGGGGAATGCGGTTACGGCTGATTTGATCCACCTGCGCGGATTGGCCCCCCGCCGCTATTAACGCCAGCAAATGGCCCAGGGCCATGGATGCTACGGTTAAATGATTAACCGAATATCCCAGCAACAGTTCATCAACCATGGCTTCAAAAAGCGGGATAAGGTTCAGATAGCCGCCCACATGCAGAATCGGCAGCACATCGCGGCGGCCCAGCATATCCGTAAAATACCGGGTAGCGGAACCAGCGGCATGGCACCAATGAATTGTCCATGGATGTTCGGGATTGGAGCCATAGCTGTGCGTTTGATTCGGCAGAATAATTACAAGATTACCGGGAAGAACATCGTAGGACTGCCTGCCGAATTTTACCCACCCCTGCCCGCGAACACATAATATCACGATGTACTGGAGCGTGCCTTGCGGCCGGTCGCAATAATGATTTGCGGCATCCGGAAAATAACCAATTTCCGAAGGAACCAGTTGCAACGGCAACAATCCGCGCAGCGCCCGATCCACTACCGGTCGCGGCAACACAACCATCCGCTGTTTGGGAAATCCCTCTGCCACCCGTCTGCCGGAGTCGAATGGATCCATCTGTTTAGAACCCCGTAGGACATAGGTTAAGCCGCATCACACCATTGATGCGACGTATCGCTGCATGGTTCTGATACCGCGAAATTTCGGCGATGATTTATACAATTCAAGCCAGGTCAAACGGCATCGGCCTCGCTGTAAAAGCAAGCTTTCGCCATCTCCTGCACGACGGCTCAGGTTATAGCGCCGACTATCCCCGCACAATAGCCATTTCACCGGAATGCATGGACAAATCAAAGGACGGCCTGATATGCACCCATGGCAAAACCGATGTCGCATGAATCGGCATGAATCGTTACCTGCGATGCCGGTCGCAACGCGTTATTTGCCTTCCTGCGATCACGGGAGGTTCTTTAATCGGTTAACGCGAGGGTGAGGATCATTGCGGCACATGCCCATGAACAACAACAGCCGCATTCGGAAGTTTATGATTCCGTCTGACGTGACGTGCCGATTTTCAACAGTACCGCGCCATGGCTGAGAACTGGAGCGATGAAGCTTCGCATTTCCCCGAGCGATTTGCGTTTCCACAGGTCGCGAACCGGCTGCGATCCAAGCAATGGTTTTGCGCCCGCCCGCAATACCGGCGTCAGCATGTCCCATGATGCAATATGACCGCGCTGGGCTTTTGGGCCGCGATTAAATATCGCGGCGGCGACCGTACCGTCCCACAATGGCCGTGCCCAGACTTCAATACCGCCGGCCTGCCGGTCAACGCATTGACCCTGTATTCCCATTTCATCCTGGTCCACGGCGAGAACCTCCGTATTGGTTACCAGGTCCAAAGTGAACGGATCGAGTCTTTCCAGATCACAACTCAAAACCAAGGGAGCGGCAAGCATGCACC
This sequence comes from Planctomycetota bacterium, assembly GCA_021808485.1. GTDB lineage: Bacteria > Planctomycetota > Phycisphaerae > WQYP01 > WQYP01 > JAJYPG01. Next base: position 15,214 of record JAKBBN010000045.1, on the reverse strand, counting down.
AGAGGGTTACCTGCAATTGTTGCTCATGAGGTGTGAGCCGTGTGGGGCGCAGGAATCCGGAACGGAATTTACCGTAGCCAAGCATTAACATGCACGGATCATTCCAATGCCCCGGGCCGGCGAACGGATATAACTGCCGTTCAGAGTCGAATCCGTTATGCGAAATCGCCTGCCAAGTGTCGATAATGTCGCCGCTGGTGCGCCACATATTGCCGAACACCGGCGCCTTGCCCCCCCACGTCCATACATGCGACATGCCATACTGGCACAGACTAAAAAACATATCCCGATCGACCGAGTCCAGCGCCCGTCGCATGACCGCATAAGGTTTGATGTACTGCTCAAGATCGGGATGTCGGGGCACTTCAATTCTGTAACTGCACCAATCGTACTTCAGGAAGTCCACGCCCCATCGGGCATAAGTCCGCGCATCAAGCAATTCATGCCCCCAGCTGCCGGTGTGACCGGCGCAGGTTTTCGGCCCCGGCGATGAATAAATCCCAAATCGCAATCCAAGCCGATGGATATGCGCGATAAGCTTATGCATGTCGCCGAACTTCGCCGTGGGTCTGATTTCACCGGAAGCGCTACGCCCGCCTTGCCACCCGTCATCCAGATTGACATACATAAACCCCTTGGCGGCCAGGCCTTTCTTCACCAGGGCGTCGCCCGCCGCCCGGGTCAGGGCGGCCGTATTGCCGGTGCTGTAGGCATACCAGGAATTCCAGCCCATCGGCGGGGTCAGGGCAAGTTTGTGCGCCCCGGCGACAATCCGCAACGTGCGCCGGGCATTCCCCGCACGATTGACGGCCGTTAATCGCACTTTATAAACTCCCGCCCTTTCAATTTTTCCCGTGATCAGCCCGGTATCGTTCATTCGCAGTCCGGCCGGCAGACCGCTGGCGGAAACAACCAGCGGCGCCAGCCCGGTATGCGGCACCTGGAAAAGAAAATCCCGCCCCGGTGTGGCCCCCATCACGCATGGGCCGTGAAACTCCGGTGATTCCGGGTCGCCACTGGCTATTTCAGGATAGGTCGGCTGCCCCACCGGTTCTTTTGCCGCTGCCGCGGCAGTATCGGAATTCGCGGGCGTGCCGGCCATAAGCAAGGCAGCCGTCGTCAGAATTACTTCGCGTCGTGTACAACTCATCAATTGTTTTCCCCGCACTGTGATTTCCTCAGGTCAACCGACGCCAGCTTATTAAAATCATAAAAAAGCCGCGGGTGCAAACCCACGACCGGGAGTTCATGGGTTATTGATCAAGATTATTGAATCAGTGCAGCCCGCGGCATGGAGGCCTGCTATCAGCCCGCCTCAAATGATTTTGAGTTGGCGGTTGACCGTGACACCCGATACAGGCACACGGTGGGTGTGCCGGCAACCGCCCGGCCCTTCCGGGCCGGGCGGTACACCACCGATCCTTGCCTGGTCGGTGCCTGGTCGGCCGCCAAGCCTGTCTTCACGCACAATACCGATCTGCTGCCATCAGGCCGGTTTCCGCCGGCGGCCGACCAGCAGCAACGCCGCCACGCCGCCCAAACTCAGCAACTGTGCCGCAGAAGGTTCCGGCACAACCACGGCAGGTCCCTGGGTCAGAGTTACATTGCTGAAGGAACTACCATTAGGATTACCAGCCCGAACGGCAAAAAAGATTGAGCCGATGGTCGGAGGCGTTGTGATTGATTTGCCACCGACTGAAAAGTATGAAAGCGGTTCGCTGGCCGAGATATAGTCGGCGCCGCTGGTGGAATCGGACACATTCATGGTTTCCACCATCGTCGCCGGATTATACGTTAACGTTATGGTGTTGGTGTTGCTTGTCAGCTTTGTGCTGGGCACCAAATTCGAGGAGCCATTTGCACCGAACATTTGTACCGTGCTGCCCGATTTGGTCATAAGCATCCAAGGTCCGGCCTGGGTTGGGCTCGCAGTGGCTGCGGAGTTGGCAAACCCCATGGCGACCCATTCGCCGCCCGCATAAGTCAGAGTTGCCGTGAGTGAAAGAAGGCCGTTCCCATTCGGCGTAAATGCGATGGCGGCAGACACGTTGCCGGTCGCCGCATCCGGGAAATAGGCCGCATTGGACGCGATAAACGGATCCGAGGCGCTGGTCAGCGTTCCGCCGACGTAATTGGTCTGCCAAGTGGAGCCGGGCAGGTCCGCACCATCCGGTGTTGACCCCTGCAGATAACTCCCCGCACCAATGCCTTGCGACGTGGGGAAGGTGTCCGAAATGATTGTCGTGGGGGTTGTTGTGGTGGCCATGGCCGTCGATGCTGTCGCCAGACTTGCCGCAATTACCGCAACACCGGCCGAGGCGAAAAACATGGATTTGGATTTAATACACATAATTAAACTCCTGTTGCTCCAATGTAGAGCAGTTATATCGCCCGCCAACCGGACGGACCGCGGTTTGCCGCGACATGCGGCAGACGAGGAAGTGAATTAACCCACAGTTACTTCGGTCTCATGAACCGCGGAAACCAAAGCGCTGCGAACCTCTACCTGGGAGCACTATCTCCCTTCGCCTGGCCGGGCTACTGCCAGTTTGAATCCAACAGAATCTGCTTAGCCGCTCAAATTCCTCCTGCATAACGTTTTGCTGACTTGCTGCCTTATCGCAAACTTCCAACATCGCGGCAGGCCGCCGTGTTAAGTCGATCAACACCTGATTTACTCCGTGCCCTTGATGACACGAATCACCTGCGAGGGATATGGTTCGAACTGCAGCAACCTTCAAGCCCTCAAACGATCTTGCACTAGTCAATGTAGCCCGTAAAATCACAATAGACAATAGCTTTTTCGATGAACGGTATGGATAAATCAGCGGATATGAAACCGGCGTTGACCGGCGACAATTTGCCGGCCGAATGCGGTAAATATCTGTAAAAACAGCGATTTATAAGACTCCAAGCGTTGCACCCCGGTCCCCGGCGACCGCAAGCGCATTGTGGCGGACTAGTAATATTCACTTACAATCGCCCCTCCGAACCGTATATACTCCCTGACACGACAACACCACATGCCGTGTGAACCGGAAAAGCGTCATGTGCGGCTCCGACGGCTTTGGCCGAGTGCGATCCGCCTTCCCCGTGTCTACGCCTTATGCGTTTAAATGGAGTAAACACCATGCCGAATAAACCAATCAGATTAATGCATGCTTTTCTAGCCGCCGTTCTGGCGAGTGCATTCTGTGCGAAATCGCAGGCGGAGCAATCTTCCATCCCAACATCCTCCCGGGTCTTTAACTTACGGTCCGATCATCCCGGAAAAATCACGTTTTTAGGCTCGAAAACGGCAACTTTATTCACAAAAGAGATCAAGAAATCCTTCGCGGGAGTGCTTGCACGCGATTATGTGTCCAAGCCCGGCGGCAAATTTCCCCCGGGCTTTCTGAATGCCTCGCCGGCTGGACAGCCCTGGTACGGAACCATGTGGACGCGGGATGCCGGCACATTCATGCGCGAGCTTGTTTTCTGGGGTTATTATGCCCATGCCTGCCAGGTGGCCCAATGCGTGATGAACCTTGTGGGAACCAACCGCCACGGTTTTATCGCGATGCCCCGCTATTTCGTCCCTCAAAAGGGTCGTCAGAACGGCACGGAAATGGACGGTCAGGCTTCGACGATTATCGCCATGGTCGCATTGTGGCAGCGATTGCCGGCGCAAGATCCGTTTCGGGCCCGTATTTACCAATTTTTGCATCAAAAATCGTCTCCATTGCGCGGTATCGCCCATTTCCTGAAACATGGGCCGCTGGTGCCCGGATCGGGTGAATTCGGTGGAGGCAATCATGACGCTTACAATGTTGTACAAAACAATTTGTGCGCACTGGCTTTTTTCAGCGCCGCCCGCATGGAAGATCAAGTCGGCGATCGCCCCGCCGCCAGGAAGTGGCGCCATGACGCCCAACTTTTAGATCGCCGCATCAACAAATACCTCGTGAATAAAAACGGCGGTTGGATATGGAATATCAATACCAGAACACTTAAGCCCAGCCGGAATGACGGCACCACCAACGCCGGAACCGGCGGCCTGAACGGGGTTGTCTCAATGTCGGCGGATGTGCTGGGGTTTGATCCGGCGGCATGGCCGTGGAGCGGTGCCCTGATACACGGCAAAAAAACCTTCGAGGAACTTTACAACTTCCCCTTGCGCAAGGAACAATTCAAGAAATATGGCATCTGGCCGCAGATGGACTACCTTCATGACGGCCTGCTGACCAGCCCATCTTATGGACAGGGCTATGCCCTGCAAGACATGCTTCTGCTTAACAAGCTGGCCATGGCCGGTCACGGACTGCACTTTCTGGCTTGGACGACCTTCAGATCGCCTCATGAAATTTTCAGCTTCAGAAAATGGCATTATGGACGCCAGTCTCCTTACTATTTTTACGAACGACTCTATTCGCCTGATGCCAAGGGTAAAATCCTGATGACCGCCGGCTGTGGACCGTTAAATCTGGTTAATGTCTCCGAACCGCTCAAGGTGGCGCGGTTAATCGCAGGCGTGGATGACACGTCATTGAAAACGGTGCGAATTATCCCGCGTATTCCGCCCTCCTGGTCCGGATATCGCATGAAAAATTGGCCGATTTTGACCAGCCATGGGCTGGTAAGGGCGGACATATCCCTGACGCGGCAACATGGCGCGATGAAATTTTCCCTCCGCGTCATAAAAGGCGGTCCCATTCCCAAACTGACCGTGTGGCTGTCCGGAAAGGGGCCAACCGCCGAACCGGACCGTTATCATTTTAAAAATGCGAAAAAACTTGAAATTAATTTGGGCTTGCACTGAGTTAGGATTAAATAATGATGCAGTAAAAATGTTGTTGCCGGGAGCTGGCTGCGGAAAAACGGAGTTTGCAAAGGCTTCCACCGCTGTATTTTCATGCGTGATGGACGTTTAGCGCCGATAGTAAATCCACGCAATTACGGCCCTTTTTGGCACCCCCGCCGGATGCTTTAATTCACCTTAAAATTGACACCTTTCGCCGCTCAACATAACATACTTTGATGACTCAAAGTACCCCGTCCGACCCAGACACCCCCGCCAGCCGCGTCGCCTTGGCTCCCCGGGCCGACGGCAGTGCATCCGCGGATTCAACCACCCCATCCCATGAGGATACGGCCCGCGCCACCGACCGGCTGGCCGTGGAAAAAGCCCGAGGTAATCAACGGGCATCCGCCCTGCGGCGGTGGACACGGCTTTTATGGCTTTTGGCCGGCCCGGGAATTCTGGTATTTTTGGGCGAAAATGATGCGCCAAGCATGCTTTCATACGCCCAGACCGGGGCCCAATTCGGCATCGGTTTTTTCTTTCCCTTCATCGTATTAACATTCCTGATGGCGCTGGTGGTGCAGGAAATGACCCTGCGCCTTGGCGCGGTCACCCACCGCGGGCATGCCGAATTGATATTTGACCGCTTCGGCCCCTTTTGGGGCCTGTTCTCCATGATTGATCTATTGGTGGGGAATTTTTTAACGCTGGTAACCGAATTCATCGGTATTATTGCCGGGCTTGGCTTTTTCCATGTGCGGCCGCTGGTAAGCGTCGGTGTGGCGCTGGCCGTATTGCTTGGTGCGGCCATGACACGGCGCTACTGGACATGGGAACGCATCGTTCTGGCATTGGCACTGGGCAACGGTGTATTCATACCCGTGGCGCTAATGATCCATCCGGATTGGCATGCGGTGGGGAAAGCGATGCTGACATGGGGACCGCTCCCGGGCGGGCTTACTTCACAAACCATCCTGCTGATCATGGCGGACATCGGCGCCACGGTAACGCCGTGGATGCTTTTTTTTCAGCAGGGGGCAACCACGGATAAGGGCCTGCAGCCGCGGGATGTCCCGTTTGCCCGCTGGGACACACTGCTGGGCGCCGTTCTGGCGCTTATTTTCGGCCTCGCGGCGGTGTTGGCGACAACGCCGCTGTTCATCCACGGCATCAGCACCAAAAACCTGCAAAATGTCCAATTTGCCCAGGCGATTGAACCGTTTGCCGGCCATTTTGGCGCGTCGCTTTTTGCCCTTGGCCTGGTGGAAGCGGGGCTGGTGGCGGCAATCAGCATTTCCGCATCTTCCGCATATGCTTTCGGCGAGGTCACAAGGCAGGCCCATAGCCTGAACCGTCCGCTGCGGGAGGCGTGGCCGTTTTATCTGGTGCTGTTCGGCTCGGCCATTGCCGCCGGCGGGTTAACGCTGGTACCCGGCGCGCCGTTGGAATTTATTGTGCTGATTGTCAACGTCATTGCCACGCTGGCCATGCCGCCAGCACTGCTGTTTCTTCTTTTACTGGCCAATGATCGGGCGGTGATGGGAGACCAGGTCAATGGATTCTGGCTTAATGCGGCGGGAATAGGAGTCACCTGCATCCTGATTGTGTGCGGGCTGTTGTTCGGCATCAGCCAGGTGTTTCCACGGGTATTTGGATAGGAGACGGCCGATGGACAAAACCAACGATTATGCCGACATTCACCGGACGGATCTGCGAAGCCGGCCGGAACTGGTGCATAAACTTCTGGAAGAAGACCAGTTGTGCGAATTCAAGCGGCAGACAAAATTCGGCCGGCGAAAACTGTCCGGCAAGCTCCTTTTTCTGCTTTGGGCGATGCGGATTTACGTCGTCTTCATGCTGGCACTGGTTATTCTGGAAATTCTGCATGCATTTCATTAGGCGGTCGGCGGCGGTGGCACGGATGCCGATTTCTTTTTCTCCCCGAGTCGCGGTTCGGTTCCCGCCAACAGGCGCTGAATATTGCCGCGATGCTTGACGATCACCAGAATGCCGAAAAGCCAGGCGGTGACGATCAGCGGCATGAGCGTGTGCCAGCTTTGAACGCGCATGATGCCGGGAAATATGGCCCACCAGTGCCCCAGCACGGGAACCAAAATCATCAGGGCGGCCGCCCCGCAAATGGATGAAAGCGATATGATGCGCCGCATCAGGAACACCGTCAGGAAAACCCCGGCCGACAGCAGAACGCTGACCGTAAACAACGGCCAGACGCCCAGCAAGGCGCCAAACGTCGTGGCCACGCCCTTGCCGCCCTTGAATCGCAGGTAAATGGGATAAAGGTGCCCCAGGACAGCGGCGGCGGCGGCAGCCAGGGGGATCCATACCGGAGCATGCCACTGCCGGGCCAGTAAATCGCTTAACAGCACGGGAAAAAAGCCCTTCAGGAAATCCGCCAGAAAGGCATACCAGAAAAATTTCATGCCCAGTACGCGGCCGGCGTTGGTCGCGCCGATATTGCCGCTGCCGTGCCGGCGGATATCCACGCCGCGGGACAGGCCCAGCAGCAGGCCGAAGGGAATGGAACCCAGCATGTATGCGGCAAGAATCGCCGCTGCGGCAAGAATCATTGACGCTATGGGTCCGGCCCGGGATGACAATTCAGCGGTAACATTCAAGCGGATCATTCCTTGTGCAGAGTCGCATTATTTACCGTTGCGGCAACTCCGGTAAAGTTCTTCCAGCCGTTGCATATAAATTTCGGGGCGCTGGTCCGCCGCGGCGTGCAGCGCCTTGTCCGTGCGCGTACCGCGCGCCGCCCATTGTACATCAACCGAATCCAAGGCCGCCGCCAGCGCCGGCACATCCCGTGGAGAATCAACTATTGTCGCCAGGCCATGCCCGGCGAGCAATTCGCCGCAACCCAGAAATCGTGTGCTTATCACCGGCAGACCGCAGGTAAGCGCTTCCACCGCCACCAGGCCGTAGCTGTCATAATATGTTGGAAACAGCAGCGCATCGGCGGCGGCGTACACCCGGGTCATTTCACGCGTGGGCCCCACGAAAAGCACACGGCTTTCAATGCCCAGCCGCCGGGCCAGATCAAGATATGGACGGACCTTTCCCAATCCCACCACCAGCAGCCGCCAGGGCTGTTTTGCCGCCGCCACCGCCCGCACCGCCGCGGCGAGGCCCTTGCGGCGGAAATCATGGCCCGCAAAAAGGGCGACCGGCTCATCCGCCCCCAGCTTATACATTTGGCGAAACCATGTCCGCATGGCCGGCAGGTCGGCCGCCGCCGGGCGATCCAGCATCAGCGGGTTTTCCAGAAGCGGCAAACTTTCCATCGCCACACCGTAGAGCAGATTAAAATCCCTCTGCATCATGGGGCTTATGCAGAGGATTTTTTTAGGGATACCCGCTGCAATGCCCTGCCGCAGTTGATCTTCCATGGAAAGCAAAGTCCGCTGTTTGCCGGATAACGAAAGCAGAATTTTTTTCCAGCCGGCGCGCGGCGCGGTTTCACGGCTGGCCACCGCCTGCTGCTGGATGCGGCGGTATACGCCGGCATGTGGATGATAAATATCACCCGGAAATGCCAGCGTCATGGAATGGGCGATATCCGGCTTATGCCCGCGGCACCAGCGCGCCGCGCTGCGGCCGAACTGCCGAAAGCCCATGCCGGAACTCAATTTCAAGGCCCTAAGCCGGTGCACCTCCACGCCGTCCACCGTCGCGGTTACCGGGCCGCCGGCCCCGGCGGAGCGCGCCGCGTCATGGGATGCGCCATGCGTGGCCGCCTGATATTTATGCCGCCGACGAGCGCTGTCATGACAGAGGACATGAACCTCGTGACCGCGGATGACAAGCTGCCGGGCCAGCCAGCAGGTGAAGTGTTCCGCACCACCGCGGAGTGGATCAAAATGTTCGATGATCAGGGCGATCTTCAACGCTGCCCCCCCGGCCCGGCAGGCCGCAACTGCCGCCACTGCTTCTCAATGGCGGTCAGGACCATTGACACGGTCAACTGCGTCATGCAGCGATGATCAACGGGACATTTTTTCAACTGGCATGGGCCGCAGGGAACAGGGACGGAAAGCTGGATTTCACTATTGTAAAATGTTTCCGCCCAGCGCGGATCCGTAGGGCCAAAAAGGGTGACCAGCGGCGTATTCATGGCGACGGCAAAATGACGCGGACCGGTATCATTGCATAATACAAGATTCGCCTGCCGGACAAGCTCCTTTACCGCCCCAAGTGACACCCCACGCCCGGCATTCAGCCGGTAAAGCGGAACAACACGGCGAGATGCGGGGGTATTGGGAAGGCGGGCAAGCACCGCTTCCACCAAAGGTCTTTCCGACGGGGCGGATGCGATAAGCACGCGGGCGTTGTACGGCCCCTGGGCGGATGCCACATGCTCCGCCACGGCGGCAAAACGGTCCGACGGCCAGCATTTGGACGCCCCGAAGTTTGCCCCCGGAAAAACCAGCATGTACGCGTCCTGCGGCGCGATGGCAAGCTGGCTCAGGACCTCGCGGGCGGCGGCGGCTTCTTCCGCTGTGACGCCAAGATGCATGGTGCGATCATCCGTGCGGCCGCCCAGATACGCGGCGAGCCGCAGATAGTAATCAATGGTGGGCAATGGCTGAAAATTGTGCCGCCCGGCAGCCCAGCGGGCGAGCGCCGATGGTGAAAGCGGCATGGATGTGGCGTTGAAATTCAACAGCCATCCGCGGTCGGCATCCGGCTGGAGTGCGGCGGTCATTGGGATTGATTCCATGTGCATCAACTTCCGCACTTTTTTTCTGGCAAGCTGCAGCCGGATTTCCGGATCGCTTCGCGGAACGGGATTGATGGAATCGGTTAATAATGCACGGCGATATTCCCGGTTGTAGCCCAGGCGGCGGGGAATGCCGGCCTGCCACAATATCCAGCCGGAGCGAAAACTGTTGGGCAACAGGACGGCCAGATCAAAATGAAGGCGACCCAGCATCAGCGCCGTTTCGCGGGCGCTTGGTTTGCCGCCGCGACCGGGCGAATAGACCATGGATTCATTGATAAATGGAAGCCCGGCAAGCATGGGCTGAACCAACATCCGGGCGAGCGCGGCAATATGCGCCTGCGGATACAGCAAGCGAAGGGACTGCAGAAATGGAACCGCCATCACCGCATCGCCCAGCCAGTTGGGCATGACGACCAAAATTCTGTGCGCGGAAATTCGGACAGGCTCTTGCATGAGCCTCATTTTCAGTCAGAGCGTACGGATACGCAACCGGCCGCAGGAAGCATCGCCTGAGCTTTCCACCGGACGATGCGGGTGGGCGGGCTGGTTTGGAACCGCACCGTGCCGCAATTAAATAAAAAAGACCGGCCCAGATCAAACTGGACCGGTCTTTGAACAACCAAGGTGTGAACCGCGGGACCACGAGCGGCGGAACGATCCGCCGATGCGGGTTACACTGTAACCAAATCTTCTTCTTTCTGTTCACGCACCATGCCGGAACGCGGATCAGAACGTTTCCAATTCGTTTCGCGGCCGGCCTCTTCAAGGGATTTGCCCGCCGGTTCGTCAATGCACAGAGCGGTAACCACCAGCCCCACTGCGGACATTCCCGCGGCCAGCAGCATTCCACCGCCAAAACCAATTACGGGGCCGATAATTGGCATCAGGAATACGCCCACGAATGCCCCGACTTTTCCAAAGCCGGCCGAAATGCCGTGGCCCGTGGCCCGATAATTAACCGGATAAAGCTCGGCCGCCAACACAAAGGTTGTGACATTCGGGCCGAATTCCGCAAAAAAGTAGCTCAGACCGAACACGACGGCAAAGGGCAGAATTGCCGTCTGCAGGCCCGGCACTACGCCCAACAACAGGAACATAAGGCCCATCAAGGCAAAGCCGATAAGCTGCAAGCGCTTGCGGCCGATGCGATCGGACAGCATGAATGCCGCCACATAACCCGGCACGGCGAACACACCGAAAATGATGACATTCCACGCAGTGGACGCGATGATTTGATCATGCATTCCCTTGGTGAAATGATTCAGGATCACCGGCATGCCGATGGTATTGCCATAGTAGGCGTAATCAAAGACCAGCCATGCTCCGGCGGTGCCGATGATGGTTTTAATGTATTTGGACAAAGGTTCGGAAACCCGCTGATCCGCACCGGCGGCATTGGCCACACCTTCGGAATACCAGGAGAGGCTCTTGGCGGCTTCCGCACCTTTACCCTTGGCCCGTGCCAGCCACCTTGGGGATTCGGGCATCGTGCGACGGAGAACAATTACACCAAGAGCAGGCAATGCTCCGAAACCAAGGGCGATTCTCCAGCACAAATCATGACTTACACCGGCGCCCAACAGAGCCAGCAGAATGATCGGACCGGCCAGAAAGCCAAGCGCCTGGCAGGAAAATACCATGCCCACCATTTTCCCACGATTTTCACGATTGGAATATTCGCTCATCAGAACAGCGGAAAGCGGATAATCCCCACCGATGCCGAACCCCATGATGCAGCGCCACACAACCATGGAAACCCAGCCACCGGCAAAGGCGCTGCCTACCGCACCGATAACCATTAGAACCGCTTCAAGGCCGTATACGCTTTTTCGGCCGATCTTATCGGCAACGAATCCAAAGAAGAACGCTCCGACGAACGTTGCCGCCAGGGAAGCCGATGCCACCAGACCCAATTGTGTCGGCGTGGCATGCCATTCCTGGTTGGCGAGCGTCAATGCCGTGCCGATGACGGTCAGGTCAAAAGCGGAGGTGAAGAACCCCATGCCGGCGGTAATGATGGCGCGAAGGTGGAAGCCACTGAATTTAACTTCATTCAGTGCTTCGGACACCTCGCGGGCGTGCAATTCGTTGTTGACAGCAGCGGCCATAGAAAACTCCTTTACCAAAATTAGGCCAGGCAATATCGCCTGATCCTGCAAGGCCGTAAGCCACCCGCGCCACGAGTTTGACACGGGGAACTCAAGCCATCGTTTCCTCCTTCAAATATTAGGTTTAAGGGATGTTGTAATTGTTTGTGGAGTGTTAAGATTGCGCTAATATTGACGGGCACATATTGCGTTGTAAAGCATTATAAAACAACATGTTACAAACTATTTGAACATCGCGAAATAAAGATTCATTCATGATTTTCGACATCTGCGGTAATTTATTTACGCAATTATACGAATAATGCGGATGATCTGGGCAACATCCTACTCGAGTCCGGCTTCAGCCATGGCTACGGCTTTGAGTAGACCGGCGGCTTTGTTGAGCGTCTCCTGATATTCGCTGGCCGGCACGCTATCCGCCACCAACCCCGCCCCCGCCTGTACCCAGGCGTCATGGCGGATTTTGTCCGCCGCGGGTGTGATAACCATGGTACGCAGGGCAATGCATGTATCCATGTTGCCCGCATAGTCCATATAACCGACGGCTCCGCCATACGGCCCGCGGCGGTCCGGCTCCAACTCATCGATGATCTGCATCGCGCGGATCTTTGGCGCTCCGCTTACAGTGCCGACCGGAAGCGTCATGCGCAGTGCATCAAAACAGCTTTTGCCCTCCGCAAGCCGGCCTGTCACATTCGTGGTAATGTGCATGACGTGGCTGTAGCGCTCCACCGTCAGCGGTTCGGAAACTTCAACCGATCCAGGCTCGCTGACTCGGCCGACATCATTGCGGCCAAGATCCACGAGCATCACATGTTCGGCAATTTCCTTGGGATCCGCCAACAATTCCTCCTGCAGGGCCGCATCCTCCTGTGGCGTGGCCCCGCGGCGCCGCGTGCCGGCAAGCGGGCGGTTGGTAACAACACCGTCCTGGACCCGGCACATGATTTCCGGCGACGATCCGACCAGGGTGCAATCCGGCGATGTTAGATAAAACATGAAGGGCGAAGGATTTACCATGCGCAGGGCGCGGTAAATATCAAACGGCGCAGCGCCGGTGGTGACCTTCAGGCATTGGGAAAGCACGACCTGAAAAATATCGCCGGCTTTGATATATTCCTTGGCGGAATCAACGGCCTTTTCAAACGCATCGCGCGTGAAATTACTGGTGAATGCCGGCCGGGATTCCACCGCCATGTTTACAATGCCGACGCGCTCCGCCAGCGGCGATCCGAGGCATTGGACAATGCCGTCGATCCGGTGGACGGCGGCATTATAATCCGCACGCCGGGGTTGGTCTTTCACATGCACATCGGCAACCACAAGAATGGTCTTCTGCACATGGTCAAAAATTACCAGATCATCGTATATGCCGAATTGCAGGTCCGGCAGATGACGCCGGTCCGGCGGGGATGCGGCCAGTTTTTCCGGTTCCAGGTATCGCACGGAATCGTAGCCCGCGTAGCCCACGGCGCCGCCGGTGAATGCGGGCAGCCCCGGCACGGACACCGCGCGGGCCGGGCCGAGAATTTCCGCCAGATCCCGCAGCGGATCCGCGGATTTCCAGGTGCGCAGTTCCGGCGCCGACGCTCCAGCGGTTTGAACGGTTATCTGTTCGCCGGCGGCACGCAATACCAGCCGCGGATGACTGCCCAGAAAAGAGTAACGGGCGATCCGTTCCCCACCCACCACCGATTCAAGCAGAAACGAATAAGCTGAACGCCGTGAAAGCCGTTCATACGCCGTCACGGGTGTCAGGTAGTCGCCCATCAGCGTAACGAACACCGGCACAACGGAATGGGGCCGCGCCAGATTCTGAAATTCCGTCCATGCCGGCCGGATGAGGGATGTAAGCTTATCGGGCAACGGGGAACTCCTGCTAAAAACACCGGTGAATTGTAATATCTTTCGGCCGCTTGTCACAATGCCGCCCGCATTCCAGCGGCGCGGTTGCGCAATGGATCAGCCCTTGAACCAGCCGTTCTGCAGCACCAGCGCCACATTCACCACCATCTGTTCATCGCTGAGATGTTCGATTTGCTCCGCCGCATCGGAGATTTCCAGCCGTCGGCGAAGATACCTCGCCGCGTCGGCAAAAAGGCTTTCCCGCACGTCATCGTCCAGTGAATCGCGGCGCAGGGTCAGGTCCATCGTCAAATCGCGATCCGCGCGATTCAGCCGGTTGACAATCCTGCCGCGCAATACCGGATCCGCCTGAAAACTGTTATGCCGATCGTGGCGCCGGGTGACGGCTTTCGGCAAACTGACCCGCCGCTCGCGTATCACAATGGTGTTGGCGGCAAAATCGCCCAGCCGGCGGTGATACGGATCGATGAACGCAACCGTTCCACCCAGAAACATGAACGACGGCAAAAAATCCACGGCCCGCAGCAGATTGCGCACGACAATATCTTCCATTTCAAGCCGGCCGCCCGAGGCGCTGGTTACACGCAATCCCATCAGCCGCTTGCCCGGCGATCCTCCGGCCATAAATCGCTCAAAAAAAATGAAATAGCCGATGAAAATCAGAAATTCAACAATGAACACCACCCCCAGAAACAGGAAGGTAAACGAACCGATAAATGACGTGGCTACAGCCACCATCAGCAGCAGAATCCCGACGAGAATCATCAGGCTGATCATGCAGATCAGATCAATAAGCCCGGCGATAGCCCGCGATACCAGTCCGGCCAGCTGGTAGCTGAGTGTCACCTGTTCCGGGGTGGTTAATTCATAACGCAGCATGCGTAAACCTTCATTCGCATTTAAAAACGTTTAAAACCATTATTATCCCAGATAAACCACACGTGTGCCGGCGACGCGGTCATGCAGGCTGCGCTGCATGCGGGTGTCCACAAGGGCCATTATAATGTCCGCTAGTATCCAGCCAAAAACCAGCAGTTCCACAATTCCAACCACGGCCATCGCCACCATCGAATTGCCCGTCAAACCGGCGAATAGCATCATCAAACCAATTACCACATCGCCGCCGGCGTAGGCGAAGCCGCGAATCCATGCGGTACCGGTGGAAATAGGCGAACCATCCAGATTGACCACACGCAACTTGCCGGCCTTTTTACCAATCGTACAACCCCATTTAGCGTGACAAATCGAGAAATAAGCCACGTACATCAGACCGAGAAGCACGGCATAGAATCCCAGAAACAGTGAGGCCCCCGCGGGCACTCCAAAACCGCCGCCGGTATTATTTGCAACGGCAATTAATCCGAATCCGAGACCGGCGTCAAGGACTATTGTCGGAATTATCATCACCAGCCCGTCCAAAAACAGGCAACCAAGTCGTCGCAGGACTCCGGGCCGGGTCATGTCGGTCGCGGGTGCTTCGCCGGCCATCAGCCGGTCCAGCAAAATCTGCTTGCCCTCCGCACTCACCAGTTGCCCCTGAAAGCTGACCAGGTCATCCTCCGGGTGCCATTGGCCGGTGACGGAGCACTGGGCCATGGGTGACGAAGAATTCTGCTGCGGATCCGGTGCGGATGCGGAATTCCAGCTCATAATACTTCCTTTCCTGCGGAGCAAAATAAATTCCCACCCGGTCGAACGCCGGGCAACGACAGGCGA
>JAKBBN010000128.1 GCA_021808485.1 Planctomycetota bacterium | reverse complement strand
CGTGTCGTGTTCGCTTCAATGGGGCCGCAGCAAATTCGCTGCGGAAAAAGAACGCATCCGTCCGCATGGTCACGGCAATTCCCTGCTTCAATGGGGCCGCAGCAAATTCGCTGCGGAAAATGTCGCCTCGCAAATCACGCGTTTCACAACGCTTACCTCGCCTTTTGCGAGCGATCGTTGACGGCTGACCAAAACAACACCCCACATCCTGCAATCATGGTCATAAACCGTTGCCAGGCAACGTGATACAGTCCGCGAGCGATCCCCGGTATTCAGCCCATCACCGGACCGCTCGATATTCATTTGCCAAAGAATGTCGCTCATTATATCACCAACGCGGCGCGCGGTACACGCTCATACGCCCGCCCCACCGCCTCCACCAGTTCCGCCCGCGAACCGTTGCTCTGCCCAAGGTCAAAAATCAGCACCTGGTCTTCCCGGTGATCCACCACCTCCGCCAAGGCGGATTTCATTCGCACCATATCCGCCTCGCTTAAATCACACTGAAACACCGAATACTGCAAATGCCGCCCGAACCCCTTCATCAGCTTAAACACCTTCGCCAGGCGCTTGGCATTACAGATATCATACATTACCAGGTAATCCCGCAACACCGTCCCGCCCCTTTATATACATTTTTCTCCGAATTCCGAAAACTTCGGTCACGTCCTATCGCGTGGTAAACGCCGCATAGTCAGCTATCTCGCCCAGCAGCAGACGTGAAACCAGCCGCACCTGAACCTCCAGCACCCGTCGATACGACATTCTGTAGCCGAAAATCGGATGCGTTATTTCGCTTTCCATCCGTCTTTCATACGCCTGCAAAAATCGTTTGCGCCCTTCCGGCAACAAGGCCACCGCCCCGCCGCGGCGCACAAAATCGCCCGGCCCCACCACGCCGGTGTTAATCGCCGTTACCACCACCGAATCGGCAATCAGCGGCCGGAATTCCTCCATTAAATCCAGGGACAGCGCCGGCTTGCCGAATTTTGGCTGGTGATAAAACCCCATGTACGGATCCAACCCCACGCTCCAGCACGCCACCGTTGATTCCTTGGTCAACAGGGCATATGCGTATGAAAGCAGGGCATTTACCGGATCCACCGGCGGCCGCCTGTTGCGATTGTTAAAGTCCAGAACAAAATCGCCCGCGCCGCCGGCGGCACGCGGCTTAAGCAGCGAACTAAAACTGGAGAAATACAGATGGGCCGCATTTCCCTCAATTCCCAGCAATGTCGGCAGATCCGGCGCGTGGTGCGCATGGTTCATGGCGGAGGACAACGAATTCAATGTCAGGTCCGTTACACCCTCGGCATTGCGCCGCAGCAGCGTCCGCTGATTTTCAATTTTTCCGCACACAATTTGTCGCGCCAATTTCAATGCCCAAGTTGCATCCGCGGCCTTTTGAAATTGTGCAATCCGCAATTCCACATTTTTTGACAGCAACCCCTGGGTCATGCCGTAAAACCAGCCGCCCCAGGAAAGGTAAACCACCGGTACACCCAGTTCGCACAAGGCCTGCACGGTTTGTGTGGATATCTGCACATCGCCCATCAGCACCACCTGCGAAATATCACGCAGCGGATGCTCCGCCAGAACTTTTCTCTCCGGCGGCCCGGAACGCACTTCCAGCACATCCCCTTTTTTGCCCACATACGCCCGCGGCTCCTGCACATACAACGGAAGATGATCCGAAGCCGTCGGAATAATGGTGCGCATGCGCGGCTCAATATCCGCCGGCTTTCCGTTCCCCATGGGCTGCAACAGCCGCGTTTCATCCGGCAGGCAAATGCCCACCAGTGAACAGCGCGGGCATTTCGGGCTGTCCACCAGCGGCGGCGGAATACGGCCGCCGACAGCCATCGCCTTCATTTGCCGGACCAGGTCCAGCGTGCGGGCCACAAGGGCGTCATCAAAAGCAATTTCCACCCGCGTTTTGGATGCAATGTAATAAATGACGCCCTTTTCACAGCGGTAGCCATTTTCCCGCAAAATCAGACCCGCCGTGCAAAGCTGCACCCGCTCCGGCTCCCAGGATCGTTCGGCATTTTCCGGTACGGCGCCCCGTTTATATTCCACGGGAACCACCGCGTCCGCCGGGGCGCCATCGGCCGCGGCCTGCACGGATTCCACCAGGTCAATCACCGCTATCAACCCCAGCACCGGCGCGGAGAGTTGCACGGAAGTCGCGTGAAGGCGGGACAATTCCGCGGAGGCCTCACCCGCGGTTGTACCGGCCTCCGGCAAGCCGCCTTGGCCGCGGTTCACCCGCCGATGTTTATATTCGCCGTCCAACGTATCAGCGGAAGCGGCAAATTCCGCCTGCACCCATTCCAGATAGCAAAGGCGCGGGCAATAGGAAAATTCATTGATCATGCGGGCCGGCACAAGGTCCGGTAAGGCAGGTTCCGGCGCACTGCAAGACGGCCCAACGGACGAATTGGCATCAAGCATGGCGAACCCTCCGCAATTTCTTCCGGGTGGTTCCGTCCACGGCCCAGCCATTCCGTGATTAAAAATGGAAAGAGCCGTGCGAGCCTGTTTGACCATAACAACCCGCACAGCCCAATAGATTACTTACATCATAAATAACTCGATTTCAAGGACTGATAACAACGCCGCCAAACCTTTGAAAATCAATGTTCCGCCCGCCAATTCGATTCGCGGAACTGGTCCATGGCATCCATGGCAATCGTATGCAGATTCCACCCACGGTTTTTCACCCTGTTTCCAGGGGACCGCGCTATGCCCCTGGCCGGGGGCATGACGTTGCCCTTGGCCGGCGGCATCCACGATCAAGGCGAGTACAAAAGGAACATGCGACGGGGAAATTCACCGCGGGGGACACGAAGGAACGCGGAGGATTGTATTTTTGCGGCACGGACATTCTTTTCTGTGTGTCTGCCTTTCGTAACGCGGCCAAAGCAGACGCCGCTTCTGCAATGCCCCCCGTCGAGGGTCGCCCGCCGCTTCTCCCGCGATCCCCAAGCCGTGGGCCGCCGCTTCCGCGTTAATCCACAAGCGATTGCCTTGAACACAGTCGCCCGGCCGATTTATTGCTTTGACAGGTTTGCACCGCCTGATTATTTTACAGCCAGAGAAATCAGTGCCTTTTAAACAAAACCGTGCCGGTGTGGTTCCGCGCCAAGCCGCTGGCCGCACCACCGCACACGGGTAAATGTAATGGGAAATGCCCCAGGCAGGTCACGAATTCACAATGCCGCCGCCGTGCGCCGCAGCCGGAACTCGCACTGTGCGCTGCCGCCATCGGCCGGATGTATTCTTCAGTGTTCGCAACCGGAAGGGAATTAGGTTATGACCACGGTAACACCCAGGACCATAAGCCGGCGCCGCCCCGCCGCGGCGGCGCATGCGGATGCAAAAATACGCCTGATTTTATTGTGGGGGCTTTTAAGCAATGGCGAGGCTCAATCCCCGGCAATGCTTGCGGACCGGTTCAAAGTAACCGTCCGCACAATTCATCGTGATATCAAGGTGATTCAACAGGCCGGCTATCAAATTAAGTTCGACCGCAAGACCGACCGCTACTATTGCGGCGCCACCGGCTTTTTGCCTCCCCTGGATTTCCGGCAGGATGAAGCCGTTGCGCTGATGCTGCTTGGCCGGCACGTGTCGGAGGACCCGGTGCTGGAAGATGCCGCCAACCGCGCCCTGGGTAAAATCCGCTCCCATTTGCCGCCGGCCCTGCAGGATCAGCTTGCCGCGTTGGAACATCGCGTCACGGTGAATCCGGTTGGCACGGACAATGCCCAGGCCGCCGGGGATGCGTACCACCGCATGCAGCAGGCCATTCGCGAACAGCGCCAGGTGCAGTGCAAATATGATGCCGTGCGCAGTTCCGAAAACGGCGGCGGGGACAGGCAGTTTTTTTTCTGCCCGTACCACCTGCTTTTCAGCAATCGGGCATGGTATGTCATTGGTTACCGGGAAGACCGCAAATCCATGCGTTCCTTAAAGCTTATTCGTTTCACGCAAATAACCCCGACGAACAAGTCGTTCAAAATTCCGGCGGACTTTACCGTGGCCGGATATCTGGGCCAATGCTGGCGTCTGATTCCGGGCGGCACACGGCGCCATATTGTCATGCAGATTGATCCGCATTTCGCCACCGGCATTGCGGAAACGCAATGGCACAGCACGCAGGTGGTGGAAAATCAGCCGGACGGATCGGCCATTATCCAATTTGATGTGGACGGCCTGGAGGAGATTGTGTGGTGGATTCTGGGATTGGGTCCGCACTGCCGGGTTTTGGAGCCGCGGGAGCTTGTTCTACGGGTACAGGAATTGGCCCTGCAGACGGCGAAACTCTACGGCAAATAGCGGCATGCAACGCGTTATGCAAACCGCCGTACACCCTGCCGTGCATACCGCCATGCGTGCCAGTTTGAGCGCAAGTCCGCCGCATTTGATGGAACCGCGGGCATGAAATTTAGGGTATGCATCAGCCGCCATCCACCACCGCACACAGGCCGAACCCGCAATGTCGCCCCGCACCGATGACGAGTGGACCGACGATGGGGGATTGGAAGGTCAGACGGACGTGTGCGAGCGTAAAGTTTTCAAGATGGTCAGGCCGAAAATAGCCCAGGTGTCGCCCCTGGCGGTCATGCTTGAACGCGGCAAGGCAGTGCCGAAAATTGGGCATCGCGCTCCAGGTAAATTCGCAGGGCTGTTCAATGCCACTTTGTCGCAATGCCGTTTCCAGGAGCTTTTTGGTTTTGGCCGGTTTATGGTCGTCGTGGCCGGGAAGAATAATGGGTGTAACCGTCGCCCACGTTGCGGATCCGCCGGTGTATTGGCGTGTGACGCCGTCGCCGTGAAACAATTCGAGAATTGGTGCCTCACCTCCGCCCTCGCGCTCCAGCTGACATCCGTCGAGCTGCCGGGCGAGGTGAATCAGGTTTGATTCCTGATCAAATGGTGCCACGATCATCACGCGGCGGATATCGCAATCGGCATGTTCATGGCCGATGGAGGGCAGCGGCAAATAAGAAAATTGTTGATGGTCGTTATTGCCGTTGCGATGGCCCGCAATGGCCGTTCCAACCCACTTTTCCGGATCGGCAACGCCCGGCGGCGGATATCCATTCTGTTTCAGATCCATTGCTTTAATAGCCGCGTGGCGGACCATCCCGGCGACGTGCATGAGCCTGGCCTGAGGTTCCGGCAAGAATTCGCCGCTGGCGTTACGGAGCGCAAATAGTTGGTAAGGCCTGCCGAGCGGCCGCACGGAGCTGGTGTAAACCACGCGGCTAAATATTTTTGGCCGGATCGTACCGCGTCGCCGGGCAAAATCCCTAATAGGGCTCACATTTTTGGAATAGGCGTACTGCAAATCGATGAGAGAACCTATTTTAGGTACGCGGAGGGCTTGGGCGCATGGCAGAACCTCCGGGCGCGGAATCCATCGGACACCGATAATCTTATCGACGTCCGCAGAGGTGGC